>JBPPMB010000225.1:0-7539 GCA_051305855.1 Desulfuromonadales bacterium
GCGAAAATTTGGATGTTTGAGAACAGATTTTAGCTCATTTGCAGGTTCATAGCCGTAGCTATGGACCAAAAAGGAGCTGAAATATGGGCCAAACAGCCGGATTTGCAGCCGGCTCATGGATAGTCCGACAGCCTGCTAGCCCGGCTGATCGCCAGCAATCCATCACTGCACGACCAGCCAGGCCATCCCCTGCCTTATTCTGCCGGACGCTCAACCCACTTGCAGAAAAGATGCGGATTATGATTGCCATCAAGAAAGTGCCGGTCGTCACAGACTTTTCCGACCGATCGCGGTTGGCCGTCCGTCGAGCAATGGTTATCTGCCAGGAGCATGGTGCACACCTGGAGATACTGCATGTGATCGAGGAGTTACCGCCCCCCGATCACCTCTCCATGGACCAATACATGGAGAAAGTCCGCAAGCAATTGAAGGGCGAAGCGGCGCAGGCCATTTCGCAGGCAAGGAGTCAATCTTGACCAGGATTCTGCTAAACATTCTGTTAAACAGCATGTGCGAAAAGGCTACGCACCTTCTGCGATCACTCGGTTCGCGGCAGAGCAACAATACGACCTGGTCGCAATTGGCACACACGGATGCTCGGGACTTTCGCATCTACTGTTAGGAAGCGTGACGGAAAGTACCTTGCGTACGGTTCATTCTGACGTCCTGATCGTGCCGGCAGGTTTGCGAACCGTTTCCGTTTGAGCGGCTGTTTTTTTAACCCAAGAATTTTTATTTCTCCTAAGGCATTTTTTCCTCACTTGCCGGTTCGATTTTCACCTTCCGAATCGCCGTCGGCTTAACTTTGACACAGGTCAGAAGGTAGTCTTCCCACACTATACGTTCCCCTTCCACAGGAAAATGCCTCAGTTCGAAAAGGATTAGACCGGCAAGGGTTTCATAGGGCATCCCCTCGGCAATTCGAACTCCGAGCAGATCTTCAAGGTCTTTGATGGGGAGCAGGGCATCGACCAGGTAACCACCATCTTTGAGGTGCTGGATCCGCTTCGGCTCAACCAAATCATGTTCGTCCTCTATTTCACCAACCAGTTCTTCCAACAGGTCTTCGGTGGTGACCAACCCGCTCAGGCTGCCATATTCGTCCACCACCATCGCCATATGAATGTGCCCACGTTGCATCTCCCGCAACAGTTCATTGGCTTTTTTCGACTCCGGAACAAATAAAGGGGTCCTCAGAAGACTTTCCAGGTCGAAGTCGGGCGTCTGTACTGCCCGGCACAGCAGGTCCTTGCCATGGATGAAACCGACTACGTTATCGATCCCGCCCCGATAAACCGGGAAACGCGAATATTGGCTGTCCATAACGATCCGCAGGATCTGCTCGCGGCTCTGCTCCAGGTCCAGGGGCACAACTCGGGGGCGAGGAACCATGACCTCCCGCACCTTGGTTTGAGAAAACTCGAACACCTTGCGGATGAATTCCTGCTCGTTTGAGGAGACCGCCCCCGCTTCCTGCCCCTCTGCGATTAAATGCTGAATTTCTTCCTTGGTGACGAAAGCCTGCTCCCCGCTTGCCTTGATTCCAAGCAACCAGAGAACCGTCTGGCTCGATAGAGTCAAAAGGGAAACCGCCACACCACCGATCCGGGCCAGGAAACGAATCGGCCGGGCGACGCGTAGGGCTATCCGTTCCGAATACTCCAGAGCGAGGGCCTTGGGCACCAACTCCCCCAGAATCAGGGAGAGATAGGCGATGCAACCGACCACCAGAAAGAGCGCCAGTGGCTCGGCGGCATTACTGACGACTCGAACGGGGACTTTCTGAAGAATCGGTTTAATGACTTCAATGGCGGCGGCACCACCTACGGCCGAGGCCATGGTCCCGACCAGGGTGACGCCGATCTGAACCGTGGCCAAAAAGCGGTGTGGATTTGAGAGCAGATCTTCCACTGTCCTGGCCCGCTTGTTTCCTTCGGACACCAATTGGGCGATGCGGCCGCGGCGCACGGAGACAATGGCGAGTTCCGCTCCAGCAAAAAATCCGTTGGCCAGAATGAGCAGCAATACGATGATGAGTTCAAACCAGATTGTTTCCATTGTTTATTCTTCACCTCCGCCGAATTCTGTAATCAATGCCAACCCCAAAACGATACAATAAAAAACGAATGGTTGCATACCGAAGCGCCGAATGAAAGCCAGAAGGGGTGGATACAGACAAAAGGAACGACAGTCCCTGCTCTTCCCAATGTGTAATGATCGGTACCAGGATCAAATGAGCGGAATTTCAAACAGGCAGGAACTCATTTATCCCCTGCAAATGGCAAGGGTAACAATTTGTAAGAAATCCACGGCTCGTTCTCGTCCACAGCATATTACGGCTTAGCCGCAGGCAGGGAATCTTCTTTAGATTTCGGTTTCGCCGGGCTTCCCGGAACCCAGCCGTGAACGGCTTCTGCAGTGCTGATCTCTTTCGGCAGCCTCCGGGTTTTGAGCACCGACACCAGCATCGAGCCGCCGATCAGCAGGGCGGTGACCAGCAGCGCCGCCTCGGTAGGGATGATTTTACCAAAGGCGGCATTAATCAACATCTTCGCGCCGACCACCATGAGCACCAGCGACAGGCCGTACTTGAGATAGTGGAAGCGATGGATGATACCGACCAGGGCGAAGTAGAGCGCCCGCAGGCCGAGGATAGCGAAGACGTTCGACGTATAGACGATGAACGGGTCGGTGGTAATGGCAAAGATGGCAGGAATGGAATCGAGCGCGAACACCACGTCTGAGACTTCGACCAGGATCAAAACCACCATCAGCGGCGTCAGATAAAGCAGACCGTCTCGGCGGGTGAAGAACCGGTTCCCTTCATACCCCTCCGTAACCCGGAAATGGCGGCGGATCAGAAGAACCAGCCGATTCCCCTCCATGTCGGGCTGTTGATTGATCGTCACCAGCATCTTGGCCCCGGTGAAGATGAGGAAAGCACCGAAGAGGTAGATGACCCAGTGGAAGGCTTCGATAATCGCCGCTCCGGTCAGGATCATCGCGGCGCGCATCAGCAGGGCTCCCAGAATCCCCCAGAACAGAACCCGGTGCTGGTACTGCGCCGGAACCTGAAAATGGCTGAAGATCAGCACGAAGACAAAAATGTTATCGACGCTCAGGCTCTTTTCCAGCAGGTAGCCGGTGAAGAACTCGACTCCGGAGTTCACCCCGAGGAAATGATAGACCCCGGTACCGAAGATCAGCGCCAGAATGAAGTAGCCGAGGCTGAGCAGCAACGCTTCGCGAATCCCCACCTCCTTGCCTTTGCGGTGGAGCACGCCCAGATCCAGAGCCAGCAGCACGAGGACAAAGAGGTTAAAGCCTATCCACATCCAGAGGGAGTTCACGAGCATTTCTCCAATCGCGAGGGTTTATTTGCCGGTCCGGAGCCTGAGAAACGATTTGGGCCCATAGTCTTTCCTTACTTCCCTGAAAAGGTCATCGCCTCCAGGCGGGCAATGCGCTCCTCCATCGGTGGATGGGTGGAGAAGAGCTTGAGCATCGATGCGCCGGTCAGGGGGTTGACGATGAAGAGGTGTGAGGTGGCGGGGGTCGCCTCCTGCATCGGCATCCTCGTTGAGGCCTGCTGCAACTTGCGCAACGCGCCGGCCAGTGCCAGCGGCTTGCCGCAGATCTTCGCGCCGGAGGCATCGGCGTGGTATTCGCGGGACCGGGAGATCGCCATCTGAATCAGCATAGCCGCCAGCGGAGCGATAATCGCAAGGGCCAAACCGCCGAGAAGGCCTCCCCCTTCCTCGTCCTCGCTGCGTCCGGTACCGAAGATGGCGGCCCACTGCAGCATGCTGCCGAGCATGGAGATGGCGCGGCGAAGGTGGCGGCAATGGTGGAAATCAGCGTATCACGGTTTTGCATATGCGCCAGCTCATGGGCCATGACCCCTTCGATCTCCTCCGGGGAGAGAATGCGCAGGATTCCCTCGGTGGCGGCTACGCGGCAGCGTTCTGTGGATTGCGTCCTGTGGCAAAGGCGTTGGGCCCTGTGGAGGGGACGAGAAAATTGCGCGCGCTCGTCAAATCGTCTTCCGATCCAACCCCCGATACTGAATCGCCTCGGCCAGATGCGGCTGGCGGATATGTTCCTCGCCGGCCAGGTCGGCGATGGTCCTGGCGACCTTGAGGATCCTGCTGTAGCTGCGAGCCGAAAGCCCCAGCCGGTCGGTGACCATCTCCAGCAACTTGTGTCCAGACTCGTCGACCAGACAGAATTTGCGGATATGGCGGGCCTGCATGCGGCTGTTGCTGAACAATCTGAAGGGAGCAAGCCGTTGTCGCTGCAGCTGGCGGGCGGCTTCGACCCGGCCACGGATCGCCGAGGAAGGTTCCGCATCGAGAGGGTCGGTGAGATCCTTGTGTGGTACCCGCGGCACCTCGATGTGCAGGTCGATGCGATCGAGCAGCGGGCCGGAGAGGCGGGTCTGGTAGCGCTGCAGCATCAGCGGCGTGCAGATGCAATCGTGCTGGGGATCACCGAGGAAGCCGCAGGGACAGGGATGTGTACACCTTTACCAACAACAAGCCAACCAGAGACGCCTATAAAATTGGCATCCCCCTTGAGATACCGCCTCCAAAAGAGTTCACTCAGGAACCTGTCACCCTCGGTGATCACCTGCGCCGTCGTCGTCTTGCGCTTGGATTGTATCAGAAGGATGTTGCTGCCAAGATCGGCGTAACCACCTCCAGCATCTGGAATTGGGAGCATGGTTGGTCGATCACGTCGCGTTGTATACCAAAAGTTATTGAGTTTCTCGGCTACAATCCCATCCCATGTCCTGACGAAGTCATGGAAAGACTGGGCTGGTACAAACATGTTAACGGTCTGACCTTGGAGCAGCTTGGTGTCGAGATGGGACGCGACCCGGAGCAGTTATCCGACTGGTTGGCGGGAAGGCATAATCCTTGTCGACGTAACCAGGAGGAGGTTGAGCTATTTTTATCGGGTCACGTCCAGGGGGCTGACGCGGTCCAGCGATCGGGGGCAGCTTTCCGGAAGAGAGTCCGGACCCATAAAAACCCTTAAGATCGAATACTCCATCCCTGATCAGGCATCCATTCGTTGTCAAAAGAGGCCTTCGATTGCAGGCTTTCGATTACAGGCATGAGGAAGAAAGCTATGTCGGCGATAACAGCAGACAGGTCGCCAACCGGAATGTCGGGCTTTGACTTTTTGACAAAGGCTGTCCATTGCACTGACTTTTGAGGATCAGCGTAAAAAGAGGGCGTGAACGCAAAGGGTGTTGACCCCGGAAATGTTGTGCGCCGCCGGTTGAAGGTATTCTCCAACGCATTTCGCAACAAATTCCCTTCGAATGAGAAGAGTCTGGAGACCAGCCAGAGATCATAGAAGTCCTTCATTCGGCTGTTCGCCAGACCGAGTTTGACCATGGCTTCCGCCTTTTCGGCCACCAGCGTATAACGGGGATAGGCTTTCAAGAGCGCTGGGGGCGCGTCAAAAAGGGTCGGATATTCGATCTGTTCGGGGGCTGGTGTGATCGCGTCCCCAAAGCCGATATCAACCTGAAGAGGAATCCGAGCCTGATTGAGCATGCCGACCAAGGTAATTCGCACGCCATCATATTCCTGGTCTTCGCGGATCTCCTCCGCACTCAGGGAGTCCGGCAGATAGATCATGCCGTCTCCCTGAAATTCGACTCGGCTTATGTCGCGGAACACGTCCGCGAGCTGTTCAGTATCGGCATTACCGAATCCCAGAAAATCTGCGTCCCTGGTGACGCGGTAATTTTGTCCTTTCCAGACCAGAAATAGACTGGCTCCTTTCAGAATGAACCGATCATTGTGAGGTGAGACGCTGAGCCGGTAAAGGAATCGCTCCATGCCGTACCGGGAGAGCAGAAGGTTGAAATCTTCCTTATTGTTTTTGGCGCGGTTCAGAAGCCGTTGAAAGATTGAATGGGCAACGTTTTTCTTGTTCTTGTTCATACCGTCGCCTCCAGATAGGGGCGCATGATTCTCGACACTCTGTCGACTCTGGCGGCTTCCACCAACTCGTCCATGGTGACCTTACGTGAACGCCATGCCTCGCGGAGCGCTTCAATGGCGACATCGAGGCCAACCTTGTTTCGGAACTTGAAGCAATCAACCACCGTCTTCGCAGGGCTGTAAATTTTAACCGCCACACCGTTTAGGACATGCTCCTGAATACCGAACGAATAGGCCGGACCTGAAACATAGGACAGGTTAAGCGGTGGGTATTCCACATCCGGCCGCCACGAGCCTCTCGGGATCGTCAGCCATATCTCATGGGGAATCTGGGTGGTGATCTCGTGGTAACTCAGGGCAGAAATAAGACAAACAACGGCGTGAGGCAGCCTTTTCGCTACCTCAGCCAGAGATGTGTCCTCTGTCACGGGAGCGTCAGGCAGAGCGTAGAGTCCCACAGCCCTCTTCTCCAGAAGACCTTCCTTGTGCATCCGATACAGGTAGTTCCGGGAAATCCCCACCGCCTCGACGTCCTCGGCCCGGATAATCCCTTTTTCTCTGGCAAGATTCAGTATCTGTTGCTGCCGACCCATGGAATCTCCTTATTGCAAATCCTCTTCAAATATACATAAGTGACGAGTATTTGCAATAAAAACTTGGAGGTCAAGTCAAACGGGGTTGGTGGCCGCTCTTCGGAGGCAAAGAATGGGCACCTAATAACCTTTGCCCGCTTCACGGGACCAATGGGTCAACGCCGATTCGACTGAAATACTCTTCAGCCAACTCTCTCGCCTTTTCACTCTGCTCAGCGGTCATCTTATCCATGACTTCATGCATGCGATCTCGCGCAATCCCGAGGCCATTGGCGGCGGCAAGCGACCACCAGGCATAAGCTTCAACCAGATCGACCGGCACACCGTTTCGTCCGGTTGCATACATGTATGCAAGGTTATGTTGCGCAACCATGTTCCCTTGCTCGGCCGACAACCGGCACCATTTAACGGCTTCGGTCCATTCTTTCGGGACACCCTGTCCCCGGAAATACATCAGACCGAGACTCAGTTGAGCTCCTGAATCGCCTGAATCAGCGCCCATGCGATACCAACGGACAGCTTCCTCGAGATTTCTTGTGACGCCATCACCGTATTCATGCATGGCCCCCAGATAGAATTGCGCCTCTACATTGCCAGCCATCGCTTCGGTTTTAAACAGCTCGACTGCCTTTACATAATCCTTGTCACGGTAGGCTTGATAGGCTTCGTCCCAGCGAGAAACAGCACACTCCGAGCTGGGGCAAAGCCCAAGAGTCATGATCAATGCGGTTACCAAAACCAAATAGCGCACGGGAACCCTCCTGAGATTTGTGAAAGCGAGTTGCTTAGTGACTTTATCCATGTCAGCCGGGCAGCATCCACTCATGCCGCAAACCCAGCTGATCGCCAGCCATCCATCGCTGCACGACCAGCCAGGCCATTTCACCTCTGTTTATTCTGCCGAACGCTCCAACTCTTCGACCCAGGCCTGCTGCAGCGACAGATGACGCAGGAATTCGGCGGCATACAGGAACTGCTCCGACTGG
>JBPPMB010000064.1:0-5023 GCA_051305855.1 Desulfuromonadales bacterium
TGACACAAAGGTTGGTCAGAATCTGATTGATCTGCGATGGATCGACAATCACTGGCCAGAGGTTGGCTGCGGGATCCCAGGAAAGTTGAATATTCTCGCCGATGAGGCGCTGCAGCATTTTGAGCGTTCCAGTTACAGATTCATTCAGATCCAGAACTTTGGGGACGATGACCTGTTTACGGGCAAAGGTCATTAGTTGTCGGGTGAGTTCGGCAGAACGATTGGCCGCTTTACAGATTTCCTGCAAATCAGAGATGAATGGGCTAGAAGGGCCCGCTTTCATAAGCTCCATTTCTGTGTGGCCGAGGATGACACCGAGCATGTTATTGAAATCGTGTGCCACGCCCCCCGCCAACTGGCCAATCGATTCGATTTTCTGGGCTTGGGAGAGTCTTTCCTGAAGTTTTTTCCGCTCCGTGATGTCCCGCATGGAAAGCAGGGTGGCTTTCTCTCCCTCCCACTCGATCTCAACCAGGCGCATTTCTGAGACTTTCAACAATCCTTTCGGCGTGAGCACCTCGATCTCGGTACTCTCTTCCCCGCCGACCAGAAATCCGATCTCGGTGCCCAGCATTTCAGCGACCGGGCGTTCGAACAGTGTTTCTGCCGCCGGGTTGGCATACAGGAGGATGCCGGCCGGGGATATTGTCAGCAAGGCATCGGGAGACTTCTCGATGATCAGATGCAGGCTTTCCTCGCTGGCAATCCTTTTCCGATCTTCAATCATAATGACGTCCTTGGGGAGCAATGCCGGCTATGCAGATGGGCCGCAGCCCCACACAGAACACGAGGGTTCATCCGCTCACTCAATTTTCCATGACTCCAGTTCCCCAGCGACGGGCCGCAGGTCAAGTCCGACCAGCACCCGTTCGGTGTTAGAGAGATCTCCGATGATCTTGCGGATCGGCTCCGGCAGCTTCCTCACCAGGGTCGGGATCGCCAGGATCTGATCCCCGGCGGCGAGTTGGGGATTTTCCAGCAGATCGATGACCTCAATGCGGTATTTGCCCTGCAGATGCTCTTCGCAGAGTTTCTTCAGGTTGACAAAGGAGGTCAGAGACTTGGTGGTCTTGCCGGCGACATAGAGCTTGAGGACCCAGGTTTCACATGCCATTGCTGCATTTTCAGGCTCATCCCATCCCTTCGGCGTTTTTGCTGGACTCTCCGGAGATTTCTTTTTGTCTTCATTTGCCTTGGTACTCATTTTTTCATCCCCTTGTTCCCTTGTTTTTTGGGAATCGGTTTCTCTTTCGATGTATCGGCCCGGCGCATGTCCGCCATCACAACGCGGTCAACGGCAAGGGCCTTTTCCTGCCGCTCCCGCTCCTTGACCCGGGCCAGCAGTTCCTCTTCCTCAGAGGTGTATTCCGTGCGGAGCGTCTTGATCTTGGCCTCCATGATCTGCCGCTTTCGCTCCATTTCCCGCTGCGCCCTTTGCGAATCTTCCCGGCAGGCCTCGGCTTCCATCTCCTCTTTCATCTCCTGGACCGTCCTGGCCGCGCCGGTCAGGACCATACCCCGGCCCACATACACATCGGTGAGATCAATGCCCTGGTTGGTGATCAAAAACTCCCGGATCTGGTTGGAATGGGCCATGCCCCTGGATTTGAGGACATACAAAACCCTGGTGCGCTCGCCGTTGTACTCAACCAGCCGGACCGAAAGCCAGGTATCTATAAGGGATGTCACCGCCACCTCGGTCTGCAACATGTCCTCGCTTCCATGGGTAAGGCTGGTGCAGAAGGTGGTGATGGCGTTGTTTTTCATCACGTCGATCATCCGCATCAGCATGGCCTTGACTTCGTCCTGGGTGCCGATATTCGTCAGGCTGGTGATCGGGTCTATCACTGCGACAGCCGGCCGGAATTCCTTTATCAGCTTGTACACATTGAGCAGGTGCATCTCCAGACCGGAATATGTCGGCCGTGTCACGTGAAAGAGGAGCAGCCCCTTGTTCACCCACTGTTTGAGATCGATGCCGATGGACTTGCCGTTGCGGATGATCTGCTCGGCCGACTCCTCGGTGGCGAGATAGAGGCAGCGCTCGCCCCGACCGCAGGCAGCGTTGACCATGTGGACGGCCAGGCTGGTCTTGCCGGTGCCGGCCGTACCGGAAACCAGGATGGAGCTGCCCCGGAAATAGCCCTTGTCGCCGAGCATGGCGTCGAGTCTCGGAATACCGGTCGGGATACGCTCGTCGGTCGCTTTGTGGTCCAGGCCGATCGTGGTGACGGGAAAGACCGAAAAACCGGTTTCATTAATGAGAAAGGGATATTCGTTGGTGCCGTGCTGGGAGCCCCGGTATTTGATGATCCGCAAGCGGCGCGTGGCCCGCTGCTCGATCACCCGATGATCGAGCATGACAACGCAATCGGCCACGTATTCCACAAGCCCGTGACGGGTCAGGGTGCCATCGCCCTGTTCGCCGGTGATGATGGCGGTGACTCCCTGGTCCTTCAACCAGCGGAACAAGCGGCGCAATTCGGCCCGCAGGATATTGGTGTTCGACAACCCGGCAAAAAGCACCTCAATGGTGTCGAGCACCACCCGCTTGGCGCCGATGGATTGGATGGCGTGGCCGAGCCGGATGAAGAGCCCTTCCAGGTCATAGTCGCCCGCTTCCTCGATTTCGCTGCGCTCGATGTAAACGTGATCGATGACGATTTTCTTTTTCTCGGTCAGTTCCGCCAGGTCGAAGCCGAGGGAGGCGACGTTCCTGGTCAGTTCCTCGGCGTTCTCTTCAAAGGCCATGAAGACACCCGGCTCGTTGTATTGCACTGCGCCGCGCACCAGAAATTCCATGGCAAACAGGGTCTTGCCGCAGCCGGCGCCACCGCAGATCAGTGATGGCCGGCCGGCGGGCAGTCCGCCACCGGTGATCTCGTCAAAACCGGTTATGCCGGTGGGCACCTTCGACAGTGATGCCGGCAGAACCTGCCGGGATTTAGATATGGTCTTCTTCCGCATTATCGGTCTCCTTGCCAGTGTCCATAGCTGTCATTGACCAGTGTAGCGTAATCCATATTTATTGTGTTGCTCGACAGATAATCGAGCGTGGTGACGGCAATTCGGGCCGTCCTTTTCAGCGCCTTTGATACTTCATTTTTATGTTGGAGAATTTTGGCCCACAGGTCCTTGGCGACTTCAGGGGGCAAAATACTGGTTGGTCAACGAATTGAGAAGACCCGAAGAGGATTTGAGGCCACGGGAACCCTTGAGATTCCGGAGTAAATATTCCTCGTCTTCGATCAGCGGACGGCCCCCGGTAAATGCCAACACCAGATTCAGAGACAATACTTTATCCAGGCTGCCTTGAGGGTGTGCCCTGCTCTCCTGCAGGAAGTGCAGTTCATCGGCGGCGTTTATGCCCTGCTTTGTTCTTAGCTTTCCCATTGCCACCTCCCATATCGAGCAATTGTTTGGCTCCTCGGGTGAAAAGTACGAGTTATTGTCAAATCTGGTGTTTGAGAAAAATTTCATCAAGCGACGTGCCTGTTGGTTTCACCCTCAGTTAATGGATCAATGCGTTCTCCATCCTTAAATTGAACACCCCGTATAACATCTGCCAGGAGTTTGAAGCCTAGAAGTTTGCGCCACTTTTTCTGTGCACTCTGCCCCAGTTTGTACACCATGGCCAGAATCGTTTGCCTGGAGCCGCAACCTCTGGTTTTTGATGTCCTTAAGCGCACTGTGGCAAAGGTCGATTCGATCGGGTTGCTGGTGCGTATGTGCTGCCAATGCACGGCCGGAAAATCATAGAAGGCGAGCATCTGGTCTTTGTCTTTTATCAAGCACTGCATTGCCTTCGGATACTTGACCGAGTAGGTCGCAACAGCGATATCAAAGGCTTTGTAAGCGGTCTCTCTGGTCGGTGCCATCCAGATCTCATGCAGAGCCTGCTTCACCTTTGGCTGAACACTCTTCGGCAATTTATTCAGAACATTGGCCGTTTTATGGACCCAACACCGCTGATGACGGGTCACTGGGTAAACCTTGCTCAGGGCCGTCCAGAAACCCAAGGCCCCATCACCGACTGCCAGCTTTGGTCCATGTCTCAGTCCTTGCGACTTGAGCCGCAGCAACAGCTCTGACCAGCTTTGCTCGGATTCTCGATAGCCATCTTCAATGGCGACAAACTCTTTTCGTCCCTGCTCGGTGACACCGACAATCACCAGAATGCATTGCCTGGCATCATCACTGCGGACGTTGAAATAGACACCGTCCGCCCAGATGTAGATATAGCGTTTATTGGCCAGGCTGCGCCGATTCCAAGCGGTATGTTCTTCTTCCCATACCCGCTTGCAGCGGCTGGTCGTTGATGCGGACAACCCTTGAGCGTTGGGGCCCAATAAGCACCGGAGGGCTTCTTGAAAATCGCCGCTGGAAATCCCCTTGAGATAGAGCCAGGGCAACAGGTCTTCAACACTTTTGGTCTTGCGCAAGTAGGGAGGAGGCAAGGCCGAGTTGAACTTGATCCCCAGACCACTTTTATCCCGGACTTTCGGCACCTTGACCGTGACAGAACCAATCCCGGTCTGGAGCTCCCGTTCTGGTAAATACCCATTCCGGACAATCTGTTGTTGCCCCTGTTGATTCCGGTACTCAGAAAATTGCTCCAGAAAATCCTGCAACTCGGCTTCAACGGCTTCAGCGATCAACCTTCTGGCACCGGTACGGAGCAACTCCGTTAATGGATCTTCTGCAATTTCAAATGGCTTTTTCAGCCCAATAACCGTATTCTTCTTCATGACGTATCCTTTTTTTGTTGGAATCTAGTTTTGGCGAACTATTCCAACAGGGTACGTCATTTATTTTTTCAAATCCCCCCCAAACACCACTTTCGAATATAACTCGAAAAGTACCCCAGAAATCCTCAGTAGTGTCCGGTTAGGAAATTGCATTCACCCGGAGTTGCAAATAATGGCCAATATTTTCACGAGTTAACGCATTTTTTGCTTGACAAATCGTCGTGAAATCGGCGCGTCGGTTTTCGTAAATACCTATTTTCTATGAGGATTTACGA
>JBPPMB010000075.1:0-2199 GCA_051305855.1 Desulfuromonadales bacterium
TACATGACGCCTGCCTGCGCCCTGAGGCTGAGGGCTGAGCTCAAAGAGATCCTGTACAAACTGCGCCCCGCGATGGCCAATACCGCAGCCTGGGCTGCAAGTAATGGCGATCGGAGCGAAAATGCCGATTATCATTACGCCAAGAAGAAACTCAGGCAGTATGACGGGCGCATCCGTTTTCTGAGCAAGCGCCTGGAGAATGCCATAATCGTCGACCCGTTAGAACAGCAGAAAACTGCCCGCGGCAAGGCGTTTTTCGGCTGTACCGTCACCGTTGAAACCAGGGATGGTGAAGAGAAGGTCTTCAGCATTGTCGGAGCCGATGAATTTGATATCTCGCGCGGCTACGTGAGCTGGGTCTCCCCCATCGGCCGCGCCCTGCTCGGCTCAAAAGAGGGTGACACTGTCGCCTTTGCAGCTCCCGGTGGCCGAACGGAACTCGAGATCATCAAGGTCGAGTACAAGGCCCTCGAGTAACGCCTGCACACAATCTTTTATCCTCGCGTGCAAAGCACAGAGAGCATTTTTGGAGAAGAGAAGATGCAAATCGACCTGGATCAATTGAGAATCCTGATCAGTAAACGAGCCAATGAAATTGAAAAGAGCGTTGCCGGGACCGGTTATCTGGCCAGAACCGTCATAGGCGTCGGCACCTTTCTGCTCGACAACCATGGCGACCTCGACCTGTTGACCTCAAAACAGCAGGCCACATTTGAAAAGTTTCTCAAGCCGCTCCTGGAAGTGTCTCCCCGGCGACCGGCAAGCCGAGACTGACAGCCCGGCAAAATTCTTCGATAAGCGTAATGTGCAGCTGTTTGAACTTTTACCCGGAAACCGGATCAAGCGGTTTTCCCTTGTACACATACAGCGTGGGAGCAAGCTATGAATAAGCAGGACTCTGTTTCGTCCCGGCCATGCAGTTTTGAACTTGACGGCCTCCTCGGCGTTAAATTCCCGGTATTGGATGACGGGTTCATTCGCGTCATCGATTACATGGGCACGGATGCTTCCATCGTCCAGGCAGCACGCGTTTCTTACGGGGCTGGCACCAAGAAAGTCAGTGAGGATCGCAACCTGATTCGCTACCTTCTGCGCCACAGGCACACCACCCCTTTTGAAATGTGTGAGCTCAAGCTGCACGTGCGGGTGCCGATGGACTGCTGGAGACAATGGATCCGGCACAGGATGGCGAGCGTTAATGAGTACTCGACCCGGTATTCCGTGGCTGTTGATGCCTGCCGCACGACCCGGCCGGATGAATGGCGCTCGCAATCGGAGGTCAACAAGCAGGGGAGCGGCGCGGCGATCAGCCCCGAGCTCGGTGCAGAGCTGTCCAAGGCTGAATCTGAGTTTCATGTCATCAGCAAGGAACTCTACGCCAAACGTCTCGAATGCGGGGTGGCGCGCGAACTGGCCCGCAAGGATTTGCCCCTGTCAACCTACACGGAAGCCTACTGGAAGGTCGACCTGCACAACCTGCTGCATTTCCTGGCCCTGCGTATGGACGCGCACGCCCAGTATGAGATTCGCGAGTATGCCCAGCTGATCGGCCGGGAAATTGTCAGCAAATGGGTACCGTACACCTGGGAAGCGTTTCTCGAATATCGCTTTAACGGGCTGCACTTGTCTGATTCTGAAACCAGGGTCCTTGCGCTGCTCGGCCAGGGCAAGCAAGCTGAAGCCAGGCAGTTGCTCCATGAAATGCATTGGCTGGAAGAAAAGCAGGCGGCCATCAAGGAGTCGCGGGAGGCAACCGAGTTCAAAGAGAAACTGCAAAAGATGGGGATTCCAGTACCATGGTAGCATCGTGAGCATGAACTGTTTTGAAACCGGACCCATTCGTCCGCCCAGCGAAGCGGGGAGTTACCTTATCCGCCTGACGCGCGGCTGTCCCTGGAACAAGTGCAGGTTCTGCCGTTCATACCGCGGCCTGCCCTTTGAAATCCGCGACGTTGCCGAGGTCATGGCGGATATCGACACCATGGCGTCGATCAGGAACGACCTGAAGAGCGGCAAACCAGTGCTCGACCAAAACGCCTACCTGGTTGCGAACGCTCTCCATAACGGCGGCACGACCGCCTTCCTCCAGGATGGCGACTCCCTCGCCATGAAACCTGACGCCGTGCGCCGCATCCTCTCGCACCTGCAAGAACGCTTCCCGGAAATCACCAGGATAACCAGCTACGCCCGCTCCAGGAC
>JBPPMB010000144.1:0-16149 GCA_051305855.1 Desulfuromonadales bacterium
TAGTCAGTAACATGATCTCCTCCTCCTGCTCCATTGCCCATCAAATGATCCGGTGGAATCTTCAAGGCCATCCCAACGAATATATCATCAGGATCATCGAGTTGATCCCGATTGAGATTGAAAATCTCGTCATATCTGTTCTTGTTACCCAAATATTTTGCCGCCAGTTTCCCCAGCGTGTCGCCACGCACTACTGGATGGACCAGTGCAATTTCGTCATCTGATCCCTCAGCATCCACGCCCAATACCGTCATCCTAGAAGCAACGGCGTCCAGAGTCTTTGGCCGATACGCAGCAGCACCTCGTCCTGCACTAGGTTCAGCGTTCCAGCGGCGGCGAGCGCTTGCGCTGACCTGGACAATATCATTTGGTCCGACACGGTCCGAAGAAAGCATGGCGCTCTTCAACTTGCCGATGAGCGAGTTGGCGCTGCGCGCAACCTCGGGATCGTTCTGCAAGGGAGCCAAATGGTTGGGGGAAATTTCATAGGCTCGTGATTCCGGGCCGTTGCGAACTTCTAGTCCTTGCGCTCTGGCACCCTTCAAAACCCAGGCTAGCGTTGCATCTGAAAGCCCCCGTTCCGGACCGCCGCCGCCGACCGAACCATGAACGCCAGGAAACCATTTTTGCTGATATGGGGCGTGGGGATCATACATCGACCAGTCTTGGTCGGTGTTCAGATCCGCCACGTTGTTCCACAGGACAGGCTCAAACAGGACACGGCGCTCATCGATTGCCACAGCATGGCGCGCCGCCTGCAGCTTGCTGGTTAATTTGGCATCGTGAAACTTAAATTTTCGGTTTATCCAAGTGGCTCCAGGAATAAATTTGGGACAGCCCAGCGCAGCCACCGTGTCCCAAACACCAATATATTTGATTTGCAGGATAGGAATATCGCGCCAGTCCATTTCGCTACAATTCTCCTGCCGCCAGTCCTTATCCCACTCGCTCACACAGATTTGTGAAGAATATTGGGAACGGAATTTGAGCGCATCAAGCGAGTCATCGCCGTCACCCTTGAAAACTGCCTTATAAAGACCGATCGCTTCTTCGATTTCTTTAGCGCTATCGACATTCAATATTCCGGCATGTCGGATAAAACCGACAAACGAGCGGGCCGTGAAGGCCCCCCGGGAGAAACCGAAAGCAAAAATATGATCGCCGGGTTCGTAATTGAACAGCAAAAAGCGATAGGCATCCCGGATGTTGTCCATCATCCCCTTGCCAAATGCGCCACCGCGAAACCGTTCATCCTTAGCGGTACCGATACCTTCGTCATAGTAGATTAACTGAGGCGTACCATCGGATGCGATCGGCTTGGTCATCTCTGCCAACAGCACAACATTAGTCGGTGAGTCGGCGGCAAGCTTATTCCAAGTCCCGTCAAAACAAAATACCAGTCTTTTCATGCGTGCCCCCAATTTTCGCCAATGTCTAAGTTTTCAATATGCCCCAAAAACCTTTGATGTTAGAAATGCAGGAGAACAATACTAACCCTTAAGACCAGAGCCGTGTGTTCAGCAGTAGTACAGTTTTGGTATTTTCAAATTTCATGCTAAATCAAATGGCTCCGTATTGGAAGATTAATGCGAAACTATATTTGGCACGATAATCTGAGTAAATTCTGAAGGTGTCCGTACACTAATTGCCTATAGGCCTCACGTTCGATCTGAATCGAATAAACCGCATCAACTATTGTTGAGCCCAAGTGGTTGTGATCCCGAGCTAAAAGCTTCTTGTTTCCGCAAATATTCCTCCACTTTCTTCAACGTCCTGGCACGCGGCCTGCGCCCTCCCCTTAAATCCAAAACAAACCTCGGATCACCCACCGCGCGCCTGCCAAACCGCGTCGGCGACATATGTGTCTGCTTAAGGTGCATTTCGATACGATCCAACAGTTTCAATTGAGGTCTCCTCGAATCATAAATTCCTTGCGTTCTTGTTATGTTCCTAGTAGGAAGATTGCATATTGTCTAGGATAAATCCTATTGAGGGGTCGAAAGGCACAAAAGATGGATGATGTACGAAAAACTCTGGACCGGCTGATCCGCGAAAACGGGGATGATTATTCCGGCCTCTCAAAAATGCTTGGCCGTAATGCAGCCTATATCCAGCAGTTCATCAAGCGCGGTTCGCCGCGCAAGCTGGACCCGGAGGACAGACTTAGGTTGGCGAGCTTTTACGGCATTGACGAACAACTCTTGGGCGGGCCACCGCCAACCGGCAGCGACGGTATGGTCGAAGTCCCTGTGCTTGATGTCAATGTTTCTGCAGGACATGGCGCGCTTGCGACAAGTGAGGATAGGAAAACGCGTTTCTCATTCGATGAACGCTGGCTGCGCAAACTGACACCGGCGAGAGGCGTCAGCCTATCGGTAGTCCGCGTCATGGGCGATTCCATGGAACCGACCCTGTCGGACGGTGATGATGTGCTCGTGGACGCTTCTGATCATGGTTCGCGGCTCCGCGATGGGATCTATGTGATGCGGGTTGATGACACGCTGGTGATCAAGCGAATTGCGCTGCGTCCTGATAGTCCCTTCATTACCATTGCCAGTGATAACCCGACCTATCCGACCTGGGAGGATGTTGATCGCAGCACCGTCCATATCGCAGGTCGCGTGCTTTGGTTTGGTCGCGCGCTTTGAGAGGAATATCGCTCTGAGCTATTCTAAATCCCCATATCCAATGGCTTGCTGTGCTCTTTCTCAAGTTCTCGCTGGTCCTGTTGCGGTTCTTTGGGCGCAAGTTCATTTCCTTTGGCAAGCCCCGTGGCAGCGGCTTTACCAAGACGCTTGGTCACTTCGAGCGCCGATGTTTTTGCGCCGTCATTCTTTTCAACCGCCGTTTCCAGTTTCTCGCGGTTATCAACAATTAGCGTCAAACCATCCCGCAATCTGGTAATCGTAACCAGAAACGTCTGCTTGTTGGAAAGATTGCGTTCACGGCTATCCATGACGGCGATCCCGCGATCTGAGGTTAGCCCTTGAGCCATATGGGCATTGAGCGCGTAAGCCAGATCAATGCGTTTGAGCATCGGATCATCATGGCGGAGCCGGTGTTCGATGCCGGAAGATGTTCGCAAGCTAACATGCTTGGCATCAATGTCTGTGATGCTTGCCTGATCCGCATTGAACAATCCGCGTTTGTGATCGCTATCGGTCCAGCGGATTTTATCACCGGCATAAATATCAAGATGCTTCTTTTCATAGAGAGCAATCTGGTCTTCAGATGCATTGGCGCGAAGTTTGCTGACCTGAAAGCTCCGCTCCCTGCCCCTGTGATCTTTCAATACAAGCTTCTTTGGGCGTTCATCGACCGAGACGACATCATATTGCCCTTTGCTAAGGCGCTGACTTCTGTCCGGAGCTTTAAGTTCAATCATCATGCCCGGTTTGTAGCTGTGAATATAGCGCAGTTCTTCGCGGGTGCTGTTGACCCGGGAGAAAGTTTCCAATTTGAGTCCGCGTTTGCCGAGCTCACCGTTTTGTTTAAGCCCGGTCTGGACCGCTTCATTGACGGCGGTGCGCAGCGCCCGACCCGAAGCATAAATGGCCGTGGATTGCCGTTCGTGCGGAGAGAGCGCGAGCCAGCGTTCGGCAGCGATCAGGGCGCTGCCCTCTTTGGTTTCGATAATATGGTCCTTCAAATAGGACATGGCCTCGCCGATATTTCCGGCCTGGGCTGAATATTGTGCGCGGCGTAATATTTTATCACGCGCGCGCAAATTGGTGATCATTTTTGCGGTATCAATGCCCGAGGCCTGCACAAGCGCGAAGGGCTTGCCGGCATCGACAGCGCCAAGCTGCTTCTTGTCCCCGATCATCACCAGACGGTCTACCTCGAGCAGGTTTGCGAGCCGGACCAGCTTTTCTTTTTCGACATTGGATACCATCGAGGCCTCGTCGAGCACCAGCACATGGTCTTTCATGGCGGCTTTGGCTTCTGTGAGAGCATTTTTATCCGCTCCCTCCTGTAGGAGGTTTTTGTGACTTCCGATGAAGCGCGCCAGGGTCATCGACGCAATCCCGGTATCGCGTTCGAGCATCTGGACGAGCGTATTCTGGACGGCGAGACCCAGAACCGTTTTACCATTCTCGCCAAAAAGCTGCGAGACGGGTTTAAGAAGGCTGCTCTTGCCTGCCCCGGCAATGCCCTGCACCGCGATAATGCGGTTGGACGATGATAATATCATCCGGCCTGCGGACTCTTGTCCTTCGTTAAGTGTCATCCCAAAGTTAAGACCCGCGACCGCTTGCAGCTGATCGCCTGCCATGCCCGATGACAAAAAAGGCTCTGACTTGCCCCTGCCCGCTTCAACCTGTCCAATTATCCGCTGCTCGGTCTGCAAAGCATCACGCGTGGTGACAAAATCACGGTCGCGTCCTTTGCCCCGGACGAGCTCACCTTCCCTGACCAGCGCCCGTACACGGCGTTCGACATGGGCAATGGATGTCGGTAGGCCAAAATCCAAAGCTGTCTTGTAAACATCATGAACCCCAAAGGCTGCTTCGCGCTGCGCCAGATGGCGAATGGCTGAAGCGGTCGCCTGCGCTGCAGCTATCTCTTCGCGGGGTTTGTTCAGGATATGCACTGGCACCAAAGGATCGGCGGAAGGCTTTGGACCAAATCCCTGAATTTTTTCTGCAAACGCGCGCAGGAAAATCATCCCTTTTTGCGCCAGCGACAGATTGGGATTTTTATCAACCTCCAAACCAGCTGCGCGAATGTTCGCTTTGTCGATCAATCCGCCAAGATCGAGATCCATCGCCCGTGCTGCTTCCTGCCATGTTGTAGACAAGGCATCCCTGTCCTTTATGGCTTCTTTGGGCGCACGGGTGGCCAGAGCGGCAATCTTGCCAGCTTCCAGTCCTGGTCCCCGGCGCGCATCAAGCACCTCCTGTCGGCGGGTCGAAAAGGCCATGACCGCTTCGCGCGATATACCTGCGGCTTCAAAATTACCGTGCTTGCCTTGATGGGCAGGCTGATAGCCAAGCTTTTCGATTTCAAGACGAAAGCGCGCCATCGTCATGCTGTTCAGAAGCGTGTTGTTCGACCAGAGCTTGTCATTATGCAGCGCCCGCCATTTGGCGTCCGGGCCTTGGGTGATATTGGCGACAACCGCGTGAAAATGAACATTGGGTTCAGAATTGCGATTGGTATCATGCTGGAACAGTCCAATGGTGAGATTGCCGGAACCAATGGCCTTGATCTTGCCGCGAGAAAAAACCCGTGTTTCGGCGATATTTTTCTCGGCCCATTGCAGCGTCTCGATCACCGCCGTCCGGTAAGCTTCGATGATCCGTTTATCGCCGCCCACCAGAGCGATTAACGACCAGCTTTTGGGCAGCGAGAAAGTAAGATCGGTTCCGGCGCGGTGATATTGTTTATCGCTGCCAACACGCTCGCCATTTGGCAATTCACCGCGCAGCAAAGCTTCAAAGCCGCTCGCGTCCACCTGGCCCTTTAAACCTAACCGCTCCGCTCCTTCTCCGATCCACTGACCGGACCGGTCGGCATCGGCTTTGGTATAATAGTTATCCGCCGCAAAATAAGTTGCAGCGCCTCCCGCAGAGCGGACATTTGAGGCAGAGAGCATAGTCAATTCCCATCATTTGGGCGCGCCCTCCACCGCGCAGGTTTCACATGTCATATTCGCCGATATCGCGGTCCGGCTCATCACGCACAGCGCCCTCACGGAGATCCCGGCCAGCATCACGCGGCAGACCGCTCAGCGACCGGGCCTTGTTCGCTGGATCGGATGGATCAGGCAGATCAGAGCGCTGCTGTTTGTCATCTTCGGGAGACGGTGATGGCGCCTGCTCATCCTTGCCGAGCGATTTAATCGGACCATCGGTAGCGGGATCCGCTGTGTTGCCCTTCAGTATTTTATCTTGAGGCTCATCGGACAACTGGACGTCGGTGATTTCTTCGGGCTCCCGAAAGGCAAACTCCTTCTGATCGGCCGCAGATTGTTTGACGCCTTCGTCATTGTCATCGGAGTCCGCTGCTGGCTCCTCCTCCCCGCTGTGGCTATTTTTAGCCGTCCCTTCAGACTTGGAAGACGGCAGTGGTTCTTTGCTGGGTGCGCGAGGTTTATACAGTTCATCGGGCTCATCAAATGCCCGCGCAATAAATCCTTCTGCCAGACTGGGCCAGGATTGCGGGACCAGTTTAACCGGCGCAGCGGGGAAGCCATCGGGGAACTTGATGTAGCCGTTGAGCCGCGGCAAGTTCATAAATTGATCGGGCAGCAGCAGCGGTTCGATCTGCCTTCTGGGGGTTAGACTGACGGCATCACGGGCATTATTATAGCCGTAACTATAGCCTTCTTCCATGTCGCGTATCTGCCGGTGACCGATAAAGTCTGAGCACCATGTTGCCGTTTCCCGGTCGGCTGTAGCCAGTATTAATTTGGTGCGCGCAAGCGAAGACAATGTCATCGCCATATTTTCACCATACACCTCCTTGAGTTTGGCAAATGCATGAATACCAGTCACGATAGCGCCGCCAAAATTGCGGGCCGTTTGCAAACCTTTTTCCAGCGCTGGCAACCGGTGCAATGCGCCCAGCTCATCAATCATGAACCACACCCGCAAATCGGATGTCCGGCTCATCGACATGAGGGTATTCATCGCAGTGTCCATCCACAATGTTAGCAGCTTGGAACAGATACTCATGTCCACATAGCGCGCGGATATAAATATGATCCCGCCGCGTTCGCATTCACCCTGCACCCAGTCGCGGATTGAAAAGTGCGGACCATGTTTGGGCAGCAACATCAAAGCCTCGGCATTTGCATTAAGCACAGCCCGGATTGAGGTTGCCATCCGGGCCGCTTTGGGCGCGGTCAGTTGCTCCGCGACAGTACCCTTTAGGAGCTTATGAACATCTGTGAGATCGGCCGTAATCAGCTTGTTTGCGAGCGCCTCGTTGGTTGGCGTTCCCGCCTTCATCAGTTGCATGCAGGATTGCACAAATACCGAGCGGGCACCAATAACCCAGAACTGGTCATCGCCGCCCCCATCCTGGGGTACTATTGCTTCAGCAGCGCTGTGAAATTCGGCAATGGTGCTGCAATCATTGAACACACTCCATTGCGGACAGCGGGCATCAAGCGGGTTCAATATGACATCACGCGAAGGGTCATAGAAATGTTCGATAAAAGCGCCGGTCAGATCGAATATGACGGCGCGCTGTCCCTTTCTGCGGGCCTCGTCTATCATCTCCAGCAGGGCAACGGTTTTACCGGTTCCGGTGGTTCCGATCAGCATCGCATGGCTCTGTTCAAGCCGCCAGGGATAACGAACACCTGTAATTGCAGAGGGAGTATAATAGCCCGCCGCATCGAGCCCATGCTGCCCTGCCAGTCGCCAACGCCGGCCTAATTCGGCGCGCATTTCCCTTACCTGCTCGCTAGCATTATGGCGGGTTATTTCCGCTTGCAGCTGGGGCAATGTTGCAAGCTGCGCTCCGCGTTCATGTTTACTTTCTTTCGACCGTCCACCAAAATATTCAGCCACCCAATAAAATAGTATAAAGGCAGGCAGAAACAGCAATACGGAGATGGCCAAAGCCGTCCGGAGCGCAGTCCATAATGCTTCCATTGCGCGCACGACAGGAGGGAAGTTCTGAACCGTTGAAATCGCCATTTCAGTGCTCGCGCCACCGGCAAGATCAAGATTAACCGGCTTGGTAGGATCAAACTCCATGAACCCGTAGAGCGATGCATAAAGGTTCATGCCGGCAAGGTAGCGCTGATGGTCGGTGAGGCCAGATGTTACCTGCCAATAGCACATCCCTAACAGGAGAATAGCAGCGATAATGAGAGGGGCTTTGAGCCCACTTGCGAACATGAATCCAAAGTGCCCGAGAAGCTGGCTACCGCGCGTGAAATTGACCAGATTACGCTTCATCACGACCTCCATTCGAAGAGGCAGGAGCAAGCCCCAATCGCTGCAGGCGGCGGGCATAGGCATCATGGGTTTTTTGCCGAAGCGAACTATCTGGATGGGCAGTCAAAATGGCATCAAGCGCTACGGACGAAAATACAATCTCGCGGGCTTTGTCGAGGCCTTTTAAAGCGTCGCTATTACCTTCATCCTGCGCAATATACGCCGCCATCACAAGATCACGAATGAAGACGCTGACACATTCCCCGTGATCGTCAGCCTCCGACCTGACCCACTGCGCCAGCGGATAAGAAAGATAGGTTTGTAAGCAAATATGGTTGGTCATACTCAGGTTCCTTGACGTTCAAGAACCTGGTTCACCCTTCGAAAAGCCCAATAAGAATAAATCGTGAACAAGTCTAAGTCAATCGGTTATATATCGCTTTTTATCAATATGTTATGCTGACGTGATTGGGGTAAGACTTGCCCAAAACCCACCAAGTCTTAGAGGATTTGTCTGTTACATCGGGCCATTTTGGAACTTAAACAATTGATATAAAACAATATACCCAAGGCAGCGAGCTGCGTACGGTGTGCGCTCTTTTGTTCCCAGCTCGGCAGTAAATTTCTAGGAATTTTCTCGATTACATCATGTGGCGTTATGCCACGTGGATAGCATGGATAAAAACGCGCGCTGATGCTTGACATCGGCGTTCCACAATTACCCCATGGCTAGAATTACAAACTAAAGCACGAGCAAAAAATAAGGGCAGCAGAATGGGGATTCCGCTGCCCCTATGTCACCCGATTTGGGTGTTTTCCATATCAACGCCAGCCCGGGTCGCAAATGGCCAGAATCGATACGGAAATTCTGAATAATCTTTATTCCTGATAGTTAGCAACTCGATTCCCGGAATGATTGTATGGAATCGCCTTTCGGCAAAGTACCTTGTATTTCTCCCTGTTAGGTTTAAGCCAACCGACAGTGCAGAAAATGTCTTTCAGGCCGACGGTCGGGGGGCTAGGTTTGAAAGACATTTTCGGCGCTACCACTTTCTGAAGCGAACAAAAATAAAGGCAGAGACCGTTTCCGGCCCCTGCCCTGTGTGCCGTCCTTAGAATTCATCCAGCAGCGCCCCATGGACAGTATGGACAACCCGGTTCATTGCCCATGTCGGTAGCGCGTTATAATCTCCTTCATCCAGTGCTACATAACCCTGGTCGTCGTCCTCAACGACATGCTGATCAAAGAAGCTGTGTAGAGCCCTCCGTTCCGCTGTTTCTACTGCCGCAAAATAGCTTTGTGCATCAAATACCGTATCTATAACCTGTGTCATACTACCTCCTGAAATTTGTCAAAATGACGACAAGTCTCGTGATGCGTGAAGGGTTACCGGGTCACAGGACCGGCTGGAACAGGCGGCCGCGAAGCGGCGATGGGGGAAACGATTTTATCGCGTAAGGCGGCCCAGCCGCCGGAGCGGTAAAATGGTGGGGCCCCGTCGTCCTTTACGCGGTGGCCCTTCGCGCATCATACTTGGACTTCAAGTGAGCAACCCCTCCCCAAATTCGTATTCCACATCCAGATTACATTCGCAAAAATCATTTTCCTACAGGTGGGACAATATGCAATTACGGAGTTTCAAGGGGTCAACACTGAGAAAAAGGAAATCTCATGACCAGAAAAACAGGTGCGCTGGCAGCGCTCAAAAAGCTTGAAAGCGAACGCGCAAAACTCGACACAAAACAGCAAGAGCTGGAGACCAAAGCGGCAATCGAACTTGGACGGATGTTCTTGGGAACCGGCGTCGAAACGTTCAGCGCAAAAAGTCTCAAGCGCATGGGAACAGTTCTTGGAAAAATGAACGAAGAGCAGGCGCTAGCCACACTCAAAATTGGAAATTCTACTTCAGCGCGCTAACTCCCTAAACACGCATGTGAACATAAAAAAGGCCCCGCCGGGAAACCGGCGAGGCCTGATTGATTAAGCATGAAGATCAAGGATTATTCACCGATATCGGGTGCATCCTTGTTATCCTGGGAAGCACCGCGGGTGAGAAAATCCACCTTATCGGCAAGAATTTCGCAGCCATAGCGTTTGATTTTATCGGCATCTTCCCATTGCGTATAATGCAGGCGCCCTTCGATCGAAACCATCTGGCCCTTGGTACAATATTGGGCAACGTTTTTGCCAAGACCGTTGAAGCAAGTGATACGGTGGAATTCTGCATCTTTGACCGTAAAGCCTTTTTCATCCTTGTAGGTCTTGCCTTCACTGTTGCGGGCTGGCCGATCGGTTACGACCGAAAGATTTGTAACCGTTGTACCACCGTTTGTTTCCCGGCTTTCTGGATCGCGAGTGACACGTCCAACCAAAACTACGATATTTGTCATTGTTATTCTCCTGATATTAATCTTCAAACCGGACCATTCCGGCTTGCGAACATCCGTTAGAAACAGGGAGAAGCGGGATTGCACCGAAGGGAAACCAGCTTTGTCCGGGTGGTGCGGGCAGCACCTGAAAGGTGCAACACGGCCGGTAACAAAGCTGGTTGCAATGCGGCTGACCTGGTTCAGGAAGGTTCGCGAAAAAGCCGAATTGGTCACGGTTGATTTGATCTTCAGGAGACGCTGACAGCGCGTGTTTTGGATCCGTCAATCACGATTGAAGCAAGCATGTTTAACGGCTGGCTTAGTGGTTATATATTGGGAACCCGCCTGCAACACCGGCACACGTAGTACGGAACAGGCTGCGCGTGAAAAAGCCTTACGCCGCCATATTCGCTTCAACGGCGACGAGCTTTGGTTGCCCTCGCATCATCCAGGCCTGTGGTTCGATCAGCCGCGCCCAATCCGCAAACGAGGGGATGGTTCCCAAATCTTCCATGACATGCTGTTCGCCGATCAGGCGGACAGGAACCTCGCGGCCATCGGCGTTAACAATGGTCGTACCGAAGAGTGATTCCAGCATGAATATACCTTCGGCATGATGCCGGAGCGCCCGGTGACGCGGGTCCGCCAATATTTCCTTCGATTTATCAAACCATTGATGCAGGGGCAGATAATCGCTTGCCTCCCCGCCCCATTTACGGACCGAAGAAAGCGCATGATAATGACAATGCGACATTATTCCTCTCCGCCGATTTCTGTTTCGGTATAGTCGGTGCTCCGAAGACTACAGCACAGTGCCATCGTACCCTCTTCAACCTCGATCCTGAAGATGCCATAGGCTCCTTCATTGATTTCCCATCCCGGATGATGAACTTCCAGCGCATCATAAGCGAGAGTTTCAAGCGCTTCTGCCAGTGGCATGGATTTACGCATGATCATGGTCGAACCAATCTCAAAAATTTCAATTGCAACTTTGGTATCGGAACAGTCGATTGGTTTGTTATCGTTCGAATAATAGGTAGCACCTTCCAGACAACCACTATCGCCCATACCGTCATAGTTGAGCTCAACGCTCGCTACATTTGCTTCTCGCAGCCCATCAAGAATAGCTGACTTGTTGCGCTGAAA
This sequence comes from Desulfuromonadales bacterium, assembly GCA_051305855.1. Classification (GTDB taxonomy): domain Bacteria; phylum Desulfobacterota; class Desulfuromonadia; order Desulfuromonadales; family BM103; genus M0040. The sequence goes on from JBPPMB010000144.1 coordinate 11,412, forward strand.
AGACTGGATCAAACGCGCATTGCGGGTTTTCTGTTTGTCGAAATAGTCCGTCATCCATTCCCTCGTTTCCATGATAAATACCTCCGGTTCTGTTTCAGCCGATCACACCGTGTGTCCGGCTCAGGGAAACCCGAGCCTCCTTTCCTCTCAGCGAGAAAAGTCAGCGCCGCCAAAGCGGTGCTGACTCGGACAGCCTAGCTGCCTGTATCGGCTGGCTTTGTCTTGGGACTGACGCCAAGAGGCCCGCGCCGATCAACGACCGTGATACGCCGTCTCTTGGCTTCGATGACCAAACGTTCCAATACGCCATTCCCGGGAAATGCAATGACGTAGCGAGGAGCGAGCCCCAGCATCTGTTCATTGCGTTTGAAGCCTGCTCGTGCGCCCAAATGGCGATCCAGCGAAAAGGTAAGCTGCGCAACGCCGCGACGCTCAGCCCAAGAGGCAGCTAAACGGTCGGCACCCTTGCCATCTCCGCCATGGACCAACACCATGTCACCAACGGAATTATGCACCTTGTCGAGCGTGGCCCAGACATTGTTGGCAAAAGTCTTCGCATCTTCAGTACTGTCTTGCTTGTTGCGGCCACCAGCAAAGATTATTGGCGCACCCTCGGGCATCAGCGCTTTGCGTCTGGACTGGCTGCGAGCTTTGAGAAAATCCCGCCCCTGAATGACGGCAGAGGTCAGCATCGCCCCGTGGCTGGCGCGGGAACTGGAAACTGGTTTCCAGGAGCTGTGCGTTTCATCGAGATAGAGCGCTGCTGCAACCTCGCGCATTTCTTCAAAGGCGACCATGGAGGCTTCTGCGGCTTGCGCGCGTTCTATCTGCTCTTCCAGGTTGCTGGTATGAACTTCCGATCCATCAGCAGATGCGATGAGTGCCCGGACCTCATCCGATGCACGGTCAAGCTGCTTTGATTTACGCTGCGCAGCGCGGTGGAAGAGATTGACGAAGCCCCATCCGAGATCTTCAACGTCGGCTTCAAGAGCGGTATCGGTAAAGACAGCGAATAAATCCGACCAAACAGCTGCAAGTGTCTGCGAGATAGCATCCTGAGCTGGAAAATCCGATGATATAAATGGGGAACTGCTGATCGTGAGACCGGAAAGGTCAAGACCAGCAAGTTGCTGTTTGAATAAATTGTCCATGATGTTCTCCTGATATGCGGGAGATGTTCGGCACCTTGCCGCTTTATCCCGCAAGAGCCCGAAAGGAACGTCAGGGCGCATGACGCACCGCTTGCCCAAGCGGGGAACCTCGCGAGACAAGGCTGGCGCGGGCCACACGGGCCGCAGTCCTCGCGGGGTTGCGTCAAAGCCCTGATGGTCCAGGGCCTCTCTTGCGGGGAGAAAAAACGGCTGGATGCTCAGTCTACCATCAGGAGATTATGGGATCAGTGTCCAGGCGAACTTGGTAGTCCGAAAATCTTCGGTTCAAAGGCGTAGCTTCCCCCGCCCGGAAAAGCCGCAATGGCGTTCAGTCGCCCCTGCTCAAAACGGAAATGCCAGGTCTGGCGATAATCCGGTGTCTTCCCGGCGAATATGGACGGGTCAAATATCGCGCTATTATATCCAGCATCCGGATCTCGCACCGAGACTGTGCGAATAAGCTGCGCATCTGCTTTGCGAGCTACATCAGCAAATTCCTGACAGGTTTTGTATTCGTTGGGATGCACCCAGTCTGATGCTTGCGCGTCAAATGGCGGCCTGGAAAGATCAACCGCGCGTAAGGTCGAAACAGCAACGGAAAAACTCAGATGCTCGCTGGTCCGGTTCCCCGGCACAAAATCCGGTGATCGGCTGAAAAAACGCAGTCGCCAATAGGCAGTCTCTGCAATCGCTGTGGCTTCGGCCTCACTGGCATAGAAAATGCCGGGACGCTCATTCGCCCGCCGGAACCGGCTCAGACTTTTATGACCGTATCGAAAGGGTGAAGCGAGAAGATAATGCAGACCCTGAGCAGACTTCGGAAGGTCGGGTTTTGCTGCTTCGGCAAGCTCTTCAAGGCGTGCCTGATCTTCGAAGGTTTCCGCCAAGCGATTGGTCGATATACGGTGCTGCGCTTCGACCACCCGCCAAACGGTTTTGCGGTAGCGGCGAAATTCAGACGCGAGCGCGGTGGGCGTCCACATAGTCACATACCGTCAAAAGTCCCTTGAAACTGTCGATGAGATCAATCGGCCGCGCCTCGAGATCAAGGTTATGCGATGTCAGCCAGGATTTGGCTGCATCATCATCACTGCCCATAAGCGCGTCCAGACTGCGGAACAGCCGCAGGAGAAACTGCCCAGCTTCAAAAGATTTGGATGCAGGATCCAGAAATGTTTTTCCCGAACGAAGCCGGGAAATGGTTGCTTCCGACAGGCCCAGCACCGCACTTAATTTGACATTGCTCAGGTTCCAGAATTTTGCAATTCTACCAATTGCAGAACTTAGCAACCTATCATCGCTCCGTTCTATTTTGAGTGCCCGTTTAGTCATTTTCATTTCTTTCTAATGAATGTATTTTACAATAATCTTTCATTTGCAAGATTGCAAGTTTTTTGCTCAATCATGCGGCATCGGATAATTCACCAGACTCTTGTTGCACATAACCGCCAAGGCTCAACAGCAGATTTGACGCCTCTTCCGCGCGCGCCGCCGCTGTCAGTATAGCGCGATCATCCTTTTTGAGCAGCTTTAGCCAACTGGCGATATAGCTTGCATGATTATCCAGATGTCCGACCGGAAGGCCAAGCTCCGCGCCCAATATGGCACTGGAAAGCTCTGCTACCAGCTCTTCGGCGGCATAAGCAGCACTGCCAAAACGGTTCTTGAGATCACGATTCAGGCGCGACTTATGGCCTGACCAGTGACCAAGTTCATGAGAAAGGGTCGCACAAAATTGGTCATAGCCATCAAACAGACTGATGGGCGGCATCGTAATACGGTCAGCTACCGGTTCATAGTAGGCGCTGCTGCCATGCTCGCGGGTATTGGCACCAATTCGCGCAAAGAATTGATCCAACTCTTCCGCTCGTCCCTCCGGTTCGATATCCAATACTTCAGCCGTGGGATGGTAGCGTTCGGGCAGACCGTCGCATTGATCGGCATTGAATATAGCATAGGATTTGAGCACGCGGCGGGTTTCCTCCTGCGCTTCACCATGATCCGCAGCTTCGACTTCTTTGGTATAGCTTTTGTAGAATATGGCGATGGACGATTTTTCGCCCTTGCGGACCTGACCGCCAAGCGATGCGCATTGCCGGTAGGTCATCCAGTATGGCGCGCTATAGCCGTTCTCTTGCGCCATCATCCAGAGCCAGAATACATTCATTCCGCGATAGGGCGTACCGCAACTGCGCAAGGGCCGTGAGACTGGAAGTCCTCTCCAAGGCTGTATCCAGGGTTTTGTTCCAACTTCCAGTTTTTCAATGATCGCGGCGGTGATCCTTGCGGCTGGGGATATCTTCGGTGAGAGATATGATCTTTTGGGCATGTGTATTCTCCTGAATATATCCAGCAAAATTGCCGGATCAGACAGGCCCAAGCCCCCCTCTCCTCTCTCATCAGGAAGTCAGGCTATCAATATAACTTGCAATTCTGGAACTGTACTCCATAAATGCAAGGATGATTAACCGCCGAATCCACGATATTTTGCTCGAAAGACTGGATGAAAGTCCAGCAGTAGCCTTGCTTGGGCCGCGTCAGGTGGGTAAAACGACTCTAGCGCAGGAAATTGGTGAAAGCGGTCCTTCCCTCTATCTCGATCTGGAATCGGATGCTGACCGGTCCCGATTAAGAGAACCGGAGCTTTATCTTGGCAATCATGAAGACAAGCTTGTAATCCTCGACGAAGTTCACCGTGTTCCGGATCTTTTCCAGAACTTGCGCGGATTGATTGACAAAGGGCGTAAAAAGGGAAGGAGAACGGGCCGGTTCCTCCTGTTAGGATCAGCATCTCTGGACCTGATGCGCCAGTCGGGCGAAAGTCTGGCGGGCCGCATCTCCTATCTGGAAATGCGGCCACTTGACCCTCTGGAAATTGATCCAGGCGATTTGAATGAACTTTGGGTAAGGGGTGGCTTCCCGGACAGTTATCTTGCCAAAAGCAATCAGATGAGCCTACGCTGGCGCAGGGATTTTATCCGCAGCTATCTGGAGCGGGACATCCCGCAACTGGGACCGAGAATTGCCGCTGAAACACTAAGACGTTTCTGGGTCATGCTCGCGCATCATCAATCAGGCTTATTAAATGCTGCCGATTTCGCAAGATCATTGGGGGTCGATGGAAAAACGGTTGCATCCTATCTTGACTTGATGGTTGACTTGCTGCTCGTTCGGCGTCTTGAGCCCTGGCACAATAATACCGGCAAAAGACTGGTCAAATCTCCGCGTGTTTATGTACGCGATAGCGGCATTGTTCACGCGCTACTGGGCATAGACAGTCTCGAAGCCCTGCTTGGCCATCCGGTCGCCGGAGCCAGCTGGGAAGGATTTGTCATCGAAAGCCTGATCGCTGCCGCACCTGAAGCTGCGCTGGCTAATTTTTACAGGACATCGGCAGGAGCGGAAATCGATCTCCTTTTGACGCTGCCCACAGGCAAACGATGGGCGATTGAGATCAAGCGAAGCTTGACGCCAAAATTGGAAAGAGGCTTTTACAACGCCTGCGACGACATACACCCGGATCGCAAGCTTGTCATATATCCAGGCTCCGAAAGCTATCCTCATTCCGAGGGCATTGAAATTGCATC
>JBPPMB010000193.1:0-14715 GCA_051305855.1 Desulfuromonadales bacterium
CAAAGTGATATTTATTATCATTGTGATAGAGGTTTTTTTGTCCCCTTCACCATGAAATCCACAGAGAGAATTACAAAATACTGTTTTAATTCATCTTTTATTTCTTGGCACAATGGTTGAATTAGACTTATCAATAACAAAGAAAATTTTTGCGCAAACGACACGCGTCTTTCATGAATATTGATACTTCTCAAAAGTTCCTTATGAGCGTTCATAAATCAAACAATGATTTGCAGATTCTTTATGCATCTCTGCCAAGAGCATTATAAAACCAAAGGAGCGTTTAACATGAGTCATCTCTCACCGCTGATAAAACAGTCAAGCGAACTTTTTGCCGAACGGGGCGAAGGTCTCTATCTGTACGATGCTGAAGGAAAAGCCTACATGGACTTCACATCGGGGATCGGCGTAACCAGCACCGGTCATTGCCATCCCAAGGTCGTCGCTGCCGCACAAAAACAGGCTGCAACCCTGATTCATGCTCAATATACGACCATCATGAATCCGCGTCTGGTCGAATTGACTGACAGGCTGTATGCACATCTGCCCGAGCACCTCGACTCGATTGCCTTTGCCAACGCCGGCACCGAATCGGTTGAAGCCGCTTTACGACTGGCACGGCATGCTACCGGGCGCGCCAACATTATTGCCTTCAGCGGCGGCTTCCATGGCCGGACCATGGCCTCGGCATCGATCACCACCTCGACTATCAAAATCCGGACCGGCTACCACCCGATGATGGCCGGAGTGGTGATCTCGCCTTTCCCTCATACTTACCGCTACGGTTGGGATGAAGAGAAAACCACCGAGTTCTGTCTACGTGAACTGGACCATATTTTCCTGACCCAGACCGCCCCCGAAGACACTGCCGCCATGATTGTGGAACCGGTCCAAGGTGAATACGGCTACTACCCCGTCACTAAAGGGTTTATTCAAGGGTTGCGGGAGCGCTGTGACCGCCATGGCATTGTTCTGATCTTCGATGAAATCCAGGCTGGCTTTGGCCGGACCGGTAAGTTCTGGAGCCATCAACACTTTTCCGTGAAACCAGACATCCTGATCACTGCCAAGGGACTGGCCAGCGGATTTCCCATTTCTGCAATCGCCTCCGGCAAAGAACTGATGGCTAAAGGCTTACCGGGCTCCCAAGGCGGCACCTACGGAGCCAATGCGGTGGCATGTGCCGCCGCTCTGGCGACCATGGAGGTGATTGATGAGGAGAAGTTGGTCGAAAATGCCCGAGAAAACGGCGAATACCTGAGAGAGTGTCTGAAGTCTCTGCAGAATCAGTACACGCAGATCGACGAGATTCGCGGCATGGGTCTCATGCTGGGGATGGAAATCATCGACGAAAACGGTGCTCCATGCGGAGAACGTGCCGCGGATCTCCTCAAAAACAGTGAGCGCCATGGCCTGCTGCTGCTACGATGCGGCACCCATGGTCAGGTAGTGCGCTGGCTGCCGGCGCTCATCGTCACTCGTCAGCAGATCGATGAGGCGGTCGGTAAATTCCAGCTGGCTCTAGCCGAAGGGGCATGACGTGATAGCGCAAAAAGAAAAGCCGGAGATCCTGGTACTGACGGCCGCAGACGAGAGTGACCTGCCCGGGCTTGAAGTTCTGGCCGATGAGGCGATCGTTACGTATGCCCGAGATGAAGAATCGTTGCGGGAAGGCCTATTGCAGGCCGACATTTTGGTGGTCACCGACTTCCGTACCGAGTTGCTGCGCAAGGTATGGCCAAGCCGGCACCATATCAGCTGGCTTCACGCCACCAGTGCCGGTGTCGATGCGCTGATGTTCCCCGATCTGGTAGCAAGCGACATTCAAGTCACCAATGCCCGCGGAGTATTTAACCGTGGTATTGCGGAGTATGTGCTTGGCGCCATCCTGTTGTTTGCAAAAGACACGTTGAACAATGTTCGCTATCAACGCGAGCATCAGTGGATGCACAGGGAAACCCGGCTGGTACGCGGCAGTGTCGCCCTGATTGTGGGCGCTGGCTCCATCGGCTGCGAGGTGGCTTCTCTCTTGCGCTGCCTCGGCATGCGGGTTCTCGGTACAGATCTAGTGGCCCGCGAAGATGAGAACTTCGATGAAGTGCGTGCGAACGACGAGCTGTGCGACCTGTTGCCGGATGCGGATTACGTCATCATCAATGCACCGCTTACCAGCCAGACCCGAGGGCTTTTCTGCCGGGACACATTCTCCCACATGAAATCAACCGCCCACCTGATCAATGTTGGGCGCGGGCCGGTCGTCTGTACCGATGATCTGGTTGACGCGTTACAAAACGGTGTAATTGCCGGAGCGGCGCTGGATGTTTTTGAGACAGAGCCCCTGCCCAAAGAGCACCCGCTGTGGGATATGTCAAAAGTGATGATCTCCGCGCACATGTCCGGCGATTTCGTCGGCTGGCGGCGGGCGCTGGGGGTGCAGTTTGTGGAAAACTTCCGCCGCCGGCAAGCCGGGCAGAGTCTGTTTAACCTTGTCAACAAGACAATCGCAGCATAGTGAACCTGATCAGCTGACCTGAAAAGGCCTCTGCAACATCATGAATTTTAACTCCATATAAAGGATTTATCATGTCAGAACAAAGCGTTTTCCAGGTTGCCCTGAACACCCTCAATGAAGCCGGTCGCCTGGGGAATATCAACCCTGGTGTTATGGCGATCCTGCAGGCCCCGAAGCGTATTTTCCATTTTCGCATCCCTCTCAAACGTGACGATGGCTCCCTGGAAGTATTTCAGGCCTACCGGGTCCACTACTGCGACGCCGTGGGGCCTTTTCGCAACGGCACCAGGATCCGGCCCAAGCTCAGCCTCGATGAGGTTCAGGCCCTGGGAATTTTCATGACGATCAAGCACTGCGTCGGGGGTATCCCCGCAGGCGGCGCCAAAGGCGGCATCAGAGCCGACCTCAGCATGCTCTCTCTCAGCGAGCAGGAAAGGTTAATTCGGGCTTACATCCGCAATCTTCATCCCAAGGGGCCATGGGCTGATGTCCCCGGTGCCGACATCGGAACAGGTGAACAGGCAATGGCCTGGATGCTTGACGAATATGAACAGGTGACCGGTGAACACTGCCCTGCAGCAATCAATGATAAACCACCGGTTCTGGGCGGAACATTGGGCGGCGAAGAAGCCACAGGGCGTGGGGTATTTATTGTTTTGCAGGCTGCCGCCAAAGATTTCGGGATCGACCTTGCAGGTGCATCGATAGCAGTACAGGGCTTCGGCCAGGTCGGGTCTGTTGTTGCCACGTTGCTACATGAAATCGGCTGCCGGGTTGTCGCGGTCAGCGATGTCAACGGCGGGGTCTACCACGAAGCCGGTCTCGACATTCCCATGCTTAAAACCCATCTGGCCAAGACAGGTACGGTACGCGATTTCCCCGGGAGTGAAAACATAACGAATGAAGAATTGCTCTCAGCCCCGGTAGAGGTTCTTGTTCCAGCAGCGGTTCAAAACGTCATTAACGCTGACAATGCCGCCAATATCAAAGCCAGGCTCATCGTCGAAGGGGCCAACGGGCCGGTGACGACTGAAGCAGATACCATACTGACTGCACAGGGCACAAAGATCATTCCTGATGTCGTTGCCAACAGCGGCGGCGCAATCGTCTGTCATTTTGAACGAACCCAAGGGCTTTCCGATGAATACTGGGACCTGGAAAGGGTGAATAACTCACTCTACAAACGCATCATGGCGGCCTACACCAACTCGCGGAACAGAGCCAAAGAAGCAGGAACCGCCTCGATCAGGCTCGGCGCCTGGATTGAAGCATTAAAAAAAATCGAACAGGCAATGAAGCTCAGAGGATGGGTTTAGCCGTCACGCGTCCAGACGTCGAAAACGTTCCCCAACCTATGAGTGGCACAGTAGCAATATCTGATTAATTGTATAAAACTGCAAATACCAGGGAGAATTGGAAGGATGAGTATTTTTTCGAAAACCGAATATGAACAGCGTGTTCTTAACACCAAGGTCACGATGGAAAAACACGGTCTAGAGGTCATCCTCCTGGCCGACCCAGCCAATATGAACTATCTGACCGGGTATGATGGTTGGTCCTTCTATACACCACAGGTTGTAATCGTTGCCCTTGAAGAAAAAATGCCCTTCTGGGTAGGACGCGCCATGGATGCAAACGGTGCCAGGCATACCTGCTGCCTTTCTGAGGACCACATCATCGGCTACCCGGAATCTCTCGTTCAGACCGCCGACAATCATCCGATGCGTTTTGTCGCAGATTATCTAAAAGAACGTCATTGGGATAAACGTTTGATCGGGCTTGAGAAGGATGTCTATTACTTCAACGCCAGATGGCTAGAGGAATTGCAGCAGGCTATTCCAGGCAAAAATTTTCTTGACTGTAGTCTGCTGGTGAATTGGGTCCGCAGCGTCAAGTCCGCGACGGAAATAACCTATATGATGCAGGCGGGGAAAATCGCCGAACGAGCGATGCAGGCCGCCATCGACAATATTGCCCCCGGGGTCCGGGAGTGTGATGCCGTTGCCGAAGTCTCCCGTGCCCAGATTCGCGGGACGGCTGAGTTCGGTGGCGACTATCCGGCTATCGTACCGATGATGCCAACCGGCGAAAAGACCTCTGCCCCTCATCTGACGTGGACCGACGAACCGTACAAAGATGAGCAGGCGGTCAACCTTGAGCTCTCAGGCTGTTGCCACAGATACCACAGCCCCCTGGCGCGTACCGCCTACATCGGCAAGAATCCGCCGCAGGGACTTCAAACCCTGGCCAAGAATGTAGTCGATGGTTTAAACATCGCTCTGGAGGCGATCAAGCCGGGAATCACCTGTGAGGAGGTTGAACTTGTCTGGCGAAAGCATATTGCCAGATTCGGTCTGGAGAAAGAATCCCGGATCGGCTACTCGATGGGACTTAATTACCCGCCGGACTGGGGGGAGCACACCATGAGCCTTCGTCCTGGCGACAGAACGGTTCTGCAACCGAACATGACCTTCCACATGATACTGGGCATGTGGCTCGATGAGGGGGGATTTGAATGTAGCGAATCGTTCAGGGTTACCGAGACCGGCCACCAGACGTTTGCCGACTTTCCCCGGAAGTTGCTGCATATCTGACAGAAACTGCAGCATCGCCTTGGCAGGAGAATATCCATGTTGTTCCAGGCTCAAAGGAACCAAACCTCGTACGGAGAAGCCATCGGCATTCTCCTGCTTGACTCGGGCGCCCCGTTTATCCAGGGTGACGTCGGCAATGCCACAACCTACGATTTTCCGGTCAGGTTTAAACGCATTGACGGTCTGACAGTTAAGCACATTTTGGCGCACGACAAATCCTTTGTTGAAAAGATGATCGAGGGCGCTAGTGAGCTTGAGCGGGAGGGCGTCAAGGCGATTACCGGGGATTGCGGTTTCATGGCCATTTACCAGAACGAGGTCAAGCAAGCTGTCGGCATCCCGGTGCTCCTTTCGAGCCTGCTGCAGATCCCATTTATCAAATCCACGATTCCAAACGGCTCTAAAATCGGCATTCTGACCGCCAATTCCCAGGCGCTGACACCCGAGGTTTTCGAGCAGACCGGGATTGCTTCTGAGGATTCCCTGGTTATTTCCGGTCTGGAAAACTGCAAAAATTTCCGCGAAGCAGCACTCGAAGAAACGGGAGAGCTCGACAGCGACAAGATACGAGCAGAAATGGTCGAGACCGCGATGAAACTTATCACTCGGAATCAGGGAATCAGGTCGATCCTTCTGGAATGCAGCATGCTTCCCCCTTATGCCGCGGATGTTCAAAAAGCAACGAACCTGCCAGTTTACGACTTCGTAACAATGATTAACTATGCATATTCAGCTATAAAAACCAGGCACTATGCTGACACCATGTAATGGAGTTCCTTTTATGGGAAATATCCGGCAGAAAGTAGAAGAACTGAATAAAGAATTGATTGAGCTTCGACGTGATTTTCACATGTACCCTGAGCTCGGTTTCCATGAGCATCGGACCGCGTTGGTGGTAGAAACCTATCTGAACAAGTTAGGTATTGAAACTGAACGGGTATCGGTCACCGGGGTCGTGGGACTGTTGGTGTGCGCAAGACCGGGGCCGGTGCTGATGCTAAGGGCAGATATGGATGCCCTGCCACTGATTGAAGAGAATGATCTGCCCTACTGCTCAAAAAATACAGGGGTCAGCCACGCTTGTGGTCACGATGCCCATATGGCCATGCTTCTGGTCGCAGCCAAGATATTATCCGAGCACCGGGAAGCCCTTGCGGGAACGATCAAGTTCGTTTTCCAGCCGGATGAGGAAGTCGCTGGGGCTATCCGCATGATTAAGGATGGTGTCCTTGAGAATCCACGAGTGGATGCGGCTATCGGTATGCATATTTGGACTCCGCTGGAATCCGGGAAGATTTCCATTACTTCCGGTGCAGTCATGGGTGGCCTGGAAGTGTTCAAGGTGACGATTCATGGCAAAGGTGGGCATACCGGCTCCCCGGAGAGTGCCATCGATCCTATCCTCGCAGCGGCAAATCTCATTCAAACCGTGCAGCTGATCCAGACCCGCGAAATCAGCCACCTGAAGTCTACCATCATCATGTTCGGCAAGATCAGCGGTGGCACGAAAAGTAACATCATTCCCGAAAAAGTGGAGCTGGAAGGATCTATTCGATTTCTTTATGAGGGTGGACCCGACAGTGCAGAACAGCCCATCGAAAGATTCCGCAGGATCGTACACGGGGTATGTGAAACACATCAGTGTACCTGCGAAATAGACATACATACTGAGAATATCCCCCTCGTCAACGATGACCGGATGGTTCGGCTCGCTAAAAGTACGGCGAAAAAAGTGTTTCATGATGAAGCAATAGTCGAGAGCCATTATCTGGCCAGTGAAGACTTTTCGTTTTATTCAGCTAGAGTTCCAGCCGTTTTCATGTTCCTCGGTACCGGGAACGAAAGCAAGAAAACCAACCTGCCTCATCATAACAGCCGTTTCAATATTGATGAAGACACACTCTACCTTGGTGTGGAAATGTACATACGGATTGCAATGGATTACTTCGGCAGTGACGAGGGCACACCGACTTGAACAAAGGTTTGTCACAGTGACACATTCCGGGACATACACACCTGACTAGAAAACGGTCACAACCCAAACAGGAAAAGGAGAAAGTTATGAAAAAAATTATCGGTTTACTAGCTGTCTGCATCTTTTTGGTAAGTGTCAGCATGGCTTCTGCCGGCGGGTATACTGGCGGGCCAATCAAGGCAAAACTCGCATCAGAAGAAATTGATGGCGATTTCATGACTGTATGGGCGAACAATTTTGCCGACCACATGAAAAAGTGGTCCGATGGGAAAATCGATATCACGGTTTACCCCTACGGGACCTTGGGGGCCACCGGTGATATAAATGAGCTCTGTCAGCTCGGCGTCGTTGACTTTGTCTTCTCCGATTATGCCTGGATCAGTTCATTTGTTCCACAGGCTCAAGTTCTGACCCTGAACTACCTCTTCCCAACGGAAAAAGTGCCGCAAGTTCTTGACTGGATGGTTAAAAACGGCGAATTCATGCCGTTATTGGAAAAAGCTTTCAACAAGAATGGCATGGTTCCACTGTCCATCATGTTCGAAGGTTGGCAGTGGCTTTCTTCCAAAGATCAAGTGAAATCGCTGGGGGACATGCAAGGCCTTAAAATGAGACTGATGTCCTCCAAGCTTTTGGTTGAAGGCTACCGGGCATACGGGGCCAGCCCCACACCCATGAGTTACGGCGAGGTTTACAGCGGCCTGCAGATGGGTTTGATCGATGCTCAGGTTAACCCTCTTTTTGCGATATACAGCATGAAATTTTACGAAGTACAGAACTACCTGACCCAACTGAAGAGCGAACCCTTTATCGGGATTCCCACAGCGAATCAGAAATTTTTCAACAGCCTGACCAAAGATGCCCAAGAAGAAATGCTCAGATTCTGGCGTGACTCAATCATCCCTTCCGGAGAATGGATCACGGCCAGGAATGCCCATGACCGTAAAGAAATCGAGAAAGCAAAACCAGCTATCAAGTTTTACGAGCTGGATGATGCGACTGTTGCACAGTTTAAAGCGAAAGCAGAAACCGTTTATCCCCAGTATGTCGAGCTTGGGGGGGAAGGCTCACAGCAGATCCTTAATGCCTTTCTGAAAGATGTAAGCAACGCGAAAAAAGCCTTGAATATTAAGTAACGGGGACATTAACGCACTGCAGCAGACTGACCGCTGCAGTGCGTTGTCCATCAAAGGAGAGGGCTGTGACCAATGAGTGATAAACATAAAGACAGAAAACCGCAGAACATAGTCCAGCGTTTCAACCACAATGTCGGGATAATTCTTAACGGCATCGAAGTGTCCATTCTGGTTTTCTGTGTCGCAGCCCTTGCCATCCTTCTGATTACCAATGTTTTTGCCCGGAACTTTTTTCAGAGCATTTACTTCGCCGAGGAGGTTTCTAAGTTCCTCGTGATGCTGATGACCTTTGTTGGTGTTAGTTATGGGGTTAGAAAGGCCCGGCACATCCGTATGGGGGCGTTCTTGGACGCCATGCCACCGAAGGTGGAGAAAGTATTTCTGATTGTCATTTCCCTGGTCAGCGCCATTGTTATGGGGACAATGACATGGTTTTCTTACAAATACCTGATAAATGCCATGGATATGGGACATATGACGCCGGCATTACGGGTTCCCAAATGGACCTTCTACGTCATTATTCCGATCGGTTTCGGGCTGGCATGTCTTCAATTTATCCGCACCATAATCAAAAACCTTACTGAGAAGGATCCGTGGCAGTCACCTGATCAGCAGAGCGAATACGAAGTTGAACAGACTGGGGAGGCTCTGCAATGACGCTTTTGGTCTCAAGCCTGATATCGATGCTGCTCATAGGGTTCCCCTTCATGGTCACACTGCTGGGATCATTAATTCTATATATCTATGTCTACATGCCCGAGCTCGCCCCTCAGTTGATGATGACCATGGTACAGCAGGTTATTACTGGGATTACACCGCCCGCCCTGGTTTGCGTGCCGATGTTTATCCTTGCCGCCAGTCTGGTGACCTCTGGAGAATCCGCAGCTCGTATGATTCATATGATAAAAACTTTTGTCGGTCATCTCCCGGGAGGGTTACCGATTACTACCAACGCCAGCTGTACACTTTTCGGCGCGGTATCAGGTTCAACCCAGGCAACCGTTGCTGCTATCGGTGGCACAATGAGGCCAATGTTGCTGGAGGCTGGCTACAGCAGCTCCTTCACTCTCGGGCTGATCATTAACTCAAGCGATATCGCCTTTCTGATCCCACCAAGTATCGGTTTTATCGTCTACGGGGTGGCGACCAGTACGTCGATTGGTGCACTATTTCTCGCCGGTATTTTTCCCGGCCTGCTGATCATGCTGATGTTTTCGATCTATTGCTATTTCTACTCAAAAGCAAAAAAAATCAGGGTGCTGCCTAAAGCCAGTTGGATGGAAAGGCTTTCTGCACTCAAAGACAGTCTGCCGGTCATGGGCTTTCCGGTCATTGTCGTTGGTGGAATATACACCGGAATTTTAAGCCCAACGGAAGCTGCCGCTGCTTCAGTCCTCTACGCACTGCTTGTAGAAATGATCATTTATAAAAGCTTGCCCATTAAAAGAATTATTGATGCATTCTTGCAGACAGGGGTTATAACTGGTGTCGTTTTTATCCTGGTTGGTGCGGGTCAGGCCTTTTCGTGGATAATTGGCTTTCTGCAGCTACCGCAGAAATTCTTGCCCCCATTGTTCGGCACCGACCCCTCGATGGTCCGCGTGATGCTGATCATAGTTGTGGTTTATTTTGTTGCCTGTATGTTCGTCGACCCGATTGTTGCTATTTTTGTTCTTAGTCCGATTTTTCAACCGTATGTCCTTAGTGCTGGAGTTAATCCCATCCTTCTCGGGACGCTTGTCACGCTACAGTGTGCCATTGGCTCCGCAACTCCACCCTTCGGCTGTGACATCTTTACCGCGCAGTTGATATTCCGGCGACCATATCTTGAGGTTATCGGCCATTCCCTCCCGTTTCTGTTGATCCTGATCGCTGCAACTATCATCTTGATGGTATTCCCGAGTATCGTCATGTTTTTGCCGAACCTGTCCATGGGGAACTAACTGCCACAAATATGTTAAAATCATGGACTTGATAAACATGGCAATAATACACATCTTTTGATACCTCATGAGAAAAGAACCCGGGAGATATTATGAGCTATAAAAATGTGCTTGTTCTAACTGATTTTTCTAAAGATTCTGAAGACGCGCTGCAGGATGCGGTCAAGTTTGCTGAAAAATTTGGCTCACATCTGACTATCCTGCATGTCGTTCAAGATGAAAGCAACCTCAGCTTCGTCTTGTCAGATTCAGAATATCGCAATGTGGAGAATAAACTCGAAAGCCATGCGAAAGAGATGTTCGCTGCACTGGAGGGAAAAATCCCTGGATTGAAGGACCTCAAATATGAAACCAAAACGCGAAAAGGAATACCCTATATTTGTTGCCTGTTTGAGATAGAGAGCGGCAACTATGATCTTGTGTTTGCGGGCTCCCGGGGGAGATCCAACCTGAAACAAGTCTTTGTTGGCAGCACCGCAGAAAAAATCATGCGGCGCTCACCGATCAGCGTTTTTATGACTCGCAGCCAATAGTCTTCGGAATGAATTATCTATAGAGTTTTTTCCATGCAAAGGAGCTAATAATTCAGTGGAGAATCCTGGCTTATTTTTTCAAGATGTTTTTCTAGCCCGACAGCGGTGCAGTGGTTTTGTTAATAAAACTCCGCTTCTCCACTCGTCTCCCTTGAGCGTTTCTGTGGGGAGGGATGTGTATCTCAAGTTGGAGAATCTGCAACAAACAGGATCGTTCAAGATTCGCGGTGCAGCGAACAAGTTGCTGTCTCTGACTCCAGAAGAACGACAGCGGGGGGTAATCGCCTTCTCAACTGGCAACCATGGCCGTGCTGTTGCCTATGTTGCAGCACAACTGGGTATTCGGGCCGTGATCTGTATGTCTCACCGGGTCCCTCAGTACCGAGTGGAGGCAATGGAAGCCCTGGGGGGAGAAGTCCTCCGCTTTGGCCAGAGCCAGGATGAAGCTTACATCAAGGCTTTGGAGCTAGAACAGGACGAAGGCTTGAGCATGGTTAAACCCTTTGACGATCGATATGTCATTGCCGGACAGGGAACTATCGGTCTTGAGATATTGGAAGAGCTTCCCCAGGTAGACAGCCTTCTGGTCCCGCTTTCGGGAGGGGGACTGCTGGCCGGGATCGCCTTGGCGATGAAGGCGACCTCACCCGCAATCAAGGTCCTTGGGGTCGGACTCGAGGTTTCGTCACCCATGCAGGCCAGCCTGCTGGCAGGCCGACCTGTGGAGATCGAGGAAACGGACAGCTTGGGCGATGCTCTTCTGGGAGGGATAGGACTCGACAACATCTACACCTTTCCGATGGTAAGGGATCTAGTGGACGAGGTCATTCTTGTCTCTGAAGAGGAAATCGCCAAGGGGATGTTCTATGCATTCGATACTCACCGGCAGGTTGTCGAAGGTGCGGGCGCAGTCGGTATCGCCGCCCTTCTGGCTGACAAGGTTCCTCGTTTGGGTAAAAATATTGTAGTTGTCGTCAGCGGAGGGAACGTTGCCCCGAAGCTTTTAACCGAAATCGCGTGGAGACAGTATGCCTGATTCCATCTCACCCCCGAATCTACCGTTCGAGCTTGCGGAGTATCAGCAACGGGTAAAAAACACCAAAGAAACCATGGGCCGCTCAGGAGTGGAAGCCCTGCTGGTCACCGACCCAGGAAATATGAACTACCTGACCGGCTATGACGGTTGGTCCTTCTATGTCCATCAGGGGGCCCTGATCCTGATTGATGAGGAGGAACCTCTCTGGTTTGGTAGAGCACAGGACAGCAACGGAGCAAAACTGACCACCTGGCTGGGTAAAGAGAACATCTACGGCTATCGTGACAATTATGTACAGTCTAAGCTCTCTCACCCTATGGAGTTTGCCGCTGATATTCTCAATGAGCGGGGATATGGCGAGCGGCGTCTTGCCGTGGAGATGGACAGCTATTATTTCACGGGACGCTGCCTCGATACGCTACGTCGCTCATTGCCCCATGCTGTTATCGTCGATGGCGATGACATCGTCCGCTGGGTGCGTTGCATAAAATCGGCGAAAGAGATCGACTACTTGCGCATGGCCGCCCGCATCACCGAGCAGGTCATGCAGAAAGCGATTGACGGCATAGGGATTGGTGTGCGCGAAGGTGATGTCGCCGGGGAGGTTTATAAAGCACAGATCTGCGGAACCGCCGACTTTACCGGCGATTACCCTGCGATCGCACCAATCATGCCCTCAGGCATACGCACATCGACCGCTCATCTGAGCTGGACTGACAGACGCTATGAACGTGGTGATATCGTTCTACTCGAACTGGGCGGAGCCAAACATCATTACAACATGCCATTGGCCCGCACGGTTATGATTGGTGAACCGCCCAAAGAACTGCTGGACGTCGCCGAGGTCGCTATTGAAGGCTTGACCCGGGTTCTGGAGTTTATCCGACCGGGGGTGACCGCAGAAGAAGTGGAAGCAAAATGGCGCGCGTCGATCTCAGGCAGTCGTGTGGTCAAGGAATCGAGGGTCGGCTATTCCTTCGGACTGAATTACCCCCCAGACTGGGGCGAACATACCATCAGCCTGAGACCCGGAGACAAGACCGTATTAAAGCCGAATATGACAATCCACTTCATGCCGGGAATTTGGCTCGACACTTTCGGCTTCGAATGCACTGAGCCGATTGTAATGACGGAACAGGGCTGCGAAACTTTTATTGATTTTCCACGCAAACTTTTCATCAAATAAAACCATCACTAGCAGTTTAGGGAAAGAGGAGAGCACTATGAAAAAAGAAGTGGTTTATTCAGAAAAAGCACCCGAGCCGGGGGCCTATTCCCAGGCTATTAAATATGGCGACCTGATTTTCGTTTCCGGCCAGACATCAGACGACCCGGTCACCCATCAACCGATTAAAGACAGTATCGAAGCACAGACCGAACGGATACTAAACCACATTAAATTCATTCTCGAAGCCGCCGGATCCGGGCTCGAAAAGGTCCTGAAATGCAATGTCTATCTTTCTGATTGGGCAGATAAGGACCGGATGAATGCAATCTACAAGAAATTTTTCCCGCACAACCCTCCGGCCAGAATATGCATGGCAGTCAAAGGACTGGATTCGGGATTGAATGTCGAAATCGACTGTATCGCCGGAGCTTGATCGACCTGTGCATGTCTGCCTCAGCCCGTTTGGAGTACCCAAATTCAGGCTATGAAGAAGTCCTCCCCATTTTCCCTCTTTGCCACAGGTGAAAAAAGATTAAGCCCGACTTTTAATGTATCCGGTTCAGGTCTGTCTGGATTTGGCTTTGCCACAGGCTCAGCATTTGCGTTTGCATTGCTGAATGTAACAATCCGCTACTCTGGACCCTACCTGACTGTCTGGCAAATGGTCTTTGCTCGATCGGCCTTCGGTGTGGTAGCTATGCTGATGCTGGCCCGTTTCAGTGGCATCAGTCTTTGGGGCAGGGGTCGCAAGACCCTTCTCCTGGCGGGAATAGCCAGCGTTATCAACGTCGTTTGTCTGATGTCGTCCATTTTATTACTGCCTCTTTTTGAGGCTCTGGTGCTGCTTTATCTCTACCCGCTGTTTGCTGCCATGATTTCGCCGATGATAAGCGGCGACCGGTTGTCAAAGGGTGACTGGGGTGGCATTGCTATCGGTTTGATTGGAGCGTTTCTGGTACTCTGGCCGGAAGAGATGGGTACCGGGTTGTCCATTGGCCATGTACTAGGATTAGCGGCGGCCTTCAGTTATAGCTTATCCATGACTCTGATTCGCCGGGTCGTCAGCATTAATAACCCTCTGGTTCCGTTTTTCTATATCAGTCTTGTCGGTTGTGTCGTTTGCGTTTTGCCAGCATTTTGGCCGTTAACGTCAAGTTATCACCTGCCGATCCAAGGCTGGGCCGGGCTGTCTGCGGTGGTCGTACTTACAACTATTGCCTATCTCGCGTGTATAAAGGCGCTTGCTTATCTACCTTCACCCCAGGTAGGAGTAATTTCCACTTCAGAGGTGGTCTTTTCTGCCGTGTTTGGTTTATGGTTATTCAATGAACCTTTGGGGAGACTGGCGTTTACAGGAGGCGCGTTGATTTTGGCCGGTGGTCTCTTACTCAGCATGAAACGACAGCCTTTGCCCCGGTAAACCAATTTATCTGCTTATCCACTTCGTTCCCTAAAAGCATGCATTGTCAATAATTGCCACGGATATACATGAACAAAGGTCGAGAATTTGATCACAAAGACCGTGGTATCAGAAGCAGTGCCATTGATACAGAACGTGGCACTGGCCACGCTCTGGTCGGTATGCTCATGCTGGAATGCGCAACGGATATGTTGTTTTGTTGTCACGTGGTGTCCCGATCAGGACTTCAGGTTTGTGACGCTTCAGAGCGTCGGCTATCAAAAAAACAGGATGTTCTAGGAGCCTGTCGGACTTGGGAAATCCAAGCGAAAATTCGGCTGGACGAGGGCAGATTTTGTCGATTTTGAAGGTTAATAGTCGTTCTATTGACCAAGAAAGCAGCGAAATATGACCCGTTC
>JBPPMB010000204.1:0-22534 GCA_051305855.1 Desulfuromonadales bacterium
CTCACACAGCGGCGCACGATCGGCCCCATGAGATTACAGAGCGGCAGCGGCATTCGACGCCAGAGGGCTTCAAGATTCTCCCGGTGCGCCGATTTCCGGACGCCCCGCCCCGTTTCGGATTTCAATCTTCCAGTGGCATCGTATTGCTGCCAGTCGAGAGGGATTGCAGTCGCTCCCCACTGTTCCTTGAAACGATAGGTCCCCTCCCCAAGCGTCGACCGGCCGAAGTCGAACTGCCTGAAGCCGTTGTCGGCGGCAAAGGCGAGAAAGGTCCAGTACAACAGCATATTAGGGTTCGAGCTGTTGAACATTTTCAGGGATGAAGCCCAGGGAATCGAAACGAGCCGGCTATGCAGCAGGATGATGCCAGCCGCAGCCGGATGCCCTTCAGGGGTATAGACAACCCCGACCCTGGCCCGCTCACCATATGCCGTAATAATCGTGCGAATCCATTTCAAGCTGTGCACCGGCGAACCAAGATCACGCATATTCCTGGAGAAAACCTGATAGAAATCATTGATAAGATCCAAACTGCCTAACTTTGCCGTCAAACCATCGCGCAGCGGTTTATTCACCTGGCTGCGCAGCTTGGATTTCAACCCCCCGAGCAGGGTCGCAGAGTTCTGGGGCAGATCGAGAACCATACGCATTTTGTTGGGCGCCTGGGTGGGAGCCCCCCCCTTCTCCCCGGTATTCCGGAGTTCAATCCCCCTGGCGCCCATTTGCCGCGCCATTTGCATGGCATGATCTTTCAGGGACACTGCTGTAT
This sequence comes from Desulfuromonadales bacterium, assembly GCA_051305855.1. GTDB lineage: Bacteria > Desulfobacterota > Desulfuromonadia > Desulfuromonadales > BM103 > M0040. Next base: position 770 of record JBPPMB010000204.1, read on the forward strand.
TGGTGTCGTCTGCCAAAATCCCGCCGACATCACAGTACGGGAGGGAGACCAGAGACCTGCCGACCAGTGGAATGCGGAAATCGATCAGCGGCAGGACACCACATACGCCGAGATCATTTTCCGCCAGGAGATACCTGCCTTCGAAGGCATAAGCCTTCTCTGTAGCTTCTCTCCAGGCAAACAGTTGATAGGCCGTGCCGCCAGGTTGCCTCAAGACGTAATCGTCCCAGACATCCTTATCAGCATATGTGGCGAGACGTACCTGCATGTTGATTGATAATTTTCCGATCAGATAAAGTTGTCTGCGCTTTAAAACAATCCTTCAAATACCTGATTTTGAGTTATGATAACCCCTGTAATGAACTACCAATGTACTGACAGCAATACCTGTAAAGTTCAAGAAGATGTCCATGAGGGAGGCATAACGCCCGGGCACGAACATCTGATGCAGTTCGTCAAGGCAGCCGAAAGACAGGCTGATCGCCAAACATGTGACAATAATTTTTCTTCCGGGTATTCCGTGTTTTGCAAAAGCCTTAAGCCAGAGAAACTGGAGCAAGCCGAACAGGGGGATATGTAAAAGGTTCTGCAGGTTCGGGTCTATATTCGCCAGGAATTTTAATCCCCCTTCTTCCGGACTCCCGGGGATCGACGACAAAAGGGAGATCATTGCCATCAATCCCAATGGAGGGATCATGTTTTTAATTCTCAATTGCATCCCTGGTGTTCGAAAGCAGCTAAATTTACTTTCCTGACCGTCTTTAATTTCTCAAATAAACTGCAGGCCACTGCCGATCGGGCCAAATTTAAAATCTCTCAAAAGTCTTTTAAAACGAGCTTCTGTCTTACTCAAATTAAGGTAATGCCTCACCCTACTCTTGAGTTTTGCACCAGTCATGCGTGGCTGATCAGGGTCAAACTCCCAGGGGTGCAGGTAGAATACAAAGGGTTGCTTGTCGATGCGATTGATCCGCTGTAAACCCCAGTGAGTCACCTGATAAGGCAAAAGACGGAAATACCCGCCACCGGCAATTGGCAGTTTTTTGCTGCCAAGCTGTAAAGTCGTGATCGGTATCTCGAAGAGCCCCTGTTCTTCTGGTTGCTGGTTGACGGCCGGCGCCCATTCCTCTGAACCGTTTTTCACCATCCAGCCGGCAAAACGCGGCCAGTCGGACATTCCGTAGAGATCGTGGCGGATCGGGAAGATACTTGAGTCATACCGGTAGCCGGCTTCCAGCAGTTCGTCGAAAGCCCAGAAGCTTTCCCGAGAGATCGAATAACTCGGCGCCCGGTAGCCGACGACCGCTTGTCCGGAGAGTTCTTCGAGGATTGCCTTGCTGCGACGGATATCTTCACCAAAGACTGCGCGCTCCTGGTTATAGACCCGCTGGTGGCCGTAGCCGTGACTGGCGATTTCGTGGCCGTTTGCGGCGATCAGCCTGACCAGTTGAGGGCAGCGCTCCGCGACCCAGCCGAGCACAAAGAAGGTCGCCTTGACTTCACATTCATCGAGGCTCTGCAGGATCTTGTGGGTATTCTTCTCAACACGCAAATCCCTGGAGTCCCAACTGCCTGGTGGGGAGATTGACTCGAAGGCGGAGACTTGGAAATAATCCTCCACGTCGATGCTGAGATAGTTAACGATGTCACTTTGATTCCCCAAGAGGTGTCCCTGTGTACACGTATTCAGCTGAAGAGTTTGCTCAAAAATCCTTTGCGGGCCTGATTGCCATGATCATCATTTTCAGCATCTTTGAGATCAGTCTTTTCCTCTGCTGCAGATCCGGTCAGGTACATCTGCAGATGGTGACAGGTTCGCTCCAGGCCAGCCTCCATCTGACGGAAGCCTTTTTTCTGAATGTCCAGGATTTCGTTGAGCAATTCCTTTTGCGCCTTGAGTTCATCGTTGATCTCGTCGCGATTTGACAAGAGCTTTTCAAGTGCCTCCATGTTCTGCTCGTAAACACTCAAGGGCTCCAGTTCCTCCAGTACCTCCAGACTTTGCAGTTGTGAGTTATTAAGCGCAACCTGATTGTTTGCAGTATGATCAGCGACGTGCTTGTCCCAGGACACGTCGCCTATGACATCCTGGACAAGCTCCTTGCTCAGCTCCTTGGTACCTTCACTGCAGGCGGCCAGCAGGATGAAATCGCAAAAAACGTTGATCAGACGCGGGATCCCCATGCTGTGCTTGAACAACAGGTCAAAGGTGCCCTCACCCCACGTCAAGGCGCTGCGGTTGCCTGCTTTTTCCAGCCGGTAATAGACATAACCTTCAGTCTCATAGCGGGTCAGGGGGTCAATCTGGGAGTGCACACTGATCCGTTGGCGCAACTGGCGCAACTCGTAACTGGCAATGATCTTATCCAGCTCAGGCTGCCCGACCAGAACGATCTGCAACAGCTTGGCATTAGTGGCCTCTAAATTTGACAGCAGGCGTATTTCTTCAAGGGCCGAGGCTGAGAGGTTCTGTGCTTCGTCGATGATGACCACAGCCCGCCTCTTCTGGGCATGGATGCGGACAAGGAAATCGTTGAGGTTTCTCAACAGCGTGATCTTATCCTTGCCGAGCACGTTCAGCCCGAAGTCCTCGTTGATCATTGCCAGGACCTGCTTGTTGGAAACCTTGGTATTGAAGACCATCGACAGGGCCACATCGCTACCCATCTCACTGACGATGTTGCGTACGATGGTGGTCTTGCCTGAACCGACTTCTCCGGTCAGCAGGATGAAGCCGGCCCGTTCAAGAAGACCGTACCTGAGATAATTCAGGGCCTTTTTGTGCGAACGGCTCTGATAAAGAAAAGCCGGGTTGGGAACCAGCTCGAAGGGTTTGCATTTGAGATTGAAAAACTCGGTGTACATATTAATTCCAGTCATCGGAAATCAGCTGTCAGTTGGCAGCTATCAGTAATTCTGTCTCTTGTATTCGCCTCTAGCAGCCTGTCGGACTATCCATTAGCCGGCTGCAAATCCGGCTGTTTGGCCCATATTTCAGCTCCTTTTTGGTCCATAGCTACGGCTATGAACCTGCAAACGATCTAAAATCTGTTCTCAAACATCCAAATTTTCGCTTCGGCCCGTATAGTCCGACAGGCTGCTAGTTTTAAAATTTGTAATTATTCAGCACAAAAGCGAGTGCATGTGGTCTGCAGCCATTGCCTGCGTCCAACGTTGTCACTTAACTTCCCGCAAGCAACAGCTGCAAGCCACATGCTGGGCCGTTGAGTAAGGGAGCTGAATACTAAAATTTCAACGACGCATCGACGTACACGATATTGTTTATGTAGTCTTCGCTGTCGAGATCGGAAACGTTTTTGTTGAAGATGTAGCCTGTGGAGACCCTTCCCAGTCGCGTTTCATAGTAGAGTGCGAACTTCATGCTGTAGCGGTCGTATTCTTCCGCATCCAATCCGGATTGGCCAGGGATAATAATAACGAAAGAGTTGTCAGTGTCGATCACTGTCGGCGACGTCTCGATTCCCGAATCATCATAATTCGTGTAGCGCAGGAGACCGGTGACACCGACCTTGTCATTGAATGGCAGGTCCCCGGACAGTTCCCCTCCATAAGAATCCGTGGATTGCTTGATCTCCACGTAATCGCTGCTGCTCGTGAACAGTGAGAATCTGAGACTGAAACGTTCGTCATACGCCAGGTAGGCCAGGAGGTAATCCGTTTCGGAAGGTCCGTCTTCTACAGACACAATATAACTTTTTGAATATTGAACCCCTGTCGTGTAATTGCTGCTGATCTCGTAATCGGCAGCGGCCGACCAGGTATCCGAATCACTGTCGTTGCGAACCTTGTATTCTAGCCAGGTGTGACCATACTGTCCATTCAGGCGCAGCCGGTCGGTTGCCTGATATGACAGTCCAACACTGGCACTTTTCTGGTCATAATCATAACTGCCACCTTCGCCAAAACGCAGAACCTCGTCCGGGTTTTTCGGGCGGTATTGGTCATAGGCCCCGGACAAGGACAGGGTGGTCCTTGCAGAGAGTTCCCTGGTGACATTGGCATAATGGAAATGATTTACAGCATCATCCCCCTCCTCTTCCTCATACCACAGGTTTTGATAGGTGTAGCCCAGTTGCATTCTGGTGTTTTTCATCAGTTCGAACTGCAGGTAGGGATTAACCTCGAATGTGTTTGAATCGGTCAAGTTGGTCGTGCGGTTGCCTTCTCCGCCGCGGCCGCCTTCATCGATGGGCACCCGTGTATAACTGTCGCTTACACGTAAAAAGAGCAATTCCCGGTACACCCTGGCCAGGGCATCCAGGCTGGAGCTTTGGGTCGAGTCTGCGCCTATCCGGTCTTCGTCGGTATGGTCGAGGTACTTTTCCATGCCGATGCTGGCGAACAGCGAGACGTCGAGGCGGGCGGTCTCCCAGGTCAGGGTGAGATTGGGGGAGACCGTAGTGATGACATCATCTTCCTCGTTGTCAGAATCCAGGTAGATGTTGTCATCGTATTCGACGCGCATATCGACGCCGGGCGTCAGGGTGAACTCGGCATGAACCAATGACGTGCAAAAACAGACGGACAGGGTCAGGAACAGCAATCTCCAAGTCATGGTCTTCATCTCTCTTCATTGTCATTAAAAGAGTTTTCAGGAATTCAAAAACCAGCCCCCAACCCCCAGTTGCCGTATTCTATTTATCCCCATAATAGCCATAATACCCATAATAACCCTGCAGGGAATTCACCCGACTGACACAGTTGGAAACAACGCCCAGAAGGTTGTGATCTTTAAGCATCTCCAGAGCGCGCTTCAGCTTGTCCGTCGTGGTCACCCCCTCCCTGACCACAAGGATGACTGCACCGACCATGTTGGCGATGTAGCTGGGCTCGGCAAAGGGCAGCAGGGGGGTGGTGTCAACGATCACGAAGCGGTCGTTGTAACGGGATTTGATATCATCCACCAGGGCTTCCATGCGATTGGAGGAGAAAAGCTCGACGGGGTTGTCCACCCGCCTTCCGGCAGGGAGAACGCTGAGGTTGCCGATGCCGGTCTTGACAATCACATCTTTCAGATCGAGACCGTCGAGGACACAATCGGTCAAACCTTTTTCAGCCTTGAGCCCCAGGTAGCTCAACACCGTGGGCTTGCGGATATCGGCCTCGACCAGCAGCACCGTGTGGTCGAATTCCTGGGCCATGGTGATGGCCAGGTTGAGGGAGGTGATGGTCTTGCCTTCCCCTGCCACCGGGCTGGTCACCATCAAGGCCTTGCCAAAATTACCGGCCTGGGAGAGTTTGACGATCAGGGATTTCAGCTTGCGGTACTGCTCTGAAGCAGGAGCCCCCTGGTCATTGGCTGTCACCAGATAGGGGTTGTCGACCTTGAACGTCGAAGCCCTCCCCTGTTTTGCCAATGGCTGTCGGATCGTGCTTTCAGGTGCAGTGAACGGTTGTGCGGCCGGCCGGTAGTCATCCGCCTGCTGGCGCTTTTGGGCGGCAACTTCTAAGGCTTTTTCAATACGGCTCATGGGAAACCTCGAATTCCTTTAAATCCAGCAACATAGGTATTTATAGTTTGTCTAAATGCAAGTTTTCGAGGGCATGATCGATCACCGACATGCCCAGCAGGTCATGAAGTATCATGATTACGATCGCCAGCGTACAGATCATCGCAAAGGTCAGGGCCGCCCTGTCCTTCCTGCGCATCAGCTGATTGTCACCTTCACTCCAGATAAAAGGAATTTCAGCGAGGACGGTTACACCCAGGTCACGAAGCGGCTGCGAACCCTGTAACGAATTGTCCAGATTTTCAGTTACGAGAACAGCGCCCAAACCAGCCGCCAGCCCGGCGAGAACGCCGAACAGCATCAGCATGATCCGCTTGATGCCCACTGGTTGGGTCGGTTGGATGGCAGGGTCGACGATGCGAAAGGTGGTCGACTTGTCCGAGACTTCCATCTGCGTTGAGACCTCGGATACTCCGACCCGCTGCAGCAGCTGCTCGTAAACTGCCAACTGCATGGCCCGTTCGCGATCAAAATCGTTCAAGGTTTTCTTGTCATCGGGGAAGTTGCGCAACAGGACCTGGTTGGCTTCGATACTGGCCTTCAGTTGCTGTTCCTTGGCCGTCAGAGCATTGAGATCGGACTGGGCAGTATTCATGCGCATCTTCAGGTCAACGTAGATCGGATCATCAATCGGGTTGTAATCATCCAGCACAACAGTCTTGGCCGTAGCGTCGCCACTCTTCTGCCTCTTCTGCAGTTCCGCTATCTGGTCACGCAATGTGATCACAGTCGGGTACTGATCATTGTAGACCAGCAGCAACTCATCGATTTTGGCCTGGAGCTTAGCAATGCGGCTTGCTGCAGAGCTGCTGTCCATGGGTGCGTTGTCGCCAGCCAAAGACCTTTTACGCAGTATATCAAGCTGCTGTTTGATTGTCTGGATTGTGGAGTAGCTTTCGATTTTCTTCCCCTTGATTTCATTGAGCGCCTCTTCGTCATCAGCAATCTGCGTCATCAGGCTTGTTTCGTTGATTGTTGAATAGATGCCGGTCTGTTTCCTGAAATCAAGGATCTTGGTGTCGATCTCGTCGAGCTTCTGCTTGTAGAAAGCCACCTGTTCAGAGAGGAAACGGTTGGCTCCATAGGATTCTTCCCGTTTAACTGAGAGATTCTCCTCGACGTAGATATTGACCAGGTTGTTGATGTAGTCTTTTGCGAAGGAGGGGTCAGGGTCGGTCATCGACACGAAAAAGAGGTCATTGCCCCTGACGCTGATGTCCGTCTTCGCCTGGCATTGTCTCACCAGCCACTCGAACTGTTCAGGGTCGGCATAGCGTTGATCCGCGTCCATATCCATTTTCTTGAGAGTGCGGACCACCATGTCGCGGCTCACCATGTAGTAACGCAGCACCCGGATGCGGTCTTCCATCGAAGGTGAAACAGTAATCCCTTTCATCAGGTTGTTGATAACATTGCGTTCTATGAACACGGTGCTTTTGGCTTCAAAGCGCTTGGGCACAAAGAACGTTGCCCCGACCGCGATCAAAGCGACGCTCGCGGCGACAATGATGAAAAGGTGCCGCCGTGTGTAAACTGCTTTCAAGAACTGCTTGATCTGGTCGAGTTGAGATCCCATCTACGTCCTGCCTTTCTTAAAAGATGCCCTCTTTGACAATGACGTAATCACCGCGGGCTAATTGTATGTTCTGGGACAGGTCACCATCATTTATCAGATCGTTGATGTTGATTTTGATTCTGTCCATCTCCTCGCTGCCTTTTTTTCGCAAAATTAAAACAGAACTCTGTTTGGCATATTTGTTGAAGCCGCCGCACTCAAAGATCGCGTCGAGGATTCTCAGCCCGTCCCGGTAAATCAGGTATTTCGGCTCAATCACTGCACCAACTACGTAAACCTTGTTCTGCTCGTTGTTGGGCAGGTAGAGGATATCTTCAGATCGAAGTTCAAAATCTTGCGAGAGGTCGCCGTCGACAAACAGGCGATAAAAATTGATCTCCTGCTGCTGTCCATTGCGCATCAGGCGAGCCAGTTTGAAATCAACGTTTTCCACACCCGTGAGGCTGCACAGCAATTTGAACAGGGTAGTCCTGCCGGTCAGATTGATGACCGTCGAGGGCACCCCGCCGCCGGAGATGTAGATGCGGTTGTTGGTGACCCCGGCGACCTCTACAGTGACAATCGGCTTCTTGACGTAGCTGTCGAGAACCTTGGTCAGATCATGGCTCAATTGAACCGGGGTCAGGCCGGTAGCCACCACTTCACCTGCCGCTGGCAGGGTGATTTTACCGTCCGGGCGTACGGTCGTGGTAACGCTCAGTTCCGGGACCCCCCAGACCGCGACACTCAGGTTGTCACCGTCACCGATGACATAATCTTCGCACAGCGCCTGTGCCGGCACCAATACACACACTAACAGGACAAGACTGATTCGTAACATGGGCTACCTCCCGCCGCGGCCGAAAAGAACGACTTTGATTGTTTCGAGAATGATCATAAGGTCCAGGGTTAAAGAGTAGTTCTTGATGTAATAGAGGTCATAACGCAGTTTTTCAAGGGCATCTTCATCAGAAGCGCCGTAAGGGTACTTGATCTGGGCCCATCCGGTTACGCCTGGTTTGAGGAAATGCCTTTTGCCGTAATAGGGGATTTTTTCCGAAAGCCGCTCGACGAATTCCTTGCGCTCGGGGCGCGGCCCGATAAAACTCATGTCACCCATCAAAACATTAAACAGCTGCGGGATCTCGTCAATGCGCGCCTTGCGCAGCCAACCCCCCAGCCTGGTGATGCGTGGATCATTTTCACTGGCCCAGACCGGACCGGTCTCTTTTTCGGCATCGTCACACATGGTCCTGAATTTTATCAAAGTGAACTCACGACCCCGTTCACCAACGCGAAGTTGCCTGAATAAAACCGGCCCGGGAGAAGACAGCTTTATGAGTACCGCCACAATCGGCAGGAAAGGCAGGACCAGGAGGATGCCCATAAACGCCAGTACGATGTCGAGAACCCTTTTCCAGGCCCGTCTTGCCGATGTGAAGCGAAATCCGTTTGAATAGATAAACCAGCTCGGCTGAATATCTTCAACGAGCAACTTGCCGGTCAGTTGCTCATAAAAAGTCGGCGAGTCGAGTATTTCGACGCCTCGCAACTTGCAGGTGAGCAGGTTTTTGACCGGCAGGACACCGCGCCGCTCAGTCATTGAAATGATCAGCTTGTCGACTTTTTCAAGAAACAGAATGTCTTCGATCTGGTCAACCGTGCCGACAATCTGGTCAGGCTCAACCACCGGCATTCCCGACAGCGGCTGGATAAAACCAGCAAATGCATAGTTCTGTGTCGACAGCGGAATCGTGCGACGGATGACTTCGGCCAGGGGCCCGGTACCGAGAATCATGATTTTTATGGCGAAGCGCGGGAGCATCTGGAAAGAGTGACAGACAAGGTGAATCATGTACTGCATCACGCCAAAAATCAGCAGCGCCAATGACAGGACTCCCCGCCCGAGAGCCATCTCCGGAGCTGCATAGAAACATGCAGACAGGAATAAGAACGCAACCATGATCGAAACAGCGATGCGGGCAGCCAACTCGGTATGCAGCAGAGTGCGATCGGCAGCATACAATTCACAAAAATAACCGGATATCAGAACGACAAGGGCATAAATCATGGCCTGCAGACCAGGGACATCGCCGATTGTGTTTAAGTCCTGCATGTCGCCTAACCTCAAATAATGGCCCAGCACATAACTGAAAAGGGCGGCGACGGAGTCGCAGAACATAAGAATGCCGGTAAATTTGTACATTGTCCCCTCATGGCCCTGCACTAAGACTAACCGGATCAGTTCAACTGGTTCAACAAGTCTTTGGCTGCTTTGTATTGTTCTGCAGCTGAGTTGCTTTCATTAATCACCGCCAGGGTTGCGACAGCGTCGTCACGCCGACCGGCTTCCTTGTAAGCCTGGGCGAGATGAAGTTTGATCGTCACCTCTCCGGGCATCAGATTGGCGGCTTTTTCCAGGAAAACAATCGACTTCTCTACCTCACCGTTCTTGAGCAGCGCATAGCCAAGGGTGTCAATAATGATGGGGTTTTCCGGTTTGAAGCGGAAGCCTTTGACGGCAAGGTCCATCGCCCTTTTGTGGTCTGCATAAACATCCAGCAGAAGCATGGCCAGATTGTTGAGAGCGGGCACATGGTTCTCGTCGATGGCAAGTATTTTCTCATAAAGGCTCTGCGCCTGCTTCTTGTCCCCTGCCTGATCAAAAATGGCCGCCTTGGAGAATAGGACCGGTACCAGATCCGGTTTCTCGCGCAAGATGCCGTCGTAGATCTTCTGGGCTTCCTCGCTAGCGCCCCGCCTCGAATAGAGGCGGGCGAGATTAATCCGCAGGGTCAGGTCGCCATCAGTGGCGGCAATCCCCTGCAGGATAATTGTTTCCGCCTGCTTCCATTCCGAGCGACGCTCATGGATGGCCGCCTGGAACAGATAACCTTGACTGGCGGCAGGATTTTCGGCGATGGCCTGGTCGGCGATCTCCCTGGCCGCGGCAAAATCCTCTTTTTGCAGGTGAGTACTCAGCAGCAGCGGTTTTCCCGCACCTGGCCGGAGCTCTTCCAAATGAATGTAAACAAGCAGCGCATCGTCAAATTGCCCTGCTCTTCTCAACACTTCTGCATAAGTGATGATCAGGTCCTGGTTATCAGGGTGGGCATGGTAGCCCTCTTTGAGGGTTTGCAAGCCGGCATCCTTGCGGCCGTTGCGCAACTGATAAGCGGCGAGAGCCAGATAGCCTGCCGGGCTTTGTGTTTTTACAGCCTTATCGTAAAACAATGCGGCCTGATCGTTCTGACCGGTGAGCTCATAAAGTGCAGCCGATTTGAGCAGAGCCTGCAGGGAGTCTGGCGCAACCTGCAGAACGTCTTGATATTCTTGCAATGCGGCAGGATAGTCCTTGCGGCTGGCGTGGTAATTGGCCAGGTTGAAGTACGGCGTCAGATACTCAGGCTTGAGTTTCTTGGCTTTCTGCAGGCTTTGTACGGCGGCATCGGCCTTATTCTGGCCAAAATATGCAGCCGCCATCATGTTGTAAATCAGGGCGCTGTCAGAGGTAATGGCGAGACCCTCTTCCAGCACCTGCAAAGCCATGGGGTAGTTGTGTTGACGCAGGTAGTAGGTTACCAGCAGCAAACGCGTGTTGAGAATTTCCGGGGCGGCATTGACGGCATTGGCCAGGTCGACCTCACCCTGCCGGTTTTTCCCTGCCGCCAGGTTGAAGAGCCCTTTTTTCAAGTGAGCTTGAGCAAGATCGGGATCGATTTCTATGGCGGCTTCGATTTCCGTCATGGCCAGATCGTAGTTTTTTTGGAGCAGGTATGCGCTGCCTAGAATATTGTGTGCGTTGGCATTATTGGCATTCTGTTGAATGACCAGTTTCGCCTGCTGGATGCAATCATCAATGCGCCCTTGCTTAAGAAATGTCTGGGCAATCATGAGGCGCGCTTGCTGATGAGTCGGCGCTTTGTCGAGCGCTTTCTGAAAATTACTGATCGCCTGTTCCAGCTGATCAGTCCGATAGTTAGCAAGACCAAGAAAATAGAATCCAGGCAGATCGGGCATGCCTGTGAGGGATTCCTGCAATTTTTCCGCGGCAGCTGCAAAATCACCAACCAGATACAAGGCAACACCATCAATGCGATTGGCCACGGGATGCCCCGGTGCGCGAGTATTAATTTCATCAGCAATCTGGCGCGCTTCGGCAATTTGGCCAGTGTCGAGATAGAGCATGCCCAGCAGGTAGGGCGCATAATACTCTTCAGGACTGATCGTCTTGATTTTTTTCAGTGCGGCGATGGCATTGTCCCGGTCGCCCTGACTCAAAGCTTTTCTAAGCAGCAGATAATACGCAGCACTATTATCGGGGTGTTTGGCAATTACCGCATCGATCAGCTCATCCGCCTCATCGGCCCTGCCGGTCAGATACAACACTTGCGCAAGTCCAAGTTGCGTCGGCGAACTGTTTGATCTGATGCTGAGAGATTTTCTCAAAAGGTCTTCGGCTGCCCTTAAATCGCCGCTCTGCGCCTTGATTTCAGCGTTCAGTCTGAGGGCTTCAGGGTTGTCAGGATCTGAGTTTTGCAGTCTGTCCAGCAACTCAGTGGCCTGGTCCGGGCGTTTGGTCTTGAGATAAATTTCGGCAAGCCGCAAGGTGAGCAGATTGTTGTCCGGATCCTGCCGCAGTGCTTTGGCGAGTTCATTTTCCGCTTGATCAACTTTTCCAGTTTCAAGGTAGGCAATGCCCAACTGCATCCTGGCGTCAACGAAGTTTGGGTCCTTGTCTAGAGCCTCTTTAAATAGTGTCACAGCGGCTTGATAATTACCGGCGTTGACAAACTCCATGCCCTGCTGAAATACATCTTCTTTTGATTGCTCACGGCACCCGAAGGCTATTACTACAAGCAACAAAAGAAACCAGGTCCAGAACGGTTTCATATAGTATCCCCGATTTCCAGTTTCAGATAAAAAATGCAATGTTCAATCAACCTTTTTGCTTCATGATAATAACTCTTTTGTACAGTAGACCATACTCATCTGTCATTCAATATAACTAAAGGCCATAAATGCTATAGCTTAAGTTATAGTCTTGAAAATTCCTGCCTGGCGAATTTCAGTAATTCGGGATTATTCTTTTCTAGATGGTCTTCAAGATTTCTGATGCTCAGGAGGAATGGTGCCCTGACTCCATGATAGTCTTTGGCCGGGCCAATCTGTTCAAAGGGAATACCCCAGCGTTTCAAAATGATTTGCAGGCCTTTTGCCATGACTGCGAACCAATGCGTCAGCCCGAGTTTGACACTTTCATGATAAGTCAGCAGGTAGATGCCGCGAATCAATTCGTGCTCACATTTTCGTCGTTCATATTCGAGACCCTTCATCTGTGCCTGATACTGTTCCAACTCCTTGAGCTGAATGTCACCGTTGCTGAAAATAACCTGATCAATTTCACGACGACGAAATTCCTTGGAAATGGCCAGCCTTGAAATCTCCGCGACTTGATGACGCGCTGTGTCGGGGGGGAAATCACAGATATTGAAATGATGCTCAATCGGAAATGTCCCTTCTGAACCAAGGATGATCCTGGCGGTGCCTATGACGTTGTCCTCAGCGCCAGTGTATGCGTAAAAGTGACGGGAGTGCTCATCGTAGCCATCTTTTTCAAGCCCTCCAGGATGATCAACCGGGCTTTCAAAGCCCCACTCTATTACATAAACCTGATAGCGCAAGCGATAGACAGCTTCAAGAATATGAGCTCTTTGCGGATGATCTTCAGCAACACGAAACTTGAAATTTGATGATAGCATTGGCTTTATCTCATAACTTTTGCGGACAATGAGTATTAAATGATTAAGTACTATAAGCCATATTGAGCATATTGCAATAAACCGACTTAAAAGGAGCAGGTGCAAGGAATGGGGTGGATTGGGCAAGTTGGCGGTTCTGGTGATTGACAAGGGCGTAACTGAACGTTTGTTCCATATGGACAGGTGTCAAGTTAATACCGGGGACAGACGGTATCGCTCGAGTGAGCAAAAGCTGGAAAATCCGAAAAGACCCTGCATCAGTGCATCAAACCGCTGCGCATATCGCAATACAGCACAGGGTCGAAAGTTTCCAGGGAGCGTTCGATGCTCTCGATGCTGACCAGATAGGGAGCCCTGATGCCGTGGTAATTCCGGGCCGGGCCAATCTGCGTGAAAGCGATTCCCCAGCGCTTGAGAATAATGTACAACCCCTTGGCCATGACAGCATACCAATTTTTCAAGCCGCGGGTCTTGCTGTCCCGGTACAGGGCAATATACAGGCCGCGCACCAGTTCATGTTCGCAATGGCGGCGAAAATTAAGGTCCTTTGCCATGTAACGCGGTAGCTGGTTTGATGAGCACTGTTCTGCACCGAATATTTTAAGGTCGATGGCGCGGCGACGGTACTCCTTTGAGATGGCCAGTCGGGAGATTTCACCGGTGCTGCTGCGGTTGATTCCGGCAGGCAGTGAGGCGATGTCAAAGTGCCTTTCGATGGGAAAGCCAAATTCTGAATCGAAGATCATGCGGATGCTGCCGATGACCTCGTTTGTTTCATCGCTGCGGGCATAGATATGGACGGAATGGTCATCGAATTCATCGTGCTCCAACCCGTCCGGATGATCGTCGGCCGACTCGAAACCCCATTCGTTGATATACACCTGATAGCGCAGGGCAAAGATATGCGACAGGACGTTATCGTAGTCCCGGTGCTTTTCGATGTTGCCGTAGGAAAATCGATAAGGCATACAGAGATACACCATTCAAACGAAACAAACGACGAACATTTAAGCGAGAAGAACACCCTGAGCTGACATACCAGTTAAACTTAAATTTTTTCATCTTAAGTCAATCGACTAGAAGATAGAACCATGTCAGAAGACGTCTCCAGCTCTGCAACAACAAACCAGAGGGAGAAAATTTTCAGGTTCATTAACGACACACCATAAAAATTCATGGGATGACTTCAGTAAAAGAAAAAGAGCGACCACCATGATGGAGGCCGCTCCTTTTACAGTTGTCAGTCTTGTGCGAGAATCTTCGCAGGTCTTATTTCTGGCCTCTCCGGCGATATCCGAGGACGCCCAGGCCGATCAGCCCGCCGCCGAGCAGCAGGATGGTCGAGGGTTCCGGAACGACTGCCAATCGGAACTGACCATTGTTTGAGATTTCCAACGTCTGAACATTTTCAACAAATACACTACTTACTAAAGATGCGTTAGTTGTCGCAAAACCAAGCACCCACGTTTGAGGATTAATAGTCGACAAATCTAAGCCGGTAGAGTCAAACCATACGTTGGGCTTAAGAAACGTTGCTTCAAAAACGGTTGTTATGATCCCGTTGGGCACAGCCGCACCATCCAGACTTGCATAACCGTCAATTAATGAGAAAGAGCCAATTAGCACCGCAGGATCCACACCGGTTGGATCAAAACTCATGTCCAGCAAACCAGTTTCAAAAGTCAAGCCGCCACCGGCTGAGCCATAACCGCTACCAGTAAATATCGCACTTAAAACACCAGCGAAAGGCCACGGTGTAGTCAAATACGTAGGAGGTGGGACGGGATTATCAGCAAGATAAGAGTAACTGTTAAAGAAAGCCGTCTCTGTAAAAGTGAAGTTGGTTGCATCGGAGTATGTATTAATAGCAGTGGTAACTCCTGTGGTATCAAATAACTCAGGTACTGTGACAGCAGATACTCCGCCGACTCCATCTGCATCAAATTGCCAATCTTGCAAGAAAGAATAGGCAGAAGCGTTATTTGCACCAGTAACGATAATAAAAGCCGCAAGCAAAAATCCTAAAAAACTTTTCATGGCAAATCTCCTTTTTTATAAATAGCCAGGGACGAGAACGTACTAGGGTCGACTTGTCATTAGGATATTGCAAATTCTTTGCCAACTTATAAATAACTGTTTTTACATGTATTATTTTTCTCAACGTAACGGAAAGGGATCAGTGTTAAACTTTTCGACAGTTACATCAATGAACTACCGAAGGGGGATCAATGTCGCCGAGATCGGCCAGGATGTCCTTGAGTGCCAAGCGCAGCGAGCGCGTGGACGACGCTCTGCCTGCCCCCACTCGGAAAAACATGATTACCACTTCATTCCCAGTTAGTCCAAGCAGCTGTCTTACATCTGTTTGGACTTGACGCAATACGACTGTCGACTTTTCTGTCAGTCCATTTGTGGCTCCCTCACGCAGCTGCTGGAGCAAAAAAGCAATTCCGGCATAGGGCTGAAACTGCAGGCCGAGGGTGGTCGCATGCAGCCACACCCGCTCCATGGCCCTCCCGCCAAGCACATAGTCTTCAGGCCGGCTGCCAGCCACAATGATGGCGCCCAACCCTGCTGAAGCACGACAGTGCTGTTCCGCCTTGCGACCGATCATGCCCGCCAGTCCAAAGTAATTGAGGAGATTTACCAGCGGCCAGCACCTGAGGCTGGGAAAGGCAAGCCGATCAGCCTTGCCCAAACCAAGAGTTGCGATATCGAGCCCGTCCCGGGTGCGCCCGGCTTCCGCCATGGTCCAGCGGACCTGCTCAAAGAGGAACTGATGCAAAGGGCGGTTAGCAAAGACCAGCCAGTCATTCTTTGCGGCCACCGCGGCGAGTTGGTCTTGTGCTGATCTTTCTGCCGACAGAACGATCCGGGCCCCGGGATAACCTTCGGCGCAAGCAACAAGAGTCTGCTGCTGCGCGACACCGAGCTCGCCACCCTCGAAGCGGCCGCGATTCGTACAGCGCTTGTCGATGGCTTTCACCAGCGGTTCACGGCTGTGTGCGCGCGCCACCAAATGCACCTGCGCCACCAGGTCGGGATGGGTGCTCTCCGGAAAAAGACTGACTTCGGCCGAAAAACCTTCCTCAGCAGCAACCAGGGTAAGATTTTCCAATAGGGCGCCATGGGCGACCAAAGAGGCACGTTGCTTGTAATTGTACAGCGACTGGTCCCTGCCCGGAACGTTGTAGAGGTCGATCGTATGCCCCCGCACCGAAAATCGCCACGGCTGGCAGTTGTCTCCGGACGGGGCCATGATGGCGTATTCAAGAACAGTCTTGATGCGTGGATCCATGGATTGTCTCCTTGCGTGGTCCGCCTCCAACCGAAGTGTCCGAAGAGACACACTCAAAATATTGAGTGTATCGCCCTCCCCTTTATGCGTCGAATTTCAGCAACAACACCGGCAGCACCAGCAGGTCACTGACCACGGCGAAGAGCATGATCAGGGCGCTTAGAAACCCGAATTGAATGGTCGGCACAAAGCTGGCGAAGAGCAGGATACCGAACCCGCCGGTCATGATCAGCGAAGTGGTGATAATCGGCGATCCCTTGTTGATAATGGCAAGCTGAACAGCCTGAGTCACGGTTTGCTGCTGGGTGCGCTGGTGCTGATATTCACAGATAAAGTGGATAGTATCATCGACCGCAATGCCGATAGCTACGGCAGCAATAATGGCCGTTGCACTGTTCAACGGAATGCCGCAAAATCCCATCATGGCAAAATTGAAGAGAATCGGCAAGACGTTGGGGACCATTGCCAGCAGGCCGAGTTTGAGTGAACGGAAAATCGCAAACATCAGCAGAAAAATCAGGAAAAAAGCCAGGGACAGGCTCTGGACCTGACTGTTAACGATCAAGCTGATCAGTTTGTTGGCAATCAGAGTCTTGCCGGTGACGCGCGCCTGGTAAGGACTGTCGGCGGTGATTTCATCGAGATACCCCTGCAGATCATCGATATACCCGGCGACTGCACTGGTCCGATGCTCGGTGATCCGAGCTGAAACCCGAGCCCATGTGCGTTCCGAGTCGATGAAGTTGTCGATTTCTTCACCATCATATAGCAGCAGGTACTGGGCTGCCATGGCGCGACTGTCCGGCAGCCTGAAATAGGTCTCATCTTCCTGATGAAAGGCCTTGTTCATTTCACGTAGAAAATTGCCGATCGAGGTGACTTGGCTGACCACAGGCTGTCGCTGCAGGTAATCTTCAATCTGTTGCAAAATGGCCAGAGCTTGCGGCTCCAACAGCATATCCGGCTCTGGCGCCTGCAGAGACACTTCGATGGTTTCAACCCCGCCGAGCATTCGGTCGACGAACTGGGAATCCTGGTAAACAGAACTGCTTTCTTTGAAGTATTCGAGCAGGTTGGTTTCAACCTTGATACCGGAGGCACCGAGCAGTGAAAACAGGATCAGTCCCGCTGAAGTCCCCAGGATAAGCTTCCGGTGTGCAGGAATCTTGCCGGCGAAGCGCTCCAGGCGGCTGTGTAACAGTGAGCTGGATTGAATCGACGGGGCTTTCAACCCGGTTTTGTGACGAAGAAAATACAGACCCAGGGGAATCAGGGTCATCGACAGGACGAACTCTGCCATCATGCCGCCAGCTGCGGCGAGGCCGAAATGGCGGATTGGCGGGACGTCGCTGACCGCCAGTGAGGCGAAGCCGATGGCGGTGGTGAAGCTGGTCAGGAAACAGGGCACGGCAAGCCGTTCCAGGGTCGTCTTCATAATGTCGGTTATGGGCGCCTGACGTCTGTCCTGTTTAAGGAAATTGTCGAAGATATGAATACTGTCTGAAACGGCCAGGGCCATGATCAGCGGAGGCAGGATCGACGTGATCGGGCTGATGACTCCGCCGATCAGGTTTAAAAAAGCCAGGGTCCAGATCAGGCAGACGCTGACGTTGATCATAGCCAGCACAATTGACCAGCGATTACGCAGCGCCAGCCCGACCAGCACGATCAAGAAGGTGAAGGTCAGCGGCATGAACACCATCATGTCACGGTTCATGAATCGACTCAGATTGACATCCGTCGCCAGCCACCCGGCTATGTGATATTCAAAGCCCGGCCAGGGAACCTCCAGATCACGAAAGCTTTCTTCGATACGGCTGACAAACTGCTCATCGAAAGCGGGATTCTCCGGCCGGGCTTCCGGACGCACAAGGAAGAGCGCGGCTGTAGACGCACTGTTGAGAAGGTTGTCGCGGATCAGGCTACTGGCCAGAGCACGTTGGCGGAGAGATTCTTGGTCGAGTCCGACAGGCGGGATATCTGCGAGCAGTGGTTGTACGATAAAATCATTATCTGAACCGACAAAATCATCGACATTGGCAAGGCTTAAAACGTTTGCAACGCCGTCGATTGCTTCCAGGCGCCGGGTTTGATCAATGATAAAGCCGATTACGGCCGGTTCGAAAACATCTTTGGCGGAAAAGCCGACCACCAGGACTTCATCCTCGCCGAACTGTTCCTTGAAGGTTTCGTAAAAGACCAGATCGGGATCGTCGTCAATCACCAGGGACTCAACCGATGTTTCGGTCGGCAAGGTGGCATAGTAATAGCCGAAAAAACCAGTCAGCAGGACAAGGACAGCCAGGTACAGGAAAGGGTAGCGACAGATGAGATCACAATTTTTGCCGACAAGTTTGCTCAGCATGCAAGATTACCCCGAAATCCGTCTCAGAAAGACATCCTGGCCCGGATGTAGACTTGATCGTTTTGATCGTAAGAGCCTAACAGGGTCTCGCCGTCGCCGCTGAAAATGTTGGCCCCGATTTCAGCTTCGAGATGTCGGAAATACTTCAAAATCATGAATGGACGCAGGTAACTGCTCTGGTCGGTGAGCGTGTAATGGTATTGCAGGGCAAGTTCCAGGTTGCCGCGCCAGACCGGTTTGCTTATTTCACCGATGACCGACACCGTATTGTCTTCAAAATACAGAATGTCCCTGGAGTAATCATGTATATGATACCAGGACCCCTGCAGGTTGAGATACCACTCGTCTGCCGAGGTGTAATCGATACCGCTGACCAGGTGGGTGGCTGGTTTGCGCTTCGAGGTCAAATCATCACTCAGGAAAGCGACTTGGTTAATATGGGCGATTTCACCACGGAATCCGAGGGGGGCAAGGACGGTTTCCCATTCGAAGCCGATCGTCTGCTGGCGCTTGTACTCGGCTAGCACACTTTCTTCGGTGAATACCGTATTAGCCAGTACTTGATTGGGATCGGCATCGGGATCACCTGAAAAGCTGATATTCTTGACCGGGAAATTCGTGATGGTCGGCAGGGTTTCCCAACCGTAGTGATAACTCACGGCAAAGTCGGCCTGTGCGGTGTTCCAGGTCACCCTGGTGGCCGCCGACATGTTTCCCAGGGTTTTGCCCGGTTCGTCTTCATCGACGCGGAGGTTACGGACATAGTCTTTCACTTCGGCGGGCACCTGCGGGTTGGCAATTAATGTTTGGCGCCAATTGCGATAAAGGGCCCAGTTGGAATCGAAATATTCGAGCTCAGACTCCTGGAACCAGGGCTGGACGATGGTTTCCAGGCCGAACGATTCCCCGTGCCAGCGATTGCGCAGCAGCCAACTGGGCAGTGCCCTTTCCTCGAGGTCGATGGTCACGAATTGTCGAAAGTCCTGCGGATTGAGGCTGTCGACCGGGGAGAGCTGGTCGCTTTTCCCCCAGCGCACGCGCTGCTTGCCGAACGCAACGTCCCAATCCGGGCGATTGTATTGTAGGTAGGTTTCGTGGAGAGTAATGTCTGTGTCTTCATCGGCCAGGTCAGAATCGTAATAAAGCCGGTCCAGATCGACAGCGGCGGCCAACTTCAGTGAATCGCCCTGGTTGAGCTGCTTATTCCAGCTGGCGCCGAGCCTCCCCTGAAGTCGTGACAGGCGGTCGTCTTCAGCTTGATCTTTATTGATGTCATAGGCGGAATAAAGCTGGGCCCACCCCCAGATGGACAGCTCTTTTGTACCTGACGGGGCGAATGACGAGTGCTGCGTATCGGAATCCGTGCTGGTTGCTGCCTGCGGCCCAGTCACTGGAGTTGGCTCTGTCCCCGCAACGTCAGCGGCAAGATCAATGTTGGGTGCCTGAACCGCTGTGGACCAAACCGCTTGGGTTGGGACAGACGGCTCCGCGCGCAGGGAGGTCTCATCAGCTATGAATATCCGGATCTGGAAAGTATCCGTAGTTGAAGAACTTACCTTGCAGGCAGCTTCATTTTTCAGATCAATGACAACTCTCAGTTTGGTGGCATGATTACCCGTGCGAATACTCGCGACATGCTGACTCTCGACCGGCTGCTGAGCCGGCAGGATCTTTTTGCGGCTGGCGCTGTCGAGATCTATGTAGCAGCGGGCCGGTAGCGACGCGCTATGTGGCAGATATCTGTATTTGAAGGGGGTTTGTTCATCGATCTGCAAAATCACCTCGGTCGACTCATCGGTGGCGACAACAGCGATATCCTGCAGAACAGCGGCAAAACATTTCTGGTTGGTGATTAAAGAGAAAAACGCTGTCGCCGCGATCAAAAAACCGGCCAGCAATATCTTGCATTTGACCTGTGCCGTACTTTTGCCAAGGAGTCCCATCGTAATCTCCCTTATCTTTCTAGCGCACGGGTTGTAAAGAGAGCGTCTTGCAGACCGGAATTATATTTGATTTCGAAGGTTTTGAGACGCGTCTTATGTCCGGAATGAAGATCTTCCATCACGACGTCCGTCTCGGTTGCAATGTTGTCGATCATGGCAAAACTGTTCACTGTATAGCTTTTGGACTGCTGCCCGTTTTTGTCCCAGAAGATGGTCTGCAGCGGGATAAAGTGTTCTTTTTCTATCCATGAGGTCATCTTGCCGTACTGGGTGTCGGTGTCCGGCTTCGGAGTGCTGACCAGGACATAGCAGGGGTAACCGGAAAAGGTGTCTTCTCCATCCAGCCGATAGTCCCACGCTTCGACCCGGTGGCGCTGCATGTCTTCGTAAGTGAAATCGGAGTTGACGAAACTGCGCCCCTGCTGGCTGGCGACGATGCGCCGGGTTCTTTTCAGGGCCGGCAGATAGAGATGTTGTTCGGTATCGCTGCTGTTGTCTGCATCAAAGGTTAAAAATGCGGTTCCGTCGATGTCGGCCGGAGCGGTGAAACGGATCAGCTGTTTGCGTTCAGCGTTACTGTCTTTGCGTAGGGAGATGAATTCACGGCTGCGGACATGGTCACTCCTGCTGGTCAGTTCCATCGTGCCGTTCATCTGCATATCATCACCAAGATAGCGATCGTAAGTGAATTGTGCGACCTGCTCAGGCAACAGCGGGTCGGCTGCAAATACCAGTGAAGCAAGTATCGACAGGAAAGCCAGGGCGACGGCCAAAACCTTTTTCCTCATATCAGACTTCATCATTTTCAGTCTTGCTGACATGCCAAATTCTTGCTTAATCCTAAGAAATCCTGCAATTTACAGGGTACCAGGCTAACTCGTGGTCTAATTCCAATGCAAGATTAGCATGTTGTGAGGATTCCTTCTATGTAAATAAGAAAGAAATATTGACCCTCTCGATGCTTTACGAACAAGATCTTGACACCCACGGGCAAGACAGTTTAGTTTTCCGGACAACTGACAATTCGTGCCAGTCGTTGCTCTTCCCGTGAAGTGTCTGCCGTTACCTAGGCAATAAACAGGAGAAATGGATACATCGTTCATGAACATAACGACTATTGAAGAATTGATCAGCCATGAATTTTCACGCAACATCGGTTTGATCAGTGAAGCAGTCCAGGCCAGACTCCTGGCAACCAGAGTGGCCGTTGCCGGGGTCGGCGGCGTGGGCGGGATCCACCTGCTGACCCTGGCCCGACTGGGCGTCGGCAAATTCACCATTGCCGACATGGATGTCTACGAAAGAGCCAAT
>JBPPMB010000210.1:0-18086 GCA_051305855.1 Desulfuromonadales bacterium
AGCCGTCTCAAAGACAGAGCAATTGCTCAGTTGGACGACTTGAGAAGCTCGTCGACCGGAACATAGGCCATCCCGAAAGCTTCAGCGACCCCCTGGTAGGTGACCTGCCCGTTGACAATATTGATGCCGGCCTTGATCCCCTCATGCTCGCGAGCCACCTTTTCCCAGCCCTGGGAGGCAATCTTCATGGCGTAAGGGAGCGTGGCATTGGTCAGGGCCATAGTCGAGGTCAGCGGAACAGCACCCGGCATGTTGGCAACACAGTAATGGACAATGCCGTCAACGTCATAGATCGGATCAGTGTGGGTGGTCGGCCTGGAGGTTTCAAAACAGCCGCCCTGATCGATAGCGACATCGACCATTACTGCGCCCGGTTTCATGGTTTTCAGCATTTCACGGGTCACCAGTTTGGGTGCCTTGGCACCGTGCAGCAGCACCGCACCAATCACCACGTCAGCCTCCTGCACCAATTCACGGATAATGGCCGGAGTGGACATCATCGGGAAACAGTTCTTCGGCATCACTTCGGAAAGGTGGCGTAACCGGTCGAGATTCATATCAAGCAGGTAGACCTTGGCACCCAAGCCGCATGCCATCTGTGCAGCGTGAGTGCCTACCACCCCGCCGCCGAGGACCAGGACCGTCGCCGGCGGCACCCCGGGGACGCCTCCGAGCAGAATGCCGCGACCACCCTGGGTACGCTCGACATACTTGGCCCCCTGTTGAGCGGCCATTCGTCCAGCCACTTCGCTCATCGGTGTCAGCAGAGGCAGGCTTCCGTCCGGATTTTCAATGGTTTCATAAGCGATACAGGTCGCCCCGGTTTCGAGCATCGCTCGAGTCAACTGCTCAGAGGCGGCAAAGTGAAAGTAGGTAAAGAAGATCTGTCCAGGGCGAATCAGGGCATATTCATTCGGCTGCGGTTCCTTGACATGCATCAGCATCTCGGCCCTGGCAAAAATCTCCTTATTACTCTTGGCGATTTCCGCCCCGGCGCGCAGGTAATCCTCATCGGAAAAACCGCTGCCGATCCCGGCGCAGGTTTCCACCATAACCTGATGCCCGTGGTTCTTCATCACTTCGACCCCGGCCGGAGTCATGCAAACACGGTTCTCTTCAATCTTGATTTCTTTCAGAATGCCGACAATCATCGCTATGCTCCTTGGGTAGAATTGTCCATCTGCCTGCTGCTGCATCGGCCGAGCTCAAATCGCGTAAATTTTATCAGAGCCTAGCAGAAACCACAGAAAAAATTAACGTGCAAACGCAAGCTATAATGACTGCTTTATTGCAAGATCATTCTTCTATACATAATTATTGAGAATGATTATGCACTCAATCAAGTCCATGTGGAACAGATTAGTTGTTGTTCAGAGCGGCGGGAAAAACCGCATTGTGCCAGCTGTTCTGGGTAATCCCGTGGAACAAAAGCTTCGAACTGTACTATTATACTGTTTTGCTGCAGAATGTTGACTATATGTGATTCCGCGTTATGCTGGCCATGCTGCATAAAACCCACAAAGCGAATTCCATCTTTACAGGAGGTAAATCATGAATGATTATAACGCAAGCCATCTTAAATTGGGCCATCCGGTTCCTGATTTTGAGTTCGTTACTTACGAACCCACATTAAAAACTTTCGGCAAGATCAGCCTTGCTGAGCAGAAACTGGCGGGGAAATGGACCATCCTGTTTTTCTATCCCGCTGACTTTACATTTGTCTGAGCGACTGAATTTGCTGCTCTGTCAGAGCAGCACGCCCGCTTCAGCAAAATGGGAGCTGACATTGTTACCGTCAGCTGCGATACACAGTATGTGCATCTGGCGTGGCAGCGCCATGAAAAAGAACTTGCCGATGTAAAATATTCCATGGGAGCAGACCCCACTGGCAACCTGTCCCGGATGTTCGGCGTGTATGATGACGCCTCCGGCCTGGCCCTGAGAGGCACCTTCATCATAAATCCGGCAGGCATATTGATGAATTCCGAGATCAACTTTTACAACATGGGTCGAAACATAGACGAGTTGATGCGTAAATTTAAAGCGAACCTCTATCTCGCAAAAAAAACGGATGAAGGTTGCCCTTCGAAATGGCAGGAAGAGGGAGACAAAACCCTCAAACCATCCCCTGACATGGTCGGCAGAGTCCACGAAGCGTTGAACGAATAGATGCCTGGCAAACAGATATTATGACATTGTTCGCTGAGACTGGCGACGTAACAAGGCAAATGGCCCGTCCTCTCTGGACGGGCCATACTTGCACAGAACAAATTTCTGGCCGCTTTTGAGACAATTTTTGTCAATATCCTGTAAGTCAGTTGAGAGGCCTTAGGGTTAAACCGTGGCAATCAAGGCATAAAAAGTGACGACAAAATTCCAGCGGATAGGATTCCATATGTATTTTAAGTGGCTTAGCACTATTCGGCATGAGACCCTCGATGTACTGTAAATTGTGGCTCTAAAATTGCAAAATTATGTTTGGTCTATTCAGCGGGGGGAAAAGACGCTCACCTTTTTTGTTAAGGGTGGGCGTTTTTATTCACCATGCGTGACAAAACAGCGTGTTTTTGAACGACCTGCTGCAGAAACTATGTCCCCGCATGTCTGACGTAATCAGGACACTTACCCCCTATTCCCAAGAAGTTATCTCCATCCGGGTTTTGCGTTTGACACGCCTTGGGCCATGGGTTAGAAGGATGAACATGCCAATTCGGGACTGCATGTACCTTGCTGTCACTTTACACAACATAAGCGCAGCATCAGGATGGAGTGGCCGGTATGAAAAAGTTTCTCCGTGAAAACCCCACGATCGCTTTTGGCCTCGGTCTCCCCCTGCTGCTCGTTATCCTATTCCTGCTGATTTCCGGCGTTCCCGCCCTGTTGGTGGCTCCCCCGCAGTTCGATGTGCTTTACGCGACCAATTATAATTACAATTATCCGAACGGCATCCAGATCTCCGTTGTTAACCAACGCGTCCAGGTCAACTACCTGGGCAGCTCCCAGGCCTACCAAAACCCGCGACTTTGGCGTTACAGCGCAAAAACCGGAGCGGTCAGAGAAATGGCCATCATGCTGCCTGCCGGCCTCGCACCCGCCGGACAAGGAACCGCCCCTGGCGAGTCCCCTTTAAAAGTGACGGCGATCGATGTCCCCGATCTCGCCGGGGTGACCATCGATACGTCGAGCATTGCGCCCGACGGCTACCAGTTCAGTTCCGGCGGCGATAATTATTCACATCGCGTTTTCACCGGGTTGTTCTATTCCTCCTATTATCGCGATCAGGCCGAACTGACGAAAAATGGGCGCAGCATCCGTCTGCCTCATGCCGATGGGGTGTATTACGGCAATCAAGCGCACTTCATCGGCTGGATCGTCTCGCCATGAGCTGGCTGCTGATCCTCGTCGTCGTATGCGTTCTCATTGGCGGTGGATGGTGGGGCTGGCCGCTGGTCGCTGGCTTGCTCGGCATCGCCAGCGTCAGTGACAAACCTGGCGCGCTGGTGAACATCGCACAGCTCATGCGGCGCTATGACATTACCCCGGCTGAAGTCGAAGCGGCCTTTTACATCCCGGCCGCAACCCGGGCTGAACCCGCCCGGCGCAGCAGCGGCGATGTCGCCAGGACGCTCTTTTCGTATCTCGGCGGGATTTTCATTCTTGCCGGCATCAGCACCTATATCGGCATGTTCTGGGACCGCATGGGCAGCGTGATGCGGATTGGCATCACCCTGGGGGTCGGCTACACCTTACTCATCGTCTTGATTTCCGCGCTGCACGAGAAGAAGTATCCGAAACTCATCCTGCCGCTGACGCTCGCTGCTGTGTTCATGCTGACCAGCGGCTGGTTCGTGTTCATCCACGAGGTGTTCCCGCATAGCGACAACTGGCGGCTCGCAGTGCTCAGCGTTTTCGGCGTTATGGCGCTCCATCAGGCGGTGCTGCTGCAAAAATACCAACTGACGGTACTGGCTTTTACGGCGCTCTTTTTCGTCTATGGCTTTATGCAGGTCGGTCTTGACCTGCTGGACGTCCCGTTCGGTTTCATCGCCATAGTGCTTGGCGCCTCGCTCTTGCTGGTCGCCACCGCGTTGGAGAAAACCGCTTACCGCGGGCTGGCCGCACCCGCCATCCTGATCAGCGTGTGCTGGCTTAACGCCGGCCTGTTCGACCGAATCGCCGTCGCCTCGGCGGTGAGCTGGGCAGACTTGCTGACCGGCATGTGCGTTATGTCGACAGCCTTTGGTCTGCACAAAGCAGCGCAACATCCCGGTTTGGCCGGACTCGGCTACCTGGTCGGCTCGATCATGGTTTACACCGGCCTGTTCGATCTCGTCTACAAGACACCCTTCGAACTTCTGTATTTTGCGGTGACCGCATCGATGCTCTATGCCTGCGTTGTGCTGCAAAGCCGGGCCCTGTTACTCACCACGGTCATCGCCATGCTCAGCTTCATCGGCTACTACACCGCGCAGCATTTCGTCGACTCTTTAGGCTGGCCCGTCACGCTCGTTTTGATGGGAGTTGCCTTTATCGGCGTCAGCACCCTGGCGATCAAGGTCAAACGCCACCTCTAGCAGCCTGTCGGACAATACGGGCTGCGGGACACTCAAAAGGGACACTCTTTATTGAGTGTCCCCGCCTCGGTCATTGATCCGCGCCGACTATCGCCTGATGCGCGTGGATCAGAAAAGGTACTTGAACCCGGCGTAAAAGGAACGCCCCATGCCCGGCACCGGCGTCCCCCAGGCGACATCGGTCGCTGACATGGTTTTGCCCTGTCCGGTATAGGCTCCCCCCAGAGGGTGGTTGTAGAAGCGGTCAAAAAGATTTTCGATGCCGAAGTCGAGACTCGCCTGGTCCCATTGATACTGGCTGCGCAGATGCACCAGCCCGTAGCCGCTGGTTTCGAGCTCGTTTCTGACCGCCGACACATCGGTCTTGGCATCGACCAGTTCAAGCTCAACCGTATTGGTCCAGCCGTTATTGCTTTGCACCGTCGCCAGCTTGGCGTTGAGAGGCATGATGTTGTAGAGGTTGTCACCGGTGGTGTCATTTTTGCCGCGGGTATAGCTGACAATCGACTTGATAGAAAAGTCGCCAACCCGGGTCTGCTCTGCCAGCCGGACTTCGGCAGAAAGATCGGCGCCGTAAATTTCAGCCGACTGATTGACAAATTGCAGATAGACAAATGCCTCGCTTGCGGTCTGGTTGGCGGCGCCGCAATTGGCGTTGGTCGAGCTGCAGCGGGCGGCATCGATGTAATCATCGACATAGGTGTAGTAGGGCGCCAGCTTAACGTGCCAATTGCGCTCTTTTTTATCCTGCATTTCTAGCGCGGCACTGACCGTATGGGCATCCTCCGGTTCAAGGTCAAGGTTTCCGACGTAGCCGTTGCCATCGCCGGCAAAGTTGATCATGCGCATGGCCATGCCCCCTGTCGACCAGGCATAGCGCTCGTAAAGATTGGGCGAACGGGTTTTACGCGCAAAACCGAATTCGACACTGTAGCGGGAACCGGGGGTAAAACGGGTCAGTGCGGTAACATCCACATTGTAATCGGTCTTGCTGCGGTCGGCGGCATTGAAGACCGCGGATTCGGCGGCATAGGTCGCGTTGTAACCCTGAACTTCGCCGGTATCCATTTTGACCTGCTCGGCACGCGCACCGAGCAGGGTCTTCCACTGTGTGTTCCATTGCGCTTCCCATTCGCTGAACAGCGCCAGCCGGTCACGCTCACCATCGTTGATATTGTCGAAGGTATCGGGCCACATGCCCCGACCAGAAGGTTCCCACCAGTCATCAAGGCGATAGAACTGGCTTTCAGCACCCAGGCGCAGCACGCTTTGTGCACTGAGGTCTTTTGCGAGCTTCAGGGTCAGGCCGGTATTTTCCCCCCTGGTATCCATCGGCATCCCCGCTGCACAACCCGTCATGCCGCCGCTTGGAGTACAGGGAATCCCGTCAAGGCTGGGGTTGGGCCCATACCAGAAGAGCTTGTCATCTCCGAACTGCATTTCATGCCGGGTTCGCTCGTAATAGGCCCGAGCCTCGATCTGCCCCAAGTCGTAGTCGCCTTCGTAGCGCAGATTCGCCTGTTTGCTGTCGTTTCCGATCATGTCCATGCGCTGGTTCGGCCAGCCCTGTTCCGGGATACTCTGCAGCCCCAGTTTCAACTCGGCCAGATGATTGTCGCGGATCATGGCCATCGAAACAGAGTGGTTGTAGGCTTCGTACATGGTTGAGCCGACCTCGTCGGCATCTAGAGAATCCCGCCCGGCCGCAGCCGGGCCCGCCGGTTTAAAATCCTCCCCGGCCTTGTAATTGTCTGCGGTTGCTGCAGAGCCCCGGTAGCTGAGACTGAAATTTTCGCTTGCAACGCTGGCTCCGACATTGCCGCCATAGGCATTGCCGTTGCTCCGGTAGAAGGCACCAACTTCACCCTGACGCAACAGCCCTTCACCGGACAGGGCGAATTCGGCCGCCGGAGAATCGATCAGAATTGTTCCACCGATACTGTCGCCGCCTAAACTGACCGGCGTGATGCCGGCATAAACCTTGGCGCTGCCGACGTTGGTCGGGTCAATATAGGAAAGCGGTGGATTCATGTGATTGCCGCAGGCCGAGATCAGATCCATGCCATCGACTTTGATCCGCACCCGGTCATCACCCAGTCCACGAAGGATCGGCAGGCTCGAAACTGCACCCGATTTCTGCATGCTGACGCCGGGGATATAATTGAAAAGGCTCGCGGTGTCACTGGTGGCCGACTGCAGGGACTGCAGAATCTGCGGGGCCAGTTCGGTCCCTTCTTCGGTGCTTTGCAGTTGCCAGGGCGATGCCGATACGGTGATCTCCGGCAACGAGATCAACTCTGCCAGGGACGGAAGGATGAGACAATTCAGCCAGATCAGCGTCAGCAGAGCCATCCTGAAAACAGAATGCCGGTGCTGGCGGGTTGCTCTGCAGACGCAGCTTTTCATAGCCTCTTCTCCTTGATTTGAATATCCACTTCACGCATCAACATGCAGCAGCAAGCTTCAGAGCGATCCGCAGGGTTGTTGTATGGTTTGTTTTATGCCTTGGCAGAAATTATCTTCCCAGTCGAATGGAAGACTGATAAAAGCAACAAATAATGTTATAAGTCAAGCAAGAATTGTAATTAAAATAACAATAAATGTTATAAATCGAGAAAAGATAACAAACTCGGCGATCACGTCCAAATCTTGCTGTAAATCCCATCCCAGCGGATCAGGCGCTTCTTCCGCCGCATTGATCGGTGCCGCCTGGGGGCTCATTGAACCTGTTGAATTATGTTAGTTTTTTATCTCAAGAAAGAGCAGAGGAGGGTTTTTTCCACCACACGCACAGTTTATCTTCTCAAGGGGTCATAAAGGGTTGAGCAGAGGACTGTAAAGGGGTCAAACGGAGTGACCCCTTATTCTTCGCACGGCTCATCCCGGATAAAGCGGCCAGGCCCAAAGTAACATCGGCACGCTGACTGCGACCACAATCACTTCCACCGCCAGACCCAAACGCCAGTAATCACCGAACCTGAACCCGCCCGGACCCAGGATCAGCGTATTGTTCTGATGGCCAATGGGGGTCAGGAAAGCACAGGAGGCCCCTATCGCGATGGCCATGAGAAAGGTGTCGGCGTTGACCCCGAGCTGATGGGCGGTACTGATGGCAATCGGGCACATCACAGCCGCCGTGGCTGCATTGTTCATCATGTCCGACAAGAACATGGTCACTACCAGCAGCAGCACCAGCCCGACAACGACATGTCCCTGGGCCACCTTGTCCAGTAAGGCGTGAGCGATCAAATCGGCCATACCGGTTGTCGCCATGGCATCGGCAACTGGAAGCATTGCCCCGAGCAGAACGATGACCGGCCAATCGATACCCGTGTAGATAGAACGCACGGGAACGAGACCGATCGCGACATAGGCGAGAGCTCCGGTTGAAAACGAGATGGCAGCGGGCAGCAGGCCAAACGCCGCACCTGCGACGGCAGCCCCCATAATGAGTGCGGCGGTAAGCGCCTGCCCTTTTTTCGGAACCCGAATGTTCCGTTTGGCCAGCGGCAGGCATCTGAAGTTCGCAGCAAAGCCTGCCAGCGCTTCCGGAGCACCCTGCAAGAGCAGCACATCGCCCGGCTGGATGGCCGTGGCTCGTAAACGTTTGACCGAGCGTTGCCCCTGGCGTGAGATGGCCAGCAAACTGATATGGTATCGGGAGCGTAAATCAATGTCAGTGGCCGATCGATTGATTAATGCCGAATCCACACTTACCACCATCTCCTGAATCTCGACCTCGTCTGATTTAACCCGTTCCGTTTCCTGTTTCTCCCCGGAAGATTTCCTGCCCGGCGTTTCTGTTTTGCCGACCTGCCGTTCTTCGCCTTCCCCTGGTTTTTCATCATCGACGTCATCATCGCTACTTTCAGTCACATCTCCCTCAAGTTTGAGCCCCGTGCCTGAAAGCGCCGAGGACAAGGATTCCGGTTCGATCTCAATGATCAGAACATCATCCTCATACAGCACTTTTCCGGGATTCGGCGCCGAGATACGAACATCCGCGCGGATTATTCCGACAATCTGAGCGTCGGTCTCGTCGAGCATCTGTTCGACCTCGCGCAGGGTTTTGTTCACCGCTTTGCTGCCTTCGAGGATGCGAACTTCACTGAGGTAGTTGGCTGATTCGAAGCTTCCGGTAACCGCCTGCTTGCGTTCCGGCACCAGCCGCCAGCCGACCAGCCCCACAAAGGCGATGCCAAGAGTCGCAACGGAGAGGCCAACCGGCGCAAAGTCAAACATCGCGAAGGAATCCATTCCGGTCGTTGCCCGAAATCCGGAGACAATCAGGTTGGGAGGGGTGCCGATCATGGTCGTCATGCCACCCAGGATCGAACCGAAGGCTAAGGGCATCAGAATTTTGCCGGGCGGCAGACCTTGCTTGTCCGCAAGCTGGATGGCTATAGGCATGAGCAAAGCCAATGCGCCGACATTGTTCATGAAGCCCGACAGCAGGGCGGCTAAACAAATGAGAGCCAGAATACTCACGGTCGTTCCCGCCGACGACGGCAGCAGACGCTGCGCCAGCACATCGACTGCCCCGGTGATCTGCAAGCCGTAACCCAGCACCAGAACACTTGCAACGGTAATGACCGCAGGGTGGCTGAAACCGGAAAAAGCGTCGCTGTCCGGCACCAGGCCAGTAAATACACAAGCCAGCAAAGCGCCCAGGGCAACGATGTCATGACGCCAGCGGCCCCACAGGAACATGACTAAGGTTGCCGCCAACACGGAACTGATTAAATATTGATCACTTGTCATGATTCTTCACATTGAATCCACGCAGGAAGTCTATGTAAGTCACAAAGGTCATTTCTGAAAACCTGAGAAGATCGGCCATGCAAGCAGGCTGATCGCGTTCAACAAGACAGCTGATTCGGGTTCTGCATAGGCCCTTATACCATGATTTGTTTGACACAATGCAACGGGGCATTATTTCAGTGAGCCTGCTGATTCTTTCCTGGAGACTCAGCGAAGGAAATGTTTTCTGCTATCATGAATCATGGACAAATTGAAACCCCTATTATCATTGTTTCTATCCGTATCCATCCTGAGTCTCGGCTATGGCTGCGCGACCTTGCCGAACGTCTCTGAAATAATGGATGAAGCACCGACAACCCAGGCGTCTCTTCAGATCCATTCAGCAAAAGGTTTGTTATCTCCCCGACAAAGCAAGGCGATCATGGAGCGGCTGAAAAATTCCGTTGGCCCGACGGACATTCTGGAACGCCACCTGACCGTGGTGGAATCGGTCACCGACAGCCCGATGACGAAGGGGAACAAGGTCGTTCTGCTCGCTGATGGAGAGGCGACCTATTCCGCCATGTTCAAGGTATTGGAAAACGCCAAAGACCATGTCAACCTGGAAAGCTACATCATTGAGGATGATGAAGTGGGGCGCGAATTTGCCGACCTGTTGCTAAAAAAACAGGCGGAAGGAGTCCAGGTCAATCTCATCTATGACAGCCTCGGCAGCATGAATACGCCTGCTGCGTTTTTCCAGCGCCTGCGCGACGGCGGCATTCAGGTGGTCGAATTCAATCCACTGAACCCATTGGAGATCAAGGGTAAATGGGGGCTGACACACCGGGACCACCGCAAGATCTTGATAGCCGATGGCAAGGTCGCCATCCTCGGGGGCATCAACATTAGCAAGGTGTATTCGAGCAATCCTTTCCATCGGAAAAAAAACGCTAAGGCGCCCATCCACTGGCGTGACACTGACATTCAAATCGAAGGACCGGCCGTTTCTGAACTCCAGAAGCTCTTCTTTGCGACCTGGCTGCAGCAAAAAGGGCCTGAACTTTCCGGACTAAACTACTTCCCGGAGTTGAAAGAGGCGGGCAATGCCCTGGTGAGTGTGGTCGGCAGCACCCCGGGTGAGACCAACCGGATCCCGTTTATCGTGTATGTTTCGGCCATCACTTTCGCCGCGCATTCGATTCACATGACGAATTCCTATTTCATCCCCGACGACCAGATTGTAAAGGCCTTATCCGATGCTGCTGAACGCGGCGTCGACGTCAAGATTATTCTCCCCGGAATCACCGATTCCCGGTTGGCGCTGCATGCCCAGCGATATCATTATTCCGTGCTTTTGAAATCAGGAGTGAAAATCTACGAGCAGGCCACTTCTCTGCTGCATGCGAAAACCGCTGTCATTGACCAGGTCTGGTCCACCGTCGGTTCAACCAACATGGACTTTTTGAGCTTGTTGAATAATGACGAGGTCAATGCGGTTATCCTGAATCGTGAGTTTGCCGTTGAAATGGAGAAGATGTTTGTCGGCGATCTGGAAAATTCCAGTCAGATTCATTGGCATGAATGGGAAAAAAGACCCCTGTTCCCGAGAGTCCGGGAATGGTTTTTGAATTTATTCGTCCAGTGGATGTAATCTTTCAGGATGGTCGGGCCATTAAAGTGGAAACGAGCCGGGTGAATCAGATTCATAAGAGCCGAAGCCATCCCCGGATATTCCTGTTGCTGTTTGCCTTTGTGGTTTTCTTTGCAGCCGTTTCCGCCTTTGCCGCCGAAGAGTCTCGGCAGGGAGAAGACCTTTTGTTTGAGATTTATCAGGGGAACCGGGCCCGATTGGTAGCCAACAGCTTCGGCCTGCCTCTCTTTCTCGATTCATCTGAGCGAGACGGCAAAGTGCAGGTGGATGTCTATGGGGTGTTTGATTACCCCTACGGCAGCGTCGTCGACGCGCTCAAGGTTCCGGCAAACTGGTGCGACATCGTATCCCTCCACCCCAATGTCAAGGCGTGCACCTACAAGGAGTTGCCGGATGCCTGGCAACTGGCTTTTTACCTCGGACGCAAGGTCTATCAACGTCCGGAAGAGACTCGTCAGGTCTTTTACCAATTCCGGAACCTTGCTCAGCGGCAGAGGTATCTGGACATTATTCTCAAAGCCGATGAGGGCCCTTTCGGTACGAGGGATCACTGTATAAGGTTCGAGGCCATGCCTCTGGATGCGGAAAGAACTTTTGTCCACGTCGGTTATGCCTACCGCGACAGTTTGGCGCTTCGCCTCGCCGGAGCAGTCTATTTAGCGACACTCGGTTCGGGGAAGGTCGGCTTTACAGTGACCGGTATGGACAGCAGCGGCAACCCCGTCTACATCGGCGGTGCACGCGGCGCCATCGAGCGCAACGCGGTTCGCTACTATTTCGCGATTCAGGCCTTCATGAAGACGTTGCCCAATCCTGAGGAAACTCGTTTTGCCAGGAGAATCGGCGAGTGGTACGATTTTACCGATCGCTACCGTCAACAGCTCTTCGAAATGGACAAGAAGGACTATCTCGAACTCAAGACAACAGAGCACAAGAACCAGTTGATACTCCAGCGAGGGATCGGGACGACGCTTCCGTGAGGGTATTGACACGCGACCATCATGTGAAAGGGAAAAGCCATGAGGATACTCATTGCGGAAGATGACCCGAGTTTTCGGAGTCTCATGGAAGTAAAGCTGGCCGCCTGGGGATACGAGGTCGTCGTCGCCGAGAATGGCAATGCGGCGCTGCAGAATCTGCAAGCAGATGAGCCGCCGAGACTCGCCCTGCTTGACTGGAAAATGCCTGGCCTGGAAGGGGTGGAAGTATGCCGGATAGTTCGGGGAAAAGAGGAAGAACACTATACCTACATCATTCTGATGACTGCCCAGCAGAGCGACGAGGATCTCGTTACCGGCATGGAAGCCGGCGCCGACGATTACATTATCAAGCCATTCAAGCTCAATGAGCTGCGGTTACGCCTGCGCGCCGGAAGGCGCATCATCGAACTGCATAACGAGCTGCTTGCATCGCGCGACACGTTTCGCAAGAAAGCTTCCCACGATGCTCTCACCGGCTTGTGGAACCATGCGGAAATCCTCGAAATCCTGACGCATGAACTGTCCAGGGCCGAGCGGGAAGAGAAATGCGTGGCCGTGATCATGGCCGACATCGACTTCTTCAAGAGGACCAATGACACCTTTGGCCATCTGGCAGGCGATGTGGTGCTCAGTTCGACTGCCGGGAAAATGCATTCCCTGATGCGTTCCTACGATTTTATCGGCCGTTTTGGCGGGGAGGAGTTCCTGGTTATCCTCCCCGACTGCAGTCTTGAGTACGCCTCTGCATTTGCCGAAAGACTCAGACTCTCCGTGAGCAGCGACAGTATTGACACCCCGGAAGGAAGAATACCGGTCACCCTCAGTTTTGGTGTAGCGGTGAGCTGCAAGGACCGGCTGAAAGATGCTTCTTCCCTCGTCAATGCCGCGGACAAAGCCCTTTACCGGGCGAAAAAAAACGGACGCAACCGCGTGGAAGTCGCCTCTGCTGACGGGTCGATCACGTGAAGGCCGCCCCTCTTTCCGGAATCAATGCCTTATTCAGTTGAAATTCCAATATACTTCTTTATTCCTGCGACAATCTATTTAAGCACTTAATGAAAATATGATATAAATATCTATATGAAAAAACGACTGAAACCGATAGCCAACGGTACTGAACAAACCAGGCATGCTGCGGGCGACGCCCCGGCTGTGCAAGAGGGTTCCCTTTTTCCCATTGTCGGCATCGGCGCCTCCGCCGGCGGGCTGGAGGCGCTGGAGCTGTTTCTGCGGCACGTGCCGGAAGACAGCGGCATGGCCTTTGTCATCGTCCAGCACCTTGACCCGACGCACAAGGGGGCCATGCCCGAAATCCTTCAGCGCGCCACCGGGATGGCGGTTTTTCAGGTCAATGATCGGATGCAGGTCAAGCCGAACTGCGTCTATGTGATTCCCCCCAACAAAGACATGTCCATTCTGCAAGGCGTACTGCACCTGTTCGAACCGAAGGGGGCCCGCGGCATGCGCCTGCCCATCGATTTTTTCCTCCGGGCTCTGGCCGAGGACCGGCTGGAGCGCAGTATCGGCGTCATCCTCTCCGGTATGGGCTCGGACGGAACCATGGGCCTGCGGGCCATCAAGGAAAAAGCGGGCCTGACGTTGGCGCAGGAGCCGGCCTCGGCCAAATTCGACAGCATGCCCCGCAGCGCCATCGATGCCGGGCTGGCCGATCTGGTCGCCCGGGTGGAGGAGCTTCCCGGCAAGATCCTCGGCTATCTGAAGCACGCCCACGTCATTGACCGGACCGAGCGTCCGCTGGAGACGAAGGATCAGAGCGGCCTGGAGAAAGTCGTCATCCTGCTGCGGTCCAAAACCGGTCACGACTTCTCGATGTACAAGAAGAACACCATCTATCGCCGAATCGAGCGGCGCATGGGCATCCACCAGTTCGACCGTATCGCTGCCTACGTCCGCTTTCTGCAGGAGAATCCCCAGGAGGTGGTACTCCTGTTCAGGGAACTGCTGATCGGCGTGACCAATTTTTTCCGAGACCCGGCGGCCTGGGAGCACCTTCAGAAAGAGGCAATCCCGGCGCTTCTGGCGAAGCACCCTGCCGGGCGGGTCCTGCGCGCCTGGTCGACAGCCTGCTCGACCGGTGAAGAAGCTTATACGCTGGCCATAGTTTTCAAGGAGGTCTTGGCCAAAGTCAAGCCCAACGCCAGTTTCACGCTGCAGATATTCGCCACCGACCTCGATCAGGATGCCATCGACAAGGCACGTCAGGGGGTCTATCCGGCCAACATCACCGCCGACGTCTCTGACGAGCGGCTGAAACGGTTTTTTGTCAAAGAAGGCAGCGGCTACCGGGTCGGCAAGGAGATCCGGCAGATGTTGACCTTCGCCACGCAGAACGTCATCATGGATCCTCCCTTTACCAAGCTGGACATTCTCATCTGCCGCAACCTGCTGATCTATCTGACGCCGGAACTGCAGAAAAAGCTCCTGCCGCTCTTTCATTACAGCCTGAACCCTGGAGGTGTCCTGTTCCTGGGAAGCGCGGAGAACGTCAGCGCCCATAACGATCTGTTTGAGCCGCTGAACCTCAAGATGAGACTCTTCCGGCGGCGCGATGCCCTCCTGCCGGCCGAATCGATCGTATTTCCTGCCTCTTTTGTCCCCGCTCAGCAGGGAACACCCAAGGAGTTGAATATGTTGAAGCCTGCTGCCAATCTCCAGTCGCTCGCCGACCAGGAGCTTCTGCAGCATTTTTCCCCGCCCGCCGTGCTGGTCAATAACAAGGGTGACATACTCTATATCAGCGGGCGGACGGGCAAGTACCTGGAGCCGGCAGCCGGCAAGGCCAACTGGAATATTTCTGCCATGGCCCGGGAAGGGCTGCGTGTCGAGCTGGGGATGGCCTTCCAGAGAGCGCTACAGCAGAAAACAAAGATCACCGTCAAGGGTCTCAAGGCCGGTGAGGGTGACACCGGGCAGACCGTTGATGTCACCGTCAAGGCAATCGAAGAACCTGAGGCGCTGCGGGGAATGGTGATGATCGTCTTTACCGACCTGCAGACACCCCCGCAAAAGAAAACGCCGAGCCGCTCCCGGACCACTTCGCCCGACAACCCCAGACGGCTCGAACTGGAGCAGGGACTCATGCAGGCCCGCGAAGAGCTGGCGACGACTCGCGAGGAGATGCAATCCTCGCAGGAAGAGCTCAAATCGAGCAACGAAGAGCTGCAATCGACCAACGAGGAGCTGCAATCGACCAACGAGGAGCTGAGCACCTCCAGGGAAGAGATGCAGTCCCTGAACGAAGAGCTGCATACGGTGAACGCCGAGCAGCTGTCTAAAATGGATGAGCTGGCGCGAATCAACAACGACATGCGCAACCTGCTCAACAGCACGGAGATTGTCACCGTGTTCCTCGACAACGATCTGCGTGTCCGGCGCTTCACCAGCGGTGCGAACAAACTCTTCAAACTGATCCCGGGTGACGTGGGACGACCGCTTTCCGACATCGCCAACGACCTGCTCTACCCCGGAATGACCAAAGAGGCGCAGGATGTGCTGCAAACCCTGGTCTTTTCGGAAAAACAGATCACCACCTCCAACGGACGCTGGTTTACCGTGCGCATCATGCCCTACCGCACCATGGAAGACGTCATCGGCGGTCTGGTGATCACCTTTGCCGACATCACCGCGACCAAAACGTTGGAAGCGGAACTGCGCGCCGAGATCGCCAGCCTCAAGCAGCTTCTTGAAGCTGGGAAAGAGTCGAGCAGAGACTGAAGCTGTTTTCTCCAATTTTGTGTGAGAAGGAACTGCAATGGGAAATGACAAGGGCAAAAGCCTCTCAGCAACCGCCAAACTGCGCCGTCAGGCGGAACAGCGGTTGCGGGCGAAGGCAGAGAAATTGCGATTACCCCGGAGCGCGACGGATGAGCAGCGGCTCCTGCATGAACTCGAGGTCCACCAGATCGAACTGGAGATGCAGAATGCCGAGCTGCACCAGGGCCGGGAGGAGCTTGAGCTGTCGCGGAACAAGTATGCCGAACTCTATGACTTCGCCCCCGTCGGCTATTTCACCTTTGATGCGCAAGGACTGATCCGCGAGGTGAACCTTGCCGGCGCGCAACTGCTGGGAATAGAGAGGCGACGGCTGGTCAATAGACCCTTCAGCAGTTTTATTGCCGATGCAGACGAGAGGGAGCTCTTTTCCAGTCACCTCAAAGTGATTTCACAAAACCAGAGCTTGCAGACATGTGAAATCGACCTGAAGGGACAAGACGGACGAACACTCCATGTTCAGCTGCAGAGCCTGATGGCGGGAAATATCGTTGACCAGGTCGACTATATTCATACTACAGTCATAGACGTCACCGATCACAGGCGGTCGGAAGTCGCGTTGCAAAAAGCCCATGGCGAACTGGAGCAGAAGATCAAGGAACGGACGCAAGAGCTGGGCAGAACGAATGAACAGCTCCTGCGGGAAATCGAGGAGCGCAAGATCACGGAAGCCTCGCTGCGGAGCGCGAATACGGAAATCAAAGGTCTTTCGGATCGACTGCGGGCGGAAAACATGCAGCTGCAGCAGGAGGTCTCCAGGGACAACAACTTCGGCGAGATCATCGGTCAAAGCGACGCCATCTCGTATGTCTTCTTCCGGGTTGAGCAGGTGGCGCCGCTGGATGCGACAGTACTTCTCCTGGGCGAAACCGGCACCGGCAAGGGCATGATCGCCCGCGCCATCCACAGCCGGAGTGCGCGCAAGGAGCGGCCGATGATCACGGTCAACTGTACGTCGCTGCCGGCGAACCTCATCGAAAGCGAGCTCTTCGGACGGGAAAAGGGGGCATTCACCGGGGCCAATGCCCGGCAGATAGGACGCTTCGAGCTGGCCGACGGCGGCACCATATTCCTCGACGAAATCGGCGAAATGCCGCTGGAGCTGCAGAGCAAGCTGCTCAGGGTCCTGCAGGACGGCGAGTTCGAGCGGCTGGGCAACCCCCGTACCCTCAAGGTCAATGTCCGGATCATCGCGGCCAGCAACCGCAAACTGGAGGAAGAGATCCGCGCCGAGAGGTTCCGGGAAGACCTGTTCTATCGGCTCAGCGTTTTCCCCATCACCATCCCGCCTCTGCGGCAGCGCAAGGATGACATCCCGCTGCTCGTCCAGTATTTTGTCGCCAAATACAACAAGAAAATCGGCAAGAAGATTGAGACCATTTCGAAGGAAACCCTGAACTCCTTGCATGAATACCACTGGCCCGGCAATGTGCGGGAGCTGGAAAATGTCATCGAACGGGCGGTCATCACCAGCCAGGGGTCCGCGCTCCAGATTCTGGACCGCTTCGATACATTCAGGGATCCGGGGGG
Source organism: Desulfuromonadales bacterium (assembly GCA_051305855.1). Classification (GTDB taxonomy): domain Bacteria; phylum Desulfobacterota; class Desulfuromonadia; order Desulfuromonadales; family BM103; genus M0040. The sequence goes on from JBPPMB010000210.1 coordinate 17,271, forward strand.
GGTGCAGGATATCAAAGCCCTTGCAGACCTGGAACGCGACCACATCCTCCAGGTGCTGAAGCAAACCCGTTGGCGCATCGAGGGGAAAAAAGGGGCGGCGACTATCCTTGGTCTCAATCCCAGTACTCTTCGCGCCCGCCTGCGGAAATACGGCCTGCGCCGCCAATAAAGAAAGTGTCGTTATTCAGCACATAAGCGAGTGCATGCGGTCTGCAGCCATTGCCTGCGTCCAACGGTCACTTAACTTCCCGCAAGCAACAGCTGCAGCCCACATGCTGCGAAAGACCAATTCATTTGAAAGGAGATCCGCCATGCCGAAAACCTATTCGTTTACGACCAAGAGCTACCCCACAAACGACCTGCTGGAACTTGACCTGGAGAGCCATTTGAACCAAATGGCCGAAACTGGCTGGGAACTTGTCTGCACCCAGCAGCTCATCAAAGAATACAGCACCACGAGTGCACAGATAATATTGGTCTGGGTCAGGGACAAGTGAACGTTTCCTGCCTTTTTGCAGTCATCCGGCCGTCTGGAGAGTTATCGGCCGTTGAGCAGGGAGCTGAATAGTTACGAAAAAGTGCCTTCACTCTTGCCGCCGCATATGACAGTCTTGTCAATTATGACGGATTCCAATACGGCTTTCCTTCCCCCCTCGCCTGCTCGCTTGCCAGCTTATTCTTTATTATCAGAACGTTACACAAGCAGAATCCGCAGCTCCATTCTGGCCCGTTAGTTGCGATATATCTTTTCAGTGGAGCATGAGCACAGTAGTGCCAGGTTTCATGCCCATTGCCATCGCCAGGAATCTTGATACG
>JBPPMB010000002.1:0-32250 GCA_051305855.1 Desulfuromonadales bacterium
GTGTGGTGAAGTTATAGATCCGACGATTCTGGCCAATCGTGCCCGCAGTCATAATATTTTCCTTGGTTGAGTAAAGAACACATACTGGAGAAAAGCCCGGAGCAGATGTTCCGGGCTTTTCTTTTTCGAGTTTCGGGCATACATGATTGTTAACTGGTATTAAATTCTGCATGCAAAATTATTGTTTCTGATGGTGAGCCGGTAGCGAGGCTTCGCTACGCAGCTTTGTAAGATTGCCTGCCTTTTTTTCGTTTATAGTCGTAATTAGGGGATACCTCTATTACAATAACTGCGGTTGGGAGTTTCCGGATGGGCACTAATCAAAAGCTGAAACGGGTCTGGCTGTGCTAGCAGCCTGTCGGACTATCCATTAGCCGGCTGCAAATCCGGCTGTTTGGACCATATTTCAGCTCCTTTTTGGTCCATAGCTACAGCTATGAAACCTGCAAACGAGCTAAAATCTGTTCTCAAACATCCAAATTTTCGCTTCGGCCCGTATAGTCCGACAGGCTGCTAGGTAACTGCAAACAGGCTTAAAGGATTGCTGTCATGTCTGAAAAAAACATTGATACCGGTTCATCTGAGGAGTCTGGCGAAAGTGGCAAGAAAGCAGTACGCATCAGGCGTTTGATTGAACGCAAAATGGTTGACAGTTGGCAGAACGTGCCCCATTTCTTTGTAACCATTGCTGTCGACATGACCGATATTATCCGCTTTCGCAAGGATCTTAGAATCACAATCAACGACTTTATCCTGGCAGCTACTTCAGAAGCACTCAAAGAGCATCCCTGGGTGAACAGCCACTGGATTGATGGTGAAGCTGTTGAACAGCCGCAAATCAACCTGGCGATTGCCGTTGCCACAGAAGGAGGATTGTACTACCCGGTGATTAAAAATGTCGAGCAACTCTCCCTTAAACAACTTGCTAAGTCTGCTGCGGATTTGGCGGAAAAAGCACATCTGGGGCAGCTCTCTGATGAGGATCAGGAAGGTGGAACGTTTACGGTTTCCAACATGGGTATGCTCGGGGTGGAGTCTTTTGCCGCAATTGTAACGCCACCGCAGGCTGCTGTTCTGGCTGTTGGTACAGTCAAAGGGGAAGTGATTGTCGATGAACATGAAGAACTGTTGGTCGCACCGATGGTGCGTGTGACCCTTTCCGCTGATCATCGGGTTCTGGATGGGGCCGACGCAGCTGAGTTCCTGGATTCCCTGAGAAGTTATCTTGAAGCCCCTGTAACCCTGATCGCCGGAACTTGTTTTGATGAATGAAGCTTGAGTTCAGCTCAGTTTTCACCGCGGACAGTAAGGACCGGAATTTTTGATCGCCTGATAACCCGTTCAGCGGTACTGCCAACGATTACGTGTTCCATGCCGGTGCGGCCATGGGTGCCGATGACGATGAGATCAGCGGGCAGTTCGCTGGCTTTTTTGATGATCTCCTCAAAGGAAATGCCCATTACAACGTCCGTAGTGAAGGGGATTTCCCCGTTGAATCTCTTTTTGCAAAATTCCTCCATCTCCTTGAATGCCTGAATTTCCACCTCGCGTTCCAGAAGAATCATCGCTTCTGGCTGGATCATGCTCTTGCGCCTGTCGCTGAATTCGTCAATAACGTGGAGCACATGCACTTTGCCCCCTGTCATTTTCGCCAAGGTCAAAGCGTAGTCGCTGGCCGGTATCGAGCTTTCTGAAAAATCGGTGGCATAGAGAATAGTGCTGATGGTTTTCATGCGATTCTCTCCTTGAGGCCACCCACAGCAGCGGTATCCTGATCACGCTTGTTCTTGCTCCGCTGCATGATCCAGACCAGGCCGATCAGAACAATACCGATAATATCTGTAACGATGGTCGGCCAGTAGAGCAGGACGGTGGCCGGCGCTAGCATCAACCATTCCAGAACCGAGGTACGGCGAATCCAGTAAAACATGGTCAGCGAGGAGAAGGCGATAGTGCCCAGGATCGCCGAGACAAAACTCATGGTGATGCGAATCGGCGTCGGGGTGATCTCACCCCGCACCAGGAGGTCACCTGGGCTGACCATTGCGCCCGGGGCTCTGCTGATCAGGTTGACCTTGGCGTTCTTCTCGGCGGTCACCTCGATGACCTGATCGCCGGCCTGCAGCAGGGCGATGACGTCGTCGGGCTGATACTCGGCACCGTCCTGTGCGTTGATCTGCAGGACAGTGGCAAAGGGAGCGCCATTCTCGAATTGGGGTACCTTGATTTCGTTGAGTTTTCCCTGAAAAAGTATTGATGGTGTGAAAGCGAACAGGAGTGGCATGACATACAAGAGCTTGGCGAACTTGAAGGATGTCCAGCCGGTCTTCCACGGGTCGGAACCGGCTATGGCGGCGCCGGCGTAGGCGGCCACACAGACCGGCGGCGTGATGTTGGAGTCCTGGCTGAGCCAGTAGACGATCATGTGGGCGCAGATGATTGGTACGCCGAAGGTGCCCAGGGCCGGCACGGCAAGGACCGCCACGATCAGGTAGGCAGCGGTGACCGGCACACCCATTCCGAGGACCAGGGATGCCAGGGTAATCAGGATCAGGGCCAGGATCAGGCTGTCTCCAGCCATAGTGATGATGATATCGGAGAACTTGAGCCCCATACCGGTGAGGGAGATAACCCCGACGATGACGCCGATCACGCCGACAGTGGCACCGATGATCAGGGTATTGCGGGATCCGGTGAGGATCGCTTCCCAGATCTGCTTCGGTCCCATGCGGGTCTCCTTCTTGACCCAGCTTATGGCGATGCAGGAGAAGGTTGACCAGAAGGCGGCAAAGCCCGGGGAGCGGCCCATGACCATGAGGATCGTCATCAAAACCAGCGGGATGGAGAAATACCAGTCTTTCTTCAAAACCGTCCGCCAGGGTGGAAGATCCTCCTGAACCCCTTTGAGGCCGAACTTGTTGGCATAGAAGTGGATCATGCAGAAGACTGAAAAGAAGTAGAGCAGAGCCGGCCCGATGGAGATCATCATGATATAGGAGTAGGGCAGGCCGGTGAGCTCAGCCATAAGGAAACCGCCGGCACCCATGATCGGCGGCAGGAACATGCCGCCGATGGAGGCGGCGGGTTCAATGGCGCCGGCGACGTGAGGCTGGAAACCGGCTTTTTTCATCAGCGGGATAGTGAATGCCCCGGTGGAGACGGTGTTGGCGATGGCGCTCCCGGAAACCGAACCGAAAAGGGCTGAGGCAATGACGGCGACCTTGGCGGGACCGCCGACGCTGTTGCCGGCCAGGGCCAGGGGGAGATCGATGAAAAAGCGGCCGGCCCCGGATTTATGCAGAAAGGCACCGAAAAAGATAAAGAGAATGACATAGGTGGCCAGAACGTTGGCCATGACCCCGAAGACGCCGTTGGTGGTGAGGAAGAGGGCGTTGGCCAGGCGTTCGACGCCGAACCCGCGATGCGCCAGCAAGTCCGGCAAATGGGGACCAAACAAGGCGAAAGCGAGCATGCCGGCGCCGATCAGGGTCATCGACCAGCCGAGCACGCGCCGGCAGACCTCCATCGACAACAGGACGCCGGCAATGCTGATCAGGCCGTCCAATTCAGTTTCTGCGCCGGCCCGATAGTTGAGCACCTCGAACTGGCTGATCCAATAGAAGACGGCGCAACCAGCGGCGACGGCGAAGAGGACATCACTGAGGCAGGGGGCCTGCTTCCAGCGGGCCATTATGGCGCGGTCGCAGAAGAAAAGCGCAACGGCCAGAGCGATGGTGCCGAGGGCCAATGGCCACAGCGAGGCTCCTGCGGTCAACGCCTGCACCAGGCCTTCATCACCAAAGGCATCGGAAACTGTGATCATGTGTGCGTGGAAAGCAGCCGCATTCGGGAAAACGAACAGAATCGCGACGACCGAGGTGATGAGGGCACCGAGCAGGAGACTGAGGATACCTCGCATTACCGGCCCGCCGGCAGGATAGAGCAGAAAGACCAGCACGTAGGTGATGAAAACATAAATACCCAGATGATATTGCGTACCGACCGTCGCAACGCCCGCGGCATAAAAATAAAACAGCACCATAAACGCCCCGAGCAGGGCGGTAAGCCAATGCCAGAAGCCGGTCGGGGTTCGGAAGGACTTGGCATCTTTCTCCATTAACGCCTTTAGCTTTTTCTTCTCTTCCGGGCTCAGTTCCTTGATTTCATCGACGTCTTCAGACATTGAGGTGCTCCATAAAACAGGGAATGGAATATATTGCAGCTGCGGGCGGGCAAAAGTGTGACATGCGAAGCGGGGCCTCTGGCCCCGCTTCGTTGCTCTGTCAGTGTCGTTCTTTTCCTGAATCCTATTTGACCTTCTGGTCCTCGGTCATGGTCAGACCCTTTTCAGTCCAGAATTTGGCGGCCCCTGGATGCACTGGTGTAGCGATGCCATAGACGCCGTCCTTGATCTGCATGGATTTGGCAGCCTTGGTCACGCTGACCATGTAGGCCAGACCTTCATCGGAGTAGGCGTCCTGAAGAGCGGCATAGACGATGTCGTCAGCGACATGCTTGCCAGCCGTCCAGATGGCCGAGTCCTGAACCGACTGGACGTCATAGTCGACGCCGCTGTAGGTTCCGGCGGGGATGATCAGTTCGGCGTAATAGGGATTTTCCTTGAAAAAGTTCGAGGCTTTGGCAGTCTCGACCAGGCTGAGGAGTTTTATCTTGTTGCTGGCGGCAGCCTGGATGATGGAGGAGTTAGGATAGCCGGCAAAAACCCACATGGCATCTAGTTTCTTATCGCCGAGGGCTGAAGCGGCTTCGCTGTAGCCGATGAACTCAACCTTCATCTTGTCCCAAAGACCGACCGAGGTGAAAAAACGCTGGGCACTGGCTGCGGCTCCGGATCCGGCGGGACCTACTCCGATCCGTTTGCCCTCGAGATCTTTGACCGCGTTGATGCCGCCGTCCTCAAGAACCACCAGGTGGGCAGGTGCGCCGTATAGGTAGGCCATCGAATAGACATTGGTGTAGGTCTTGGGGTCGTTGGTCAATTTGCCGTTGGCGCCCAGGTAAAGGTCGCCAGCGTAGGTGATACCGAAATCGGCATCACCGGAGTTGAGGCGGCGCAGGTTCTCCACTGAGCCGGCCGAGGCCATGTTGGAGACTTCGACGTCAGGGATGTTTTTCGAGAGGCGGCTGGAGATGGCGTTGGAGAAATACTGGTAGGTGCCACCATCGGGGCCGCCCGAGAAAGCCAGGCGGGTTTTGGCGGCCAGGGCGGTGCACGGGATGGCCAGGGTGACGACCAGGGCCACAGCGCTAAGCAGTGACAGTAGACGTTTTGTCGTTTTCATGTTGTGTTGCCTCCTCTTTGTTTAGGGTTTACAGAAAATAGAGCACATGCCACAATTTTAATACAATGGTTTGCAGCAGTTCAAAAAGCAAGGAGAGTGCCAATGTTATAAAGCTGTTTGCAACCTGTATATTCAAGCATATAATCCGTGGTTTTGCAAGGCTCTGGTAGATATTCACTTGCCAGTCATCCTGGGAAAAGTGGAGAAAAATGTGCATTTGTGGTGGAAATTGGCCAGCCACTGTTTACCGTATTGATAGGATCTAGAACGCTTTTTGAAAGTTCTGTAATTAAAACAGACCGCACATGTGAAGAGTGCACATGTTAAGAGAGCCCATGTTAAGAGTTGTCAACCTCTCCTTAAATCTATACTGTATGCCCATAAAGGAGCTGAAATATGGGCCAAACAGCCGAATTTTCAGCTGGTTCATGGATAGTCCGACAATCTCCTAGATGGCCATCAGGGGCACATATGAAAAAAGTGGTTTATGCCCCAGCAAAAGTTAATCTGTGCCTGCATGTTCTGAGTCGACGTAATGATGGTTATCATGACCTGGCGACTTTGATGCAAAGAATCGATTTGCAGGACCGGTTGGAGATAGTGGTGTCAAGCGGGTCAGATATAACGGTGTCTTGCCCGCGGCTGACACTGCCGAAAGGCCTGGAAAATATCGCGGGGCGCGCCGCCAGGTTGTTTCTGGAACATATCGGAGACGAGCACAGCATATCGATCACTATTGACAAAAAAACCCCGTCTGCCGCTGGCTTGGGCGGGGGATCCTCAGATGCAGCTGCGGTCCTTCTGGCGATGAATGATCTGTTTGATGCAGACTTGTCGCGCAGCGAACTTATGAATCTGGGGGTGCGTCTTGGCGCAGATGTCCCCTTTTTCCTGTACGGGCAAACAGCATGGGCAACGGGTATTGGAGAGTGCTTGCAGCCCTGGCCAGGATTGCCTCAGGTCACGCTGGTTCTTGTCAACCCCGGCATTGTTGTTTCAACGCCCTGGGTTTTCCGAAATTTGGGGTTGACACGCCCCAGACCAACCGCTAGAATTCCGAGGTTTCCCGAGAGAGCAAGTGATCTGGTCTGTCTGCTGCATAACGATCTTGAAGTTGTCACCTGCCAACACTTCCCTGTGATTACAACTATCAAGGAACGTCTGGTTTTTTGCGGAGCTAGCGGAGCACTCATGTCTGGCAGCGGAGCGACTGTCTTTGGTGTCTTCGATGACCAGTGTTGTGCTGAACAGGCGGCTCAGGTCCTCTCAACAGAAACAGACTGGTGGGTTGAAGTTGTCAACCCTCTATAGCAGTTCGCTTCACTGACAACTGGATGTAGGGGCGTCGCCAAGCGGTAAGGCACCGGATTTTGATTCCGGCATTCACAGGTTCGATCCCTGTCGCCCCTGCCATTTAGCAGTGCCAGCATACATGACTCATATGTTCTATAGATGTGTTTGATGGCGTTGTCGTTATTTTAAACTGGGCCAAGATGCAGACCATGAGTGGCTATGGTCTGAAGTTTGTAAAAACAGGTGACCTTGTGCATACAGAACTTAAGATCTTTACCGGTAATGCAAACCCTGCCCTGGCGCAGGAAATCTGTAATCACCTGGCAGTGCCCCTGGCCAAGGCAACCGTCAAGACGTTCTCTGACGGTGAAATCATGGTGGAAATTAAAGAAAACGTCCGTGGTCGAGACGTTTTTGTTGTTCAATCAACCTGCCAGCCAGCCAACGAGAACCTGATAGAACTGCTGATCATGATTGATGCCCTGAAACGTGCGTCAGCAGCCCGCATCACTGCCGTCATTCCTTACTTTGGTTATGCGCGTCAGGATCGAAAGGTTGCACCACGTACGCCGATTACCAGCAAGCTGGTTGCCGACCTGATAACAACAGCGGGAGCGCAGCGGGTCCTGTGCGTCGATCTGCATGCCGGGCAGATCCAGGGTTTCTTTAATATCCCTGTGGATCATCTCTATGCTGCTCCCGTGGTGCTGGATGATATCAAATCCCGGTTCCCGAATGACCTGGTTGTCGTTTCACCTGATGCTGGGGGAACAGAGCGGGCGCGGGCTTTTGCCAAGCGACTGAATGCCGGGCTGGCGATCATTGATAAACGTCGCAGTGCCGCAAATGTTTCTGAGGTGATGCATATCATCGGCGAGGTTGATGGTCAGACCTGTATAATCGTTGACGACATGATCGATACAGCCGGCACTCTTTGCCAGGCCGCTGCAGCACTTAAGGCGCACGGAGCCGGCGATATCTATGCGACAGCAACTCATGCGGTTCTGTCTGGTCCGGCACTGGATCGGATCAATGCAAGTTCTCTCAAGGAAGTGCTGGTTTGTAATACGATTCCTACCGAAGAGAAGGCCAGGAATTGTTCGCGGCTGCGGATTGTTTCCGTAGCAAAACTGTTGGCGGAAGCGATCCGCCGTATTCATGGTGATGAATCTGTCAGCTCGCTCTTTGTCTGAGCTGCTGCAGAAAAAATACAGACACCCAAAAGTTATACGAGGATGGAGGAACAGATAAATGGCCAAATCGGTACTGAACGTAGAAATGCGAGTTCGCACAGGTAAGGGCGGCTCCCGCAAAGTCCGTCGCGATGGCCTGGTGCCGGCAGTGGTTTATGGCAAGGGCTTTGAGGCGGTCAATCTTCGCCTTGACCCGAAAGCCCTGCAGCAGGCAATTGCCAACGAATCCGGGTGGAACACCCTGATTACCCTCAAGGGTGATGGACCCTTTGACGGGCAGGTCGTTATTCTCAAAGACATGCAGATCGATGCGATTCGTCGCGACACCCAGCATGTCGATTTTCTGGCGATCGATCTGAAAAAAACTCTTTCCATCATGGTTCCTGTGCATCCGATTGGCAAGTCCAAGGGTGAAATTGAAGGCGGTACTTTGCAGCTGGTTCGTCATGAACTGGAGCTCAATTGCCTGCCGACCAATATCCCGACCTCGATAGAAATCGACGTGACCAATCTGAATATTGGTGATGCTGTTCATATCGATGAAGTCGTTTTTCCCGAAGGCGTTGAGTCCTACCATGATGTCAACTACACCGTTTTGACTGTTGTCGGCCATAAGGAAGAAGAAGTTGAGCCTGGTGAAGAGGGTGAAGAGGATGAAGAGGACGTTGCTGTAGCAGGTGCTGCCGAAGAAGACTAGGCGGGGGCCTTTTGAAACTGATCGTTGGGTTAGGCAACCCCGGCATGGACTATGCTGAAACTCGCCACAATATTGGTTTCATGGTCGCAGCGCGCTTGGCAGAACGCAACGGGATAGTCCTGAAGCGCAAAGGCTACCAGGGCTTCTACGGTGTTGGTCGAGTGGTTGGTGAAGAGACAACGATACTGCTGCCGCAGACATATATGAATCGCAGTGGCGAAAGTGTCGCTCCTGCCTGTCAATCCCTCGGTGTCACACCGGGGGATTTGATCGTGGTTCATGACGAAATTGACCTGTTGTTTGGTTGCCTGCGCATCAAGGTTGGCGGTGGTCATGGTGGTCACAACGGTCTGCGCAGTATCGGTGCGACGCTCGGTGAGGCAGGCTATAGCCGTTTGCGTATGGGGGTTGGCAGAGCCCCAACTGGTGGCGACGTCTCCGGGCATGTCCTGAGCCGATTCAACACTGCAGAACGTGTCCTCTTGGGAAAATATGTAGATACTGCTGCCGATGCTCTGGAAGTTCTCTTGCGAGATGGGGCACAGGAAGCCATGAACAGTTATAACAATCGTGATTTGTTGACAAAATAAAAACGTAAGAAAGTTTAAAGGGAGACTGACATGCAAGCTTTAGCACCAATCCTGGGCGTCATCGGTTTCGTAATGGCCGTTGTTCTGTATAACAAGGTCAAACGCTATCCGGTCGGCAGCGACAAAATGAGAGATATCTCCGAAGAAATTCATAACGGCGCCATGGCTTTTCTTGGTCGTGAATATCGGGTCCTGGCCATCTTTATTGCTTTGGTTTTTGTGATCATTTCAATCGCTATGAACTTTCAGACTGCCTTAGCTTTTCTCGGCGGCGCTCTTTGTTCCATGACCTGTGGCTTCATCGGCATGAAGGCCGCTACCCGGGCCAACGTCAGGACCTGTGAAGCTGCCCGCGTTTCGGGGCAGGCTGAAGCCCTGATGGTTTCCTTCAACGGTGGCGCAGTCATGGGCCTTGCGGTTGCCTCTCTGGGACTGGTCGGTGTCGGTATTGCCTTCATGGCCTACGGTGGAGATCCAACAACGGTTCAATATATCAACGGTTTTGCTATGGGTGCTTCGTCCATCGCGCTGTTCGCCCGTGTTGGTGGTGGTATCTACACCAAAGCCGCCGACGTTGGTTCTGACCTGGTTGGTAAGATTGAAGCAGGAATCCCTGAAGATGATCCGCGCAACCCAGGTGTTATTGCTGATAACGTCGGCGATTGTGTCGGTGACACGGCCGGAATGGGTGCCGACATCTTTGAATCCTATGTTGGTTCAATCATCGCTACCATCGCCATTGCCGCCGCAGCCAGTCCTGAGTTGCTTGTTAAGCTGGGTAGCGGAGAAAGTATGCAGGTCCGGGCTGCTGCCATGTATTTGCCGATTGCTCTGGCCGTAGTCGGTCTGCTCTTCTCTTTCGTCGGCATCTGGTCGATGAAAATGCTGTGCAACCAGGACCCGGCCAAGGCGTTGCATTACACTACTTTCGTTGCTGCCGGTGGTTTCCTGGTGGCTTCGATCCTGGTTATCTGGGGCATGGGCCTCAACTTTGGTGTTTTCCTGGCCGTTCTGATCGGTTGCCTGGCTGGTGTGGCGATTGGCCAGATTACCGAATACTACACGGCAAAAAAACCGGTTCTCCGAATTGCTGAAGCGAGTAAAACCGGCCCGGCTACCAATATCATCACTGGTCTTGCTGTCGGTCTTGAGAGCTGTGCTGCTCCGATCCTGGTCATCTGCGTTGCTATTGCAGTGGCCAACAGCTTTGCCGGTCTCTACGGGATTGGTATTGCGGCCGTTGGCATGCTGGCTACGGTCGGTGTCACTATGACAGTTGATGCATATGGCCCGATTGCTGACAACGCTGGCGGGATTTCCGAAATGGCTGGCCTTGGTCCTGATGTCCGTAAGATTACAGACGGCCTCGACGCCATTGGCAATACAACCGCCGCGATTGGCAAAGGCTTTGCAATCGGTTCCGCAGCTTTAACTGCTCTTGCTCTTTTCTCCGCGTACGCGACGACGGTTAAGCTCGAAATTATCAACCTGATCGACCCGAAAGTTGTCATCGGCCTGCTCATCGGTGGTGCTCTGCCGTTCTTCGTCGGCGCCTTGACCATGACCAGCGTCGGTCGTGCTGCTGGCCAGATGGTCGAAGAGATCCGTCGCCAGTTTCGCGAAATTCCCGGTCTGCTTGAAGGCAAGGAAGGTGTTAAGCCCGATTCGGCGAAGTGTATTGATATCTCCGCTAAAGCGGCTTTGCGCGAAATGATTCTGCCTGGTGTCGTCGCAGTCGTCGCACCGGTGCTGGTCGGCTTCATCCTCGGCAAAGAGTCTCTCGGTGGGATGCTTGCCGGTGCCACTCTGGCCGGTGTCCTGCTTGCCTTGATGATGTCCAACGGTGGTGGTGCATGGGACAATGCCAAGAAGTACATCGAACAGGGCAAACTTAAAGGTGAAGAGAAGGGTGGCTCTGCTCATAATGCCGCCGTTATCGGTGACACTGTCGGCGACCCCTTCAAAGATACTTCTGGTCCGTCCATGAATATCCTCATCAAGCTGATGAGTGTGGTTGCACTGGTTATTGCGCCCCTGCTGGTCTGATCTCGACACACATTTTTGACATTGACACCGGTAGCTGGGGCTCTCCCAGCTACCGGTTTTATCTTAGGGGCTCTTGGGATGTTAGCGTTTATGTTGTTAAGGACAGCGATGTTATGCATTTTCGTTTTAATGTCTGAAAGGCTGGCGACCAGAGTCTTGTTTTCGTGGGCAGAATTTCGTCATGCCTTTTAATTCTGTCTGCCGTAATTGCAAAAATCCGTTGCCTCGCAATGCGGGGTATGGTAAAAAACAAAGTTCTTTCGACGGAAGCGTACTGGATGCTTTCGCTCCTTGCTCCGCACAAGACGGGGCTAACAACTCAAGAGGAGTTTATTTAATGCGAACCTACGAATCAATCTTCATCGTACACCCGGATGTTGTCGGGGACGACCAGACCGCGATCATCGACAAGTACCAGAAAATCTTGACGGATCAAGGCGCGGAAATCCTGAAACTGGACAACTGGGGTATCCGGACACTGGCCTACCCGGTCAAAAAACAAACCAAGGGCTGTTATGTCCTGGTGATTTTTGATGCCGGGCCGACTGTGATCGCCGAATTCGAGCGCCGTATGCGTATCGATGAAAAGGTGATCAAGTTCCAGACGGTAATTCTGGAAGGCGGCTACGTCGCCCCTCCAGTTGTTGAAGCTGTTCCTGAAGAAGCCTCTGCAGAGACCGACGAGGATTTCGACGAGGATGCTGAGACAAGTGAGGCTGTTGATGAGGCTGTCGAGCCGACAGCTGAAACTGAGGCTGATGCCGAAGAGAATACGGAAGAAGCCTAACTTCCGTATCAACCTACGACGATGAAGAAGGAGAAATAATCATGGCATATGAAGGAAGTCGTACCGGTGCACCTCGTCGGCGTTATGGCCGTCGCAAAGTTTGCCGTTTCTGCGCCGATAAAAAAGCGACCATTGATTACAAGGATGTCCGTTCCCTGCGCTATTTCATCTCCGAGCGCGGCAAAATAACGCCGCGCCGGATTTCCGGTACCTGCTCGGATCATCAACGCAAGCTCACGGCAGCAATCAAACGGGCTCGCAACATTGCTTTGCTGCCTTTCACCGCAAGCCACGCTCTCGAGAGACGTTAAGCACAGCGACCGCGCAATGATGATACAGCGGGGATTTTATGTCGTACTTGCATCCTTAGCCGGGTACGCACTGTTCGGAAGCTTTGCTGCTTTAGGTTTTGCCGCGGTAGCAGTGAATCTCTTTACACCCCTGCCGGCGGCTTACGTTGGCGTGCGTTTCGGATCAATGGCTGCTTTGGCCACCGTAGCCTTGACTGCATTCTTTGTCCTGCTGGCGAATGGCTACTCCCCGGCGCTGATGTTCCTGGTCCAGTTTGGCATCCCGGGAGTGGTTCTGCCAGGCTTGTTGAATCGTGGCGTCGCCTGGGACAAGGCAACAGCAGTTGTGCTCAGTGCAATGGTTGCCGTCAGCATCTTCGGCCTGCTTGTTGTTTCAAGCGTCGCCGGGCAGTCGCCCTTTACAACGGTCGGTGATCTGATCGGCAAGGAGATCGCCCAGACGACGACAGTAATGCAGGACATGTTCGCAGAGACAGATCTGACGCCGAACCAGAAGAAAGAGGTCGGTCTGGCCGTCGAAAAGATGGCGGCCTTCCTGCAGGATGCTTATCCTGGCATCGCAATAGCCGTCAGTGGTTTGATGACTGTCGGTCTGGTGTTTCTGCTGTCCGTGCTTGCGCGCGGCAGGTACAACATCCCCGGCAAGGCTTTTCCCGAGTGGAAAGCTCCTGAGCTGCTGGTCTGGGTGTTGATTGTAGCCGGGTTTCTGGTAGCTTTTGACGATGGATTCGCCGGGGTCTTTGCACTTAACTTGCTGGTCATTCTGCTGCCGGTTTATTTCCTGCAGGGCTTGGCTGTGATCGACTGTTTTTTCCGCCGCAAGGCTTTTTCGCCAATTTTTAGAACGGTTGGCTATTTACTGGTCACCCTGGTTAACCCCTTGCCCATGGTGGTCACCGGTCTTGGCATCTTTGACTTGTGGGCGGATTTTCGCAAACCAAAAGAGCCTAAATCATAAAGATTTTGGAGGATAAAAAGATGGATATCATTCTGACGGAAAATGTTAAAGGTCTTGGGACAATCGGTGAAGTTGTCAAAGTCAAGCCTGGTTATGGCCGTAATTACCTTGTCCCGCAAGGTCTCGCGGTTGAGGCGAGTGATCGCAACATCAATGAGATGAAACATCACAAGCGCCAGCTGACGCACAAGGCCGAAAAACTGAGCAAGGAAGCTTCTGACATCAAGGCCAGAATTGAAGCAATTGAATGCTCCTTCACACACAAGGCCAGTGACGAAGGCAAACTGTTCGGTTCAGTCACCAGCATGGAAATTGCAGAGGGACTGGCGGCCAAGGGCATTGAAATTGACCGTCGCAAAATTCTCCTTGATCAACCGATCAAGGATCTCGGCGTGCACGAAGTCGACATAAAACTGAATGCCGGTGTGAATGCAACGATCAAGATCAATGTTCTTAAAGCAGAGGCTTAAAGCTTCAACTGTATCAACGGGTTGCTGAAGCCTTAAGCTGCGCGCTGTTTATAACTGATCCAGGGGCCTGTTATCATGCAGGCCCCTGCTTTCCAATGAGGCGACCGTGCAAAATCGCGCTGAACATCGCCTGCCACCCCAGAACCTGGAAGCAGAAATGTCTGTCCTGGGAGGGGTGCTTTTGGAAAATGAAGCCCTCAACCGGGCTCTGGAAGGACTGCGTCCCGAGGACTTCTACCGGGAAGCACATCGCAAGATTTTCTCAGCACTGATCACACTCTCCGACCGCAATGAACCTGCCGATTTGGTTACCCTGACTGCCGTCCTGAAAAACCGGGACGCCCTTGAGGAAGTTGGTGGCAGCTCCTATCTTTCTACCCTGGTCGATTTCGTACCGACCGCGGCGAATATCAGCTACTACTGCAAAATAGTAAAAGAGAAGGCCATAGCCCGAGAACTGATCAAGGTCGCCACCGAGATCGCCTCAAGAGGTTATGAAGGCGGTGAAGTTGAGGCCTCGCTCGACTGGGCGGAAGGTGAAATTTTCAAGATCGCCAATATGAAGTCGCGGCCTTCTGTCTTCTCGACCAAGGACATTGTCAAGGAAACCATCAAGACGATTGAGAAGCTTTACGATCGCAAGGAACTGATCACCGGTGTGCCGACGGGGTTCACTGACCTCGACAACATGACTTCAGGCCTGCAGGGCGGGGACCTGGTTATTATTGCCGGCCGCCCATCTATGGGGAAAACAGCTTTCTGTCTCAACCTTGTTGAGCATGCCGCTATGCATGCGACTCAGCCGGTCCCGTCAATCGTCTTCTCTCTGGAGATGAGTAAAGAACAGCTTGTCCAGCGTCTGCTCTGTTCGGTGGCACGTATTGAATCCGGCAGGGTCCGCACCGGCAAGCTGGCCCAGTCGGAATTTCCGACCCTGGTCAATGCTGCCGGCATTATCGCTGAAGCCCCGATCTATATCGATGATACCCCGGCAATCAGCGTGCTTGAAGTTCGCGCCAAGTCGCGTCGCCTTAAGGCGGAAAAAAATATCGGTCTGATTGTCGTTGATTACCTGCAATTGATGACAGGCAAGAACACCGAGAACCGCCAGCAGGAGATTTCGGAAATCTCCCGCTCGTTGAAGGCGCTGGCCAAGGAACTCAACCTTCCGGTGATCGCCCTGTCGCAGCTTAATCGTTCCCTGGAGAGCCGGACCGACAAACGTCCCGTTCTGGCCGACCTGCGTGAATCGGGTGCCATTGAGCAGGATGCAGACGTTATCATGTTCCTCTACCGGGAGACGGTCTATTGTGATGCTTGTAAAAGGCGTGACAACAGCTGCACCGAAAATCACGAACGCAGCGCCGAGGTGATCGTTGGCAAGCAACGTAACGGGCCACTCGGGATTGAACAGCTGACCTTCCTGGGTGAGTATACGCGCTTCGAAAGTCGCTCACGGCGCAATGATGATTACACCGCATAAATGAATTGGCAGGGTTTTTCTGCTGTTCGGATGGCTGTGGTTCTGAGCGCAGAGATCAGGCCGGAAGAATCCGGTCCTCTTTGACAAAGCGATCGGGGCGGACGATCAACAAACGCCGTTGGCAGCCCCCAAGCCAATCATCAAAGGCCTGGTAAGCCGTACTGGTGGCCCCGTCCGGTCGAATCCTCAGAAAAACTGTGTCATAACCTTCCCATATCAACAGCTCTTGAGGACTCAAACTTTTTCGAGGTGCCCTGTCAAAAGTGATGACGGTGTAATTCGGTCCCAAAAGGTCATCGAACAGGCCTTTGCTGCCGACCGCTGGCTGAAGCAGATAATGACCAGTCTTTGACCCTTTGCTTTGCCCTCGTTGAGCGTATACCGGTGTGATATTTACCCCCCGGATTTCCATCAGATTCCGCATCCAGTCGAAGCGACCGGCAAGAGTGAAAAACCAGTCAACCATAACCTCCTGCAAGCGCAGGCGGGGCATCATCATGCACCCCATGCGCCTGGCCAGCCTGAGCATCCTGATCTGATGCGGCCGACGCTCCTGTTCATAGCTGTCCAGCAATTCCATGGACGCCATACCACGCAGGACGTGAGCGAGTTTCCAGGCCAAATTAGCAGCGTCGCGCAACCCGGTCGCCATCCCCTGGCCGGCAAACGGCGGGGAAAGATGGGCCGCATCGCCCGCGAGAAAGACCCGTCCTTGACGGTAGCGTTCGGCCACGCATCCTTTGTAGTTATGGACCAGCCGGCGCAACAGCTTGACATCGCCCGGAGGTTGGCGGCGAGCAATTAGATTGAGGATGCTGGCCTCGTCGAGATAATCTTCCGGGTTTATGCCATGACGTAAAAGGAATTCCCAACGTCGATAGCCATCAGGCAAAGGAATGCTTGCTGTCGGGCAGCGTGCATCGCACCAGACCTGCACGCCTTGTCGAGGTGGCCGGCCACTCAAGGACGGGTTGAAAGTGTCGATTATCAGCCAGGCTTCCTTGCGGGCAGAACCCTGCAAGGAAATCTTCAGCTGATTGCGGATCGTGCTGCGTCCACCATCACAGCCGACCAGGTAATCCGCTCTGAGCTCATGCTCCACCCCGTCGGGATCGTGAGCGAACAGCAGGACACCATCGTCCTGCGGCAGGCAACGCCCTGCGGTCCAACCTGAGCGGAATTCGACATTGGGAAAACGACCCGCCCCTGTTCTCAGCACCTGTACGACACGATGAAAAAGAAAGACATTGCCGCGTGCGTAGCCGTATGGACGACCGCGCTGGACCATGCTGAAGAGTTCTTTGCCAGTCCGGGCTCGGTAGGTAAAAACCACATCCCCTTCATCGCCCTGTGCTACAAAAGGCAGGATGGCCTCAATCAAGCCGCATTGCTGCCAGATGCGCAGGCTCTCGTCATCCAGGGATACCGCACGCGGCGCATCTGGCGTGATGAACTCTTTTTCCAGAACCAGAGTGCGGATGCCGTGCTGACCGAGAAGATTGGCCAGGGTCAGGCCCACTGGACCAGCTCCGACAATCATGACCTCATAATCGGTGGGCTTCTTACGGGGATCCGCGGTGTGGATTTTCGCTATGCTGTCAGGGAACATGGTAATCCAAACGTTTTCGAGCTAGCGTCCATCCGGAAACTCCGGATGACACGATTGAAGTTTTCGATCTGGAAACGAGCAATTTTTCGCAAGGTCAAGGAAATCAAGGATTTGAGCGGAGGCGTAGTACTTTACGCCGCACAATCACATCCGCCGATTGACGCAGAGATTGCGGAAAAGGGCCGTTTCCAGACGAAAACGAGCTAGCGCCTGCACTGAAAGACAAGATAAAACTCCTCTCGGTTGGAGTTGCTCAAACTTTAAGTCGTTCGGGCCACCGATCATCCTGTCCTTTTCTGCAAGACCAGCAGCTCCAGAGTCCCGAAGTAGAATTGTCTTGAGTGGCTGACGGCAAAACCGGTTTCCGCGATGATCTCCCGCAGCTGCTTGCGGTCCGGGTAGGCCATGAGACTGGCCGAAATGTAGGAGTGGACTTCGGGATTGCCGTGCAGCAGGAAGCCCCACAGGCCGCACCAGTATTTCAAGACCAGAGACTGCAGTTGCTGGAACCGGCGGCTGGATGGTTTGGAAAAATCGAGCAGGGCAGAGCATCCGCCGGGCTTGAGGATGCGGTGAATCTCTAGAAAGGCCTGGCGGAGATCTGCCGCGTTGCGTACGGCATAACCGCCGGTGACTATATCTGCTGACTCGTTGGGAAAACCGGTGGACCCCATATCCCCGCGGATAAACGCTATATTGGTTGATGCTCTGCGCTGTCGGGCCAGTTGCAGCATCGGTTCGGTCAGGTCGATGCCGACGATCAGACCTGCCGGGTACTTCTCGGCCAGCAGGAAGGCGATGTCCCCGGTCCCGCAGGCGAGATCGACGCAGACCGGGGCGGGAAAGTGCGGCAAGGCCGCGATCAGCTGTCTTTTCCAGACCGCATCACGTCCGAGCGACATTGCCCGGGTAGCAAAGTCGTAGCGGCTGGCGGCTTCGCTGAAATGTTGTTCGTTGTATTCTCGCTTGCGCTCCGGAGAGTCGATGTAATCCTTGATCTTCAGAGCGAACTTGCTGCCTGCAGGCATTCTCATCTCCGTTTCTGACTCATTCCAGCGTGGGCTTTTTGTGGCTTGGCCAGAGTGATTTCAGCAGCTTTTCGGTAGCGGTATCGTCGAGATGAAAACTGTCCTTGACGATCTCAACAATGTTCGCCTGCACGTACACTTCTGACCCCCGCCAGACCTTTAGCGGTTGCTTGTCGACCAGTCGCAGGTAGATGCCATCCTCTGCCAGTTGCGGCAACGACAGGGCAATCAGCGACTGCTTCGGGCCGATGATGAACTCGATCGCCAGAGTCTGCCGATCCTGTTCGTGATCACTGCGTTGCCGGAAGGCTTCCCAGGCTTTTTCTGTGGCGCGGAACAGCTCCTCGCGATAACGAAGCGAATCGATATGACCTGCGCGCGCTTCCGGCCAGTTGCGGCTTTCCTTGGCATCGATCGCTGCGGCCACCCGTTTCAGAACCCTGCTCGATAACAGGGTCTGCACCACCAGAAGATCACCGCGCTGGATCAACTGCACTTCGCCCTGGGGCTGCTCTGTGGAAGGGACGACAACCCTTTGCAAGATCAGGTCCTGGGTCCAGTCCAGCGACTCTGCAGAGCGTGATTCGGCCTCCTGGGCGAGGACCGGTCCTGCCGCCAGGCAGCAGATCCCTATCCAGATCAGCATCAAGACCCTCACCGGCGCACTTCCTTGCGAGACGGGCAGTTGAGGACCAGGCAGGCAGGCAAAACCAGCAAGTCGCAGATCAGCGCGCCAAGCAGGGTTCCTCCCACAAGCAATGAAAAGTAGATGGTCGGTTTGAAACTGCTGAGACAGCCGACCCAGAAACCGACCGCCAGCACCAGGGAAGCAATCATCAGTGCCCGTCCGGTCCGGGTGGTGGTGGTCATCACCGCTTCACTGGCCACACCGGCATAAATCCGGCGGTAGTGCACCATGTAGTGGATGGTGTCATCGACGGCCAGGCCTATGACCACCGCGCCGATCATCGCTGTGCCGGTGCTCAGATCGATGCCGCAGAAGCCCATCAGGCCCATCGTCCAGATGATCGGGATGACGTTCGGAATCATCGCCAGCAAGGTCAGGCGCAACGAACGGAGCAAGACCAGGATCGAAAGCAGCACCAGGCCGATGGAAAGCGAGAAGCTTTTGATCATATCGCTCACCAGGCGGTTCGCATCGAAATTCATCTGGTGAAAGCTGCCCGTTGGTGTCAGCCGATAATCCGGTCCGAACAGGGCACGTCCTTTTTCCAGCAGATTTTCAGTAACTATGGCTGCAGAATGACTGCCGACATCATGGAGCCAGACACTGACCCGGGTTGTCTGAAGATCCGATGTCAGAAAACGATTCAGCAGCGGCTGGTCTTTTGCCATGCTGAGCAGATCGAGTTCGTAACGCATCTGGTCCTCATCGATGGGCAGTGGCGGTACGTTTGACCCTGTCTCGGCACGATGCAGTTGGCGCAGCAGGGTCAGAATGGAAAAGACGCTGGCGACCGGCTGCTGTTGGCGGGCGAGGGCTTCGAATGCGTCAAGTTTGGCGTAATCGGCTACCCCATCAAGACGGCTGTGATCCTGTTTCTCCACCATGAACTCAAGAGCGTTGACACCAGCCAGATGCTCATCGATGTAGCGGGTATCAACCGCCAGCGGTGCATCGTTATGCAGGAATGCGACCATATCTGTGTTGTTCTGCAGCTTTGGCAGCCCCGCCAATGCCACACCCGACAGGAGCAGGGCGACGAGCATGATTGACCGGGGGCGTCTGATGGTCAGGCTGGCGATGGCCTGCAGCATCCAGCGGAGCAGGCCGATTCCATCACGATGCCGGCGGCCAGTTAAAGGCAGGTAGCTTAAAGCCACCGGCACCAGAGCCAGGCTGACCAGAAAAGAGATTATGACGCCGACGGCAGCGAACAGACCGAACTGGCGCACCGCCGGCGCCGAGCTGATGGTCAGTGAAATCAGGCCGCATGCCGTGGTCAGTGCTGTGAACAGGCAAGGCACGAGCAGTTCATCAACCTTGCCGGCAACCAGCTCAATGCGGTGGTCATCTGCCCCGTCGAGAAGCAGCCAGCCGTTGTAGAGATGAACGCTGTTTGAGACGGCCAGCACCATCACCACCGGTGACAACAGGGAGGTGATGGGGTTGAGTTCAAAGCCGCACAAGGCATACAGGCCCATGGTCCAGATTAGACTGATGCCGGTTGCCAGAAGCGGCAGAAAGACGCCTGATATTCTGCGGAAGATTGCCGCCAGCATGACGATCAGGACGATAGCCACCAGGGGAAGTATGACCTTCTGATCGCGCAGGATATAATCGGCCACGTCGCTCTGTTGCACGCCGGTACCGGTGAGATGAAATGCACCGCGTCCGGCAAGGCTGGTCATCAGTGCCCGCACTTCACGGATCAGGCCGTGGCGCTGGGCAGGTTCACCGCGCTGGTCCTGCAAGGTGATGACCAGTCCTGCCGTCTTCTGGTCGGCCGAGATCAGCAGCCCTTCATATTCAGGATTATCGCTCAGCGCGGTCTGCACGGCGGTTGCGAAATCCGCGTCGTCGGCCTGCTGCAGGAGCGGCCGGTCTTCAGCGCCGTACCTGCCGCTGGTCAATTGCCGCGCATTGCTCAGACTCAGGACCCGCCTGACCCCGTTCATATCCGTGAGCCGCAGGGTCACCTCGGCGAGCAGCGCTAACCCGTCCGGGGTAAGCAGCTGCGGGGGGGTGACACTCAGCAGCAGTTCTTCATCGTTGCCGAACAGGTCGAGAAAGCGCTCATAGTTTGCAAGCTGTACCGGCTGATTGGCTATCATGGAACGGCTGTCCTGCTCGACAGGGACCGTGACGGCAAAAGGCAGCAGCCCGGTCGTGATCAGCAGCAGGAGCAGCAGGACAGAATTACGTTTGCGCTCCAGGAGCCAAAGCAGACATGACCTTGTACGGGTAGACATCAATTGACCATGATTCACGATACCAGGATCTCGTCCCTGACCTCTGCCCTGCTCGGGCTGTGGGCCCGCTGTGCCTGCAGCAGGCCCATCTCGACGGTCAACCCAGGGCCGAAGGCCATGGCACAAACTTCTTCATTGCGAGGGCGTTCCTGCTGATGCAGGATCTCCTTGAGGACAAAGAGCACGGTTGCGCTGCTCATGTTGCCGTACTGGCGGAGAATTTTTCGGGAGGCGGCGACCTGATCATCTTGCAGACCGAGACTTTCAGCGATCTTGTCGACGATCGCCTTGCCACCCGGGTGGACAGCCCAGGTCGTGATGTCCTCCAGTTCGAACCGCCGGGAGGCGAGCACCGGCCGGACGGAATCCCGAATATTCGCGCCTATGATCTTTGGTATATAGCTCGACAGGGCGATGTCAAAGCCCAGATCGCCGATGGTCCAGGCCATGTCTTCCTTGCCGCTCGGGATGAGGCTTGAGTGAAAAGCACCGAGCTGGTAACAGGCTTGATCCTCCTGTGGCGTGTGGGCACTGACGATAGCTGCTGCAGCCCCGTCAGCGAAGAGTGAGTTGGCGAGCATGGAATCTTCGCCACCGTTGAGCTGCAGGTGCAGTGTGCAGAGTTCCAGGCACATGACCAGGACCACCGCTGCAGGGTCGGCTTCACAGAATTGTTTGGCCATACGCAAGCCTGGAAAAGCTGCATAGCAACCCATAAATCCGATGTTGTAGCGCTGCGTGGCGTGCGACAGGCCGAGTTCGTTGATAATGTGGTAATCGGGGCCAGGGTTACAGAAACCGGTACAGGAGACCGTGACCACATGAGTGATCTCGCTCGAATCCAGGCCGGCACATTTGGCGATTGCCTGACGGGCCAGGTCAACCGCGAGGCGCTGGGATTCCCGGGTATAAATCTTGTTGCGTGCTGCTGTGGACAACTCGTGCCGCTTTCCATCGTCCCCGAGCGGGAAAAAGTCGTCCGGCAGATTCTCATCGAAGGATGTGATCACACTGTGCCGTGTATCAATCCCGGATTTCCGGTAAAGGGCTCGAACCATACGGCGCTGGCGCTCATCACCGGTCCATTCCTGCATTTTGCTGCTGTCGTATTCCTGGGAATAGACCCTTTCTGGTGCCATGGTTTCAATATGCTGAATCCATACGGGCATAGATGTCTCCTTCTTTGTATGTTCAACGTCAAGCAGAACGGATTAATGCCGCTGTAACAACACCCTGACTTTGACCTGTATCTGGTCTTTAACCTTGATGAAGCCGAGGGCACTGGGCGGCTGCAGTTGGAAGCTGGTTAGAGAAAGTGGGAATTCCATTGCAAACGAAATATGCTCTGGGGTCATCACCAGGTCGCGGGTCATAGCTTGTACCCGCTGGCTGATTTCGCGAATCCGAAGGTCAAATTCCAGGCGTCCCGGTGCAGACTCCACCCCCTGTAACTGCTGCAGGACCAGATCGGGATCGATATCTGCAAACAGGCCCTGGATCAGCGGATAGCTCTTCTGCTCGAACATGTCGCGCATCTTGGTGTCGCGACCAGAGTTGTCTGTGTCCATCTCGACGACCAGCACCTCGACAACCGTTTGCCGGATAATCTTGTCTTCCCCGGTTTCGCCTGCGCTGGTCAGGGTAAATGGCTGGCAGGCCACTTTCCCTTCGAAACCATGCAGGGTTGATTGGCCGAAGAAGCGTATATCGCAGTTCCCGTCCAGGGTCAGTGCTGTCGCTGTTGTTGCCACCAGCAGGAAGAGTGTCATGCTTGTCAAGATTGTACGATTCATATGACCTTCTGCTCATCACATAAAAATATGCAGCCTTTCTGTCGCTGTTCAGCCGCTTGTTGAATCAATCTCTGGATTTCCCCGAACACCGTTGCAACACGTCTTGGGACTGTACGCATTGACATGCATCGTCAGCGCTGCAACAAATGATCAATTATCTCACACTATCTTTAAAACTCACAAGCCCGGCAAGATGCCCGGCAAGAAGGGTATTCGTGGGCTGATGGTTACAACCTCTGCTAATAGCTGAATTCCTTGGTTAAGAGTATAAATGTCTATTTCTGTATGGCAAATTAAAGTATTAACGGCAAGAGTAACTGGCCAAGATGCCACTGTGGCGAGGATAATTGTCCTGGCGCCCTTGGGCGACAACTGGTGAAAACTGCAGGGGACCAACATGAAAACACGTCTTGTCGCCTTCGCGGCAGACGCAGCTTTTGCGGCAGAAACCGAAGGCAGGAAGGGGGCTAGCTGCCGCCTCTGCGTCGATAATGAGCGTAACGAAACCCCGGGTGATCCTGATTATCACAAGGGATCCAGTCGGTGAGGTCAAATCCTGGAAAGTACTTGTCACCGGAAACAGCATCCTTGACCCAGGAGATGTGCAGCTCCGAAGCAACCGGCAGTGCTTTGCGGTAGAGTTCCTCCCCGCCGATGATAAACACTGGGCGACCCTGATGTGCCGCAGCGGTCAAACATGCCATGAAGCTGCCACAGAGCTGAACGCCTGGCAGCTCTGTTTTTGAGCGACTCAGCACAATATTGTGCCGACCCGGTAGTGGCCGGCCGATGGATGCATAGGTCCTGCGCCCCATGATGACCGTGCAGCCCATGGTCAAGCGCTTGAAGAGCTGCAGCTCGTCGGGCAGATGCCAGGGGAGGGCGTCGCCAGAGCCGATAACCAGGTCTTTGGTCATGGCCACGATGATCGCTACTCGAGGCATGTCCGGCTGCCATGTGACGTCGTTTTGTCGTTGCATCTCTACACGACCTTGTGAAAAGTTGCTCGTTTTCAGATCGAAAACTGCAGTCGTGCCATCCGGAGTTTCCGGATGGGCACTAATTGCTCTTGGCTGTGATATTGAGGGTCTGTATCTTTTTCCGCAACGTATTGCGGTTGATCCCCAGCACTTCTGCGGCCTTGACCTGGTTGCCGCGGGTTTTTTCCAGGACGATGTTGATCAATGGCCGCTCCATCTGATGCAGGACCATCTCGTACAGATTGTTCATGTCCTGCAGGTCGATCTGGGCCAGGGAGCTTTGGAGCTTTTGATTGATCAACCCTTCCAGAGAAGTACTGTTGCCTTTTTTGTCACGCCCCATGGCCAGGCTGGGGAAATCCGCCACATTAAGCAGCCCATCAGGCGAGAGCAGCGCTGCACGTTGGATGATGTTTTCCAATTCGCGGACATTACCCGGCCATTCGTAATTGCAGAGCAAGTCCATTGCCTCTTTGGAGAGACCGGTTGCTGAAGTGTGATATTCTTCACTGGCTTTGACCAGGAAGTAGTCGATCAGGTTCGGGATGTCTTCGCGGCGCTCACGCAGCGGCGGCAGTTCCAGGGGGACCACGTTCAGGCGATAGTAAAGATCTTCGCGAAACTCCTTGCGCTGAACTTTCTCCTTGAGGTCCTGGTTGGTTGCTGCAACGATACGGGTGTTGACGTCAATGGTGGTATTGCCACCGGTTCGGGTTATCTCTTTCTCCTGCAGGACCCTCAGTAACTTGGCCTGCAGTTCCAGAGGCATATCGCCGATTTCATCAAGGAAGAGCGTTCCCTCCCTGGCCTGTTCGAACTTGCCGATCTTTCTTTCAGTGGCCCCGGTGAAGGCACCTTTCTCGTGGCCGAACAGCTCGCTTTCCAGCAGTTCTCTCGGGATTGCGGCGCAATTGAGCGCGATAAACGGCTTGCCAAGACGCGAACTGTTGAAATGAATGGCACGGGCAATCAACTCCTTGCCTGTGCCGCTTTCGCCATAGATCAAAACGGTGACATCAGCAGGTGCGATTTTGCCGAGGACCTTGTATATTTTCTGCATCGGCTGACTCTGGCCGATGATTGTGCGTTCCAACTGGTAATGATGCTTGATCTCCTGTTTGAGTAGCGACACCTCAGCAGAGACCTCAGCTGCTTTCTGTGCTTTGAAAATGATTGCATCGAGAGCATCCAGGTCAAACGGTTTGGTGAGATAATCGTAAGCGCCTCGCTTCATGGCCTCGACGGCGTTACTCATGGATGATTCGGCTGTCATGATAATAACCAGGGCCATGGGACATTCCTCCTGGAACTTGCGTAACAGTTCCAGCCCGGAGAGCCCCGGCATCTTGATGTCCAGAACCGCCAGGTCGTAACTCTGCTTCCTGCTCATCAGTAAAGCGTCCTTGCCGTTGCTGGCAAGGTCGACCTCAAAGCCCTGTTTGGTCAGTGACTTGGATAGTACCCAGCGAATGCTTTCTTCATCATCCGCGACCAGAATCCGTTTGATCGACATATACAGACACTCCTTGGAAAAAACAGCCCCGCGTTAACGACGCAGCGGCAACGAGACAATGACAGTCGTCCCCACACCAGGAGAACTTTCAATCTTCAGCAGGCCATGGTGATCTTCAATGATTTTCTGGGAAATCGCCAGTCCGAGACCGCTTCCTTTGCTCTTGGTGGTGAAATAAGGGGTGAAGATGCGGTCCATCTCTTTCTCCTCGATACCACAACCTGTATCCGTGATCGTGATATCCACCATCTGTGATGAGCGTCTGCCCGGACTGGTCATGTGGTAATTGGAGGAGATTCTGGTCTCAACCAGGACTTCACCATCATGAACAATTGCTTCCCTTGCATTCTTGATGAGATTGAGAAAAAGCCTGGTCAGAAAACCCTCGTCACCCTTGATTGGCGGGATGCTCGGGTCGAGCTTTAATATGTACTTGATGCTCTTGCCGCGTGCAGCTTCCCGTTGCAGCAAGATGATATCGTCGAGAACCTTGGACAGATCGACATCGCCGATTTCTGGAGCGCGTGGGTTGCCAAGATCCATCAACTCCTCAATAATGAAATTGATGCGCTCTACTTCCTTAATCATGATCTGCGTGTACTCGAGCAAGGAATTTTCTTCGACCAGTTCCATGGCGAGCAGTTGCGCAGCACCCTTGATGCCTCCCAGCGGGTTTTTGATCTCATGGGCCAGTCCGGCGGCCAGGGTGCCGAGCATCGACAAGCGGTCGGCACGGCGCAAGGTCCCTTCGAGATCCTTGATCCGCGACAGGTCCCGAATGATCATAACCGCCCCGTCCTGGTTGCCACGATAAGCGTAAATCGGCGCAGCATAAGCATTCACCGGCAATGGCGATGCGTTCAAACGGTGCAGGTAGAGGCCTTCATCGTCAGTGATGGAGCGGCCCTCGACCAGGGCGATCTTAACCAGGTAGAGCAGGGTTTTCTGGTCTTTAAACAGTTTCTGGTAGTGCTGACCGATCATTTGCCGGGATGAGCGTTCCATGAGCGCTTCAGCGGCCGGATTAAAGAGAGTGACCCGGCCCTCCTGATCGAAGGCAATCACAGCACGGTCAATGTTCTCCAGAATCATGCCATAGAGCGTCGAGTCTGTACCAGGAGCTGAGCCGGCGGTCTGGCCCGTTGATTTAGGCTGTTCAGGCAGCATCGGCACAGAAATCCTCAAACCGGTCGTTCATCTCGGCGATCGTTTTGGTCTGGTTGATCTCCATGCGGAACCCAGCAGCATTTTCCATGCCGCGTACATACCAGCTGAGATGCTTGCGCATCAGCCCCAGCGTCTTCTGCGGGCCGAAGGTCTCCAGGCAGATTGCGAAATGGTTCCGAGCTACGGCAAGCCGCTCTGCGGGGGACGGTTGGGTCGCAGGCCGACCTGCGAGCAGCTCCAGGGCCTGGCTGATGATCCAGGGGTTGCCATACCCACCCCGGCCAACCATGACTGCGTCACAACCGGTCTGCTCAAACATGGTTTTAATACATTCAGGCGTAAAGAGGTCCCCACTGCCGATGACAGGGACCGAAAGAGATTCTTTGAGGCTCTTGATCTGCTGCCAATCGGCTTGTCCGCCGAACATCTGTGAACGTGTTCGCGGGTGCAGGGTGACTGCATCGACACCTTCCTCGACGGCGATACGGGCAATCTCAAGAAAGTTGACCGAGTCGTGGTCCCAGCCGGAGCGAAACTTGATCGTCAAAGGCAGGGAAGTCGCGAGGCGTAGGGCAGAGACAATGCGAGCGACCTTGGCCGGCTCGCGCAGCAAGGCGCAGCCGGCTCCGGAGCGGATGACTTTGCGAACCGGACAACCGAGGTTGAGATCAATGAGCTCAGCACAATCTTCGACCTGCTTAACCGCTTCAGCCAGGCGGACAGGCTCTTCGCCGAACAGCTGCACCCCGAGAGGGTGTTCTTCGGCGCGGGACTCGAGCATCTCGCGGCTTACCTTGCCGTTGAAAAAGAGCCCGTTGGCGCTGATCATCTCGGTGAATACCAGTGCTGCGCCGTGGCGCTTCATGATGAGACGATAAGGCAAGTCGGAGATGCCCGCCATAGGTGCTGAAATGATGGGGTTTTTAAGTGTTAGAGCGCCGATTTTCATGGATTATATGCCTATTTTTTGTGCATATTAACATGGCGGCATATTAATGCAATTGAAAATAACGGCCGCTACAGAAAAAAGAAATCGCATACTGTATACAAAATCGGCTTGACAGTTTAAGGGTGACTTGTTAGAACGTTATTTGGAAGATGAGAAAGAGTAAAGAATAACAGTCATGATTTGCTCTTGATCGGTTCTGATATTTTCCCGCTTTATTCGTCCTCTGTGTGGTGCGGGCTTTCGCACAAGGGAAGGGTTGTCGGCGGGATGATTTGTCATGTGAAAGTTGTTGAACAAGGGACAGTTTCACTCTGGTGGGCACTCTTGCCCGCCACCATTCCATTCCCCAAAGGAGAGAGCGTATGTCAACACTTAAGGAAACCCTGCGTAAGAAAATCGACGAGCATCGTCCCCGCATCACCCGTCTGGTCAAGGAATGCAGTGATGTCAAGCTGGGTGACGTGACTATCGGTCAGGCTATCGGCGGTGCACGCGGCATCAAGAGCCTGGTCACCGATATCTCCTACCTCGACCCCTACGAAGGCATCCGCTTCCGCGGCAAGACCATCCCCGAAACCTTTGATGCCCTGCCGAAAGTTCCCGGTAGCGACTATCCTTATGTTGAAGGCTTCTGGTGGATGCTGATGACCGGCGACGTACCGACCATGGCGCAGACCCTGGAGATCGTCGAGGAATGGAAGCAGCGTTCCCAGGTTCCCCAGTACGTTATTGATGTCCTGCGCGCCCTGCCGCGCGACTCCCACCCGATGGCCATGTTCTCATCGGCAATCCTCGCCATGCAGCGCGACTCGGTGTTTGCCAGCAACTATGCGGCCGGCAAATTCAACAAGATGACCTGCTGGGAAGATATGTACGAAGATTGCACCAACCTGATGGCCAAACTCGGCCCGAT
This sequence comes from Desulfuromonadales bacterium, assembly GCA_051305855.1. Classification (GTDB taxonomy): domain Bacteria; phylum Desulfobacterota; class Desulfuromonadia; order Desulfuromonadales; family BM103; genus M0040. The sequence goes on from JBPPMB010000002.1 coordinate 28,018, forward strand.
CGGTGCCTATATCTATCGCATCAAGTATATGGGCGACACCCACATTGCCGCCGATCCGAACCTCGACATGGGCGGTAACTTTTCTCGCATGATGGGCATCCCCGCTCCCTATGACGATGTTGCCCGCATGTACTTCATCCTGCACTCCGATCACGAGTCCGGCAACGTGTCCGCTCATACCACGCACCTGGTCGCCTCTGCCCTGTCCGATGCTTACTATGCCTACAGTGCCGGTATCAACGGTCTCGCTGGTCCGCTGCACGGTTTGGCCAACGAGGAAGTGCTGCGCTGGACCCAGAACTTCATGCAGCAGCTGGGTGGCAAAGTGCCGACCGAGGAAGGCCTCAAGAAAGCCCTGTGGGACACACTCAACAGCGGCCAGGTCATCCCGGGCTACGGTCACGCCGTTCTTCGCAAGACCGATCCGCGCTACACTTCGCAGCGCGAGTTCTGCATGAAGACCCCGGGCCTCAAAGACTACCCGCTGTTCCAGTTGATCAAGATGATCTTCGAAGTGGCCCCGGGTGTTCTGACCGAGCATGGCAAGGCCAAGAACCCATGGCCGAATGTCGATGCCCAGTCCGGCGTCATCCAGTGGTACTATGGCGTGACCCAGTACGAGTTCTACACCGTCCTGTTCGGGATCGGCCGTGCTCTCGGCTGCCTCGCCAACATCACCTGGGACCGTGCTCTCGGTTACGGCATTGAGCGTCCGAAGTCGGTTACCACGGCTATGCTGGAAGAAGCTGCCGGTATCTAGGTCGACAGTACCTATGCAAGCGGAAAGGGGTGCCTCTGAGGCACCCCTTTTTTGTGAGCAGGTTCGGTATGAATTTCAGGTTAATCAGTCAATGCTGTGTGAGTGGCCTGACTTGCGATTCGATCGCCGTATTCACCCCCACAAGCTTTTTTGAGTGTAGGGCGAACCTTCAATCGTCCAGAACCCGCCCTCTACGTAACGGTAGCCGGCATCAAGTTTTGCCAACTCCAGCATATCCTGATTGCTGAGTTCAAGGTCGGCGCTCTGAAAGTTCTCGGCCAGTCGCGCCGGCGTGACTGATTTGGGAATCACTGCGGTGTTGCGCTCTATGGCCCAGCGGATCAGGACCTGTGCAGTGCTGTAACCGTGTTTTTTGGCAATTTGCATTACGCACTGGTTTTCGAGCAAGCTCGGCTCGTTGGCTTTTTTCAAGACGTCTGGCCGATCCCCTGAACCCAATGGCGAGTAGGCGGTCAAGTGAATACTGTGCTTTTGGCAGTAAGCCAGCATTTCGTCCTGCTGCAGGTAAGGGTGCATCTCGATCTGGTTCATCTCCGGCATGCGCGTCGCGCTGCTCCTGATTGACTCAATGTCCCTTATGCTGAAGTTGGATACGCCGATATGCCTGGTCAGCCCCTGCCAAACACACGACTCCATGCCGCACCAGGTTTCAGCCAGTGGCATCTCATCCAGGCTGAGGAAGTCGTCTCCACTTCTCGGAAAGATCGATTCCGGTTTGATAGCGACCGGCCAGTGAATCAAGTAGAGGTCCAGATATTGCAGATGCAGATCCTGCAAGGTTTTCTTCAAAGCTCCCACGGTCTGCTCTCTGGCGTGAGCATTATTCCAGAGCTTTGAGGTAATCCACAGCTCTTCACGTTTAACCTCTCCGGCCTGTATGGCCCCCGCGAGTGCTTTGCCGATTTCCACTTCATTACCGTAGATGGTAGCGCAATCGATATGCCGGTAGCCGATCCTGATTGCCTCCCGAACCGCCTTGTCAACGTCCCCCGGTTTGGCTTTCCAGGTGCCCAGGCCGAGGGCTGGCAGCTGGTCATTGTTCTCAAATGCCAATGTTTGCATGGTGTCAACCTCCTGTTGCGTTTCTCGCCGGACGCATTTAACTTGTTTTTAATGCATTTCGAGTCACAGTGTAGCAGGATTTGCCAGGGATGCTACGATGGATAATGAGTGCAACCATTGCGGGTTTGCTGTCAGGGATGAGACGACACTCTGCATGAATGGTGTGCAACGGGATAGATTTCCCCACATTCTTCCTTCTGAAAGGCTGGCAAGCGATTACTCCCGAGCGAGGAATAGAGTGCTCTATGGCCAAACCAAACATCAGCAGCAACTTTCCCCTTTTGCGATTCGACCAACCGTGGACGCTGAAAGATTTTGACGGGCGTAGTGATTTGCCTCGAAGTGCGACCTTTGATGAACGATTGCTGGATCATGTTATCAAGGGAGAAATCGGACCATGCCTCTGTATCTATCGGGCTCCCCGGTGCCTGGTGACAACGGTCAGGGAATCACGCATGGGCAACTTTGCGCAAGCCTGCCGGGCCTTGGCCGCCGAGGGATGGCCTGTCATTGTCCGATGTACCGGCGGCTCCTCTGTTCCACAGGGACCCGGAGTCATCAATTTTTCAATGGTTCATCCCAGGATCCGCGGCTGGTATCTGGATGATGGCTATAAACTGCTCTGTGATTTTCTCACGCACTTCCTGGCGCGCTACGGTCTTACCGCCACCACTGGCGAGATTCCTGGCTCTTTTTGCGATGGCCGTTACAACCTGCAGATCGGTGGTCAGAAACTGGTGGGAACGGCTCAGCGTTGGGCAGGCGGAAGTCGTGATAATGCATCGGTGCTCGCTCATGCCTGCCTGCTGGTGGACATGAATCTTGCAGAAGCGACCGATAAAATCAATATGCTCTATCGCCTGTGCGACAATCCTCAACAGTTCACGGCAGAATCCTGCACCACTTTGCGTGATTGCCTGGGTAAACCAGATCAAAAGTCTTCAGCTGATTTTGTCGCGGATGTTGAACAGCGTCTGGTGGCCATGGCCAGGGATTATTTCAACCTTCTGAGCTAGTTTTCGTCCGGAAACGGCCCTTTTCCGCAATCTCTGCGTCAATCGGCGGATGTGATTGTGCGGCGTAAAGGACTACGCCTCCGCTCAAATCCTTGATTTCCTTGACCTTGCGAAAAATTGCTCGTTTCCGGATCGAAAACTGCGGGTGTACCATCCAGAGTTTCCGCTAGTTTTCGTCCGGAAACGGCCGTGACAATCAGGTTGAATAAGTTATGCTGAGATTTACATGGAGCATCTGTATGTGAACAGCTCTGGATGCCATGTTTTTTCTTGTTCATGTTATGCCTGAATTTGTCATTTATTTAAGGAGGGGTATCATGTCGACTGTTGTCCTTGGGGGGCGATCTGCATCGTCAGGTTCAAGTCTGCTTAAAGTCTCTTTGCTGTTGTACTGCTGGCTGCTATCACCGGCGTTCCTTTCCCTTGCTGCCGAGCTGATGCTGCCACAGGTCTACTCGGAGCAGGTGCACGTCTCCGGTTGGTTGATGAGCGAAAAGCTCGATGGCGTACGCGGTTATTGGGACGGCAAACAGCTGCTGTCGAAGAACGGCAACCGTTTTTATCCGCCGCCTGCGTTTGTCCGTGACCTGCCACCCTTCCCATTGGAAGGCGAACTCTGGGGTGGTCGCGGCACTTTTGAGAGGACCGTTTCAATCGTCAAGCAGCAACAGCCACACGATGGCTGGCTGCAGCTCAAGTTCGCCATCTTCGACGTGCCCCAGGAACCCGGCGCTTTTACCGCACGGCTGAACAGGGCTAATGATTGGTTTGCTGCCCACCCCTCTGCTTATGCTTTCGTCATCACGCAGCTCCCGGTTCACGGCCATTCCCAGCTGCAGCAGGAATTACAAAGAATCGAAAGACTCGGTGGTGAAGGGTTGATCGTCCGTCGGCCGGAAGCCGGCTACGCTGCCGGACGCAGTCCTGAAATCCTCAAGGTGAAAAGTTACCAGGATGCTGAAGCGACGGTGCTGGCGCACCTGCCTGGTCAGGGACGCAACGAGGGGAAGCTTGGCGCCTTGCTGGTGGCGCTTGCCGATGGTACGCGATTCAAAATCGGTACGGGCTTCAGTGATAAAGAACGGCAATCGCCGCCGCCGGTCGGTGCTGTGGTGACCTTCAAATTTTACGGTACATACCAATCCGGAATCCCCAGATTTCCGTCGTTCCTGCGCATCCGCAGTGATCAGGGGGGGTGAGCTGTTACACCTCACGGTTCACTGACTCAGCAAATCTCTGGTTTGCCGGTTGTAAATCATCAAGCTGGTGATTATTATTGATCAATGGTAACTATTCAGCTCCCTTACTCAACGGCACAGCCTGTGGGCTGCAGCTGTTGCCTGCGGGAAGTTAAGTGACAACGTTGGACGCGGG
>JBPPMB010000004.1:0-8094 GCA_051305855.1 Desulfuromonadales bacterium
CGCTTGGAGAGAGCTTCCGCCTTGGCTTCAACTCCTTTGGCCATATCTGCCTTGAACTGTACGAGCTTGTCGCTGAGTTCTGCATCATAAACAGCCAGCATCTGCGCAGCAAAGATGCCGGCATTGCGAGCTCCGGCCTTGCCAATTGCCATGGTCGCCACCGGAATTCCGGCGGGCATCTGCACCATTGCCAGCAAGGCATCGATCCCATTGAGCGCAGTGGCATCGATCGGCACAGCAATCACCGGCAAGGTTGTTTCGGCGGCGGCAACCCCGGCGAGATGAGCGGCAGCTCCAGCTCCAGCGATCAGGATCTTGATCCCCCGGCCGCGGGCTTCACGCACGTAACGAGATGTTCGCTCGGGCGTTCGGTGGGCGCTGGAAACCGTCATCTCAAAAGGAATGCCAAACTGCTTGAGAGCAACAGCCGTCTCTTTCATGATCTCGTAGTCGTTGTCGCTTCCCATGAGAATGCCGACCAAAGGGTTTTCTTTCATTGTTTCTTCCTATGTAAGTGAAACGTGAAATGTGAAAAGTAAAAAAAACAGGTACCCTTTGTCCTGTGGCGGTCTTTACCTTTTACCTTTTACCTTTTACCTTTTTAACGATTCAACGCTTTTCTACCGATATCCTTACGAAAGTGCACACCACTCCAGTTGATCTTGTCAACAGCACTGTAGGCACACTCGATCGCTTCAGCAACCGTACTGCCAAGCCCCGTTACGCCGAGAACGCGGCCCCCGGCATTGACGATCTTATTATCCTTAAGACGTGTACCGGCATGAAAAACCATCACATCATCCATGCCCAGGACTTCTTCCAACCCGTTGATCTCGAAGCCTTTTTCATAAGTGCCGGGGTAGCCGCCCGAGGCCATGGCCACGCAGACGGCTGCCTTGTCGTGCCATTCAATGACATCCTGCGACAGGTTGCCGCGAGCACAGGCCTGCAAAACCGGCACGATATCCGATTTCATGCGCATCAGCAGCGGCTGGGCTTCCGGGTCGCCGAACCGGGCATTGTATTCGACGACCCGCGGCTTTCCCTCCTTGATCATCAAGCCGACATAGAGAATCCCGCTGTACGGGCATCCGTCGCTGGCCATTCCGGCAATGGTCGGCTTGACGATGGTCTCGACAATCTCATCATGAAGTGCTGCGGTCACTACCGGAGCCGGGGAGTAGGCACCCATACCGCCGGTATTCGGGCCTTGATCATTATCGAAAGCCCGCTTATGATCCTGCGACGAGGCCAGTGGCAGGACTTGCCTGCCGTCGGTAAAGGCAAAGAAAGAGGCCTCTTCACCCGCCATGAACTCTTCGATGACGACGCTCGCTCCGGCTGCACCAAACACTTTGTCAAGCATGATGTCGTCAACAGCGGCAACCGCCTGTTCTTCAGTCATGGCGACGATGACGCCTTTGCCGGCGGCCAGGCCATCAGCCTTGACGACGATCGGCGCTCCCTGTTTCCTGATGTAGGCGACTGCGGCATCATGTGCTGTGAAGGTCTGGTATGCCGCTGTCGGGATCGCGTATCTGGCCATCAGGTCCTTGGAAAAGCTTTTGCTCCCCTCGATGCGGGCTGCCGCCTGGTTCGGGCCGAATATTTCCAGTCCAAACGCCTGAAACCGGTCGACGATGCCCAGGGTCAAGGGCACTTCCGGACCGACCACGGTCAGGTCGATATGCTCAGCCTTGGCAAAATCGAGCAACGACGCGATATCATCAGAGGGGATCTGGACACAGATGGCAAGGCCTGCAATGCCCGGGTTACCAGGGGCACAGTAAATGGTGTCCACCAGGGGCGACTGTGCAATCTTCCAGACCAGTGCGTGCTCACGTCCACCGCCACCGACAACAAGGACTTTCATGTGAACTCCGTTATTCGTAATCAAAGAGCCGTGATAAACAGCCCGTAACCATGGGGCAGTGACCAATGATCAGTGATACGCGAATTGTCGCTTTTACGGATTATGGATCACGTGTCACGAGTCCATCATCACGTCTCTTTTATCACTGCGCTATCAGTGCCTGAAATGCCGCATCCCGGTAAAAACCATTGCCATGCCATGTTCATCAGCGGCGGCGATGACTTCCTCATCACGGATCGAGCCACCCGGCTGGATGACGGCGCTTATGCCGACAGCGGCAGCATTGTCGATGCCGTCACGGAAGGGGAAAAAAGCGTCGGAAGCCATGACCGCCCCCTTGACATCGAGTCGGGCATTTTCGGCCTTGATGGCGGCAATACGCGCCGAGTTGACCCTGCTCATCTGGCCGGCGCCGACGCCTATGGTCATGCCATCTTTACCGTAAACGATTGCATTCGACTTGACGAACTTGGCTACCCGCCAGGTGAAGAGCATGTCCTTCATTTCTTGCGGAGTCGGCTGGCGCTTGCTGACCACTCTCAGCTCGGCAGTTAATGCCAGGTCGGCCTCCTGCACCAGCATGCCGCCATTGACCCGCTTCATCTCAAGCCTGGCAGCCGACTGCTCCGGCCACTCACCGCATGCAAGCAGGCGGACATTCTTCTTGGCGGCGATGACTGCAACCGCTTCAGTGGTCACCTTCGGAGCAATGATCACCTCGACGAACTGCTGATCGGCAATCGCCTGGGCAGTGGCCGCATCCAGCTCACGGTTGAAAGCGATGATACCGCCGAAAGCCGATTCGGTATCGGTACTGAAGGCACGCTGATAAGCATCGAGCAAGCTCTCGCCATACGCCACACCGCAGGGGTTGGCGTGCTTGACGATGACGCATGCTGGCCCTTCGCTGAACTGCTTGATACATTCCAGGGCCGCATCGGTGTCGGCGATATTGTTGTAAGAGAGTTGTTTGCCCTGCAGCTGTATCGCCGTGGCGATCGAAGTCTCCTCGATGTTGCGCTCGACGTAAAAGGCCGCCTTCTGGTGCGGGTTTTCTCCGTAGCGCATGATCTCGGTGCGCTGGTACTGGAAGGTCAGGGCACTCGGAAAGTCGGCGCTTGTTTCGTCGATCCTGCGCCCCAGCCAGTTGGAGATGGCCGCATCGTAGGCCGAGGTGCGCTGGTAAACCTTGAGAGCCAGTCGGAAGTTGGTCTCACGGGAGACGTTACCGGCGTTGGCATTCATCTCGTCGAGAACCACGGCATAGTCAGCCGGATCGATCACAACGGTCACCGACTGGTTGTTCTTGGCCGCGCTGCGCAGCATGGTCGGCCCGCCGATATCGATATTTTCAATGGCATCTTCAAGTGAGCAGTCAGAGTTGGCCACCGTCGCTTCGAACGGGTAGAGATTGACCACCACCATGTCGATCGGCGTAATGCCGTGCTCCGCCATCCTGGCGAGATGGGCCGGGTTGTCGCGCAGGCCGAGCAGACCGCCATGGATCTTCGGATGCAGTGTCTTGACGCGTCCGTCAAGCATTTCCGGGTAACCGGTATGCTCGGAGACGTCTTTCACTTCGAGCCCGGCTTCCCTCATCAGGCTGGCGGTACCACCCGTGGACAGGATTTCTACGCCGAAACTTTTCAAGCGATTGGCAAAATCGACAATACCGGTTTTGTCGGAGACACTGATCAATGCGCGTTTGATGACAGCCATGAATGGACCTCGTAGTTTTCTTGAATTGTGACAAAAGAGGTTTTATCTAACATGGGCTCAGGTAGCAAGGCAACCCTTTTCAGAGTCTCGACCGGCAAAGCCGTGCCGAGGTCAAGAACCAGACTTCGCCTGGTCGAAGGATAGTTCATCGCCAGAGCAGGAGATGGTTAAGCTTTGACAGCCGTCCTCGGTACCCGCTTGCTGATCTGGCAGAACACTTCATAGGTGATGGAACCAATCTTGCCCGCCCATTCTTCGGCCGTGATCTCGGCTTCGCCATCCCGGCCGAGCAGTGTCACCTGGTCGCCGACCTGGACATCGTGGAGGTCGGTAACATCGACGAGGGTCCAGTCCATGCAGACCGTCCCGACAACCGGGGCGCGCCGGCCACGGATCAGAACCTCACCACAGTTAGTCAGCAGGCGATTGTAACCGTCGGCATAGCCGACCGGTATCGCTGCGACTCGTGAACGTCTCGAGGCCACGAAGCGATGTCCGTAGGAGACCCCTGCCCCGGGTGGAATGTCCTTCAGCTGGGCGACCTGACTCACGAAGCGCATCACTGGTTGTTGTGTGAACTGGCGGGCAAAAGGACCACCGGTCAACCCACCGTATAAGCAGATCCCCGGCCGCACCAGGTTGCATCCGTTCAGTCCACGGCTATAGATACCGGCACTGTTGGCAATGTGACGATAGCGGGGTTTGAACCCGGATTCTGTTATTTTCCTTTGCACGTCGGCAAAAACCTCATACTGCAACCCGGTCATTGGCCGCTCCGGTTCATCTGCCATGGCCAGGTGACTCATGACTCCCGTCATGTTGAGGCATTTCAGGCTTTTCAGGACCGTGAGCACCTCATCGAGCTGTTCAAACCGGAAGCCAAGCCGACCCATCCCCGTGTCCGCTTTCAAGTGATAATCAATCCTGAGGCCGGCGGCGCTGGCTGCGTTATCAAGTTGACGTGCGCTGGTCAGGTTGTAAATTACGGGTGTCAGCTGATACTGCAGAATGTCAGGCTCCTGGCCGGGAAAAACCCCACCAAGAATGACGATCGGTTGCTCGATACCCAGCCTGCGCAAAGCAACGCCTTCTTCGACAAGAGCAACGCCAAACAGGCAGGCTCCTGCATCAGCAAGAGTCGGAGCAACCAGGTTGACATCGTGGCCATAAGCATCCGCCTTGACCACAGCCAGGACATCACAGTCGGCACCGACGGTGCGCTTGATTTCCTGGAAATTGTGGCGGAGAGCGGCAAGGTTGATTTCAACCCGGGTCGGGCGGGGGACAGACATTGGTATCTCCACTGGTATTGGAAGTGCGCCGACATTTAAACATGCGGCTTTACGGGGTGTAAAGAGAGAAACAAGGTGTGAAAAGATTGGCAACCATTCGTCTGCGTCTTACTTTCCGGATATTACGTTTTACTTTCCTCTTTTAACACTTCTCGATATAATCAGAGCGATTATCCGGGATTGACCCCTGGGAAACAAGGTTGGCACCTGTTGTGCCCGGTGACCAACACAGCCTTACTCGGGAGCAGAAAAGATGATTCAGGGTCTCTATCTGATTACTCCACAAGGTTCTGACGAACATGTTCTGCGCATTGTCCGCGAGGGATTGCGTGGTGGCGTGCATGTCGTTCAATACCGCGACAAGGAGCGTTCTCCAGAGGGGCAGGTCAGCCTGGCACGTCAACTGGTACAGTTGTGCAAGGAGGCCGGCGTCACATTCCTGGTCAATGACAGCCCGGAGCTGGCGGTTGCATGTTTTGCCGATGGTGTGCATCTGGGCCAGGAGGATGGCTCTGTTCACGATGCCCGGAGACTGCTCGGCCCGAACAAACTGATCGGTGTTTCAACCCGCACAATCGACCAGGCTCTCAAAGCCCAAATGGCCGGAGCCGACTACATTGGTCTTGGCAGCATTTTCCCGACCAAAACCAAGGGCGACAGCGAACTGGTCGGGCTGGGAACGCTGCGAAAGGTGCGCCGAGCCGTCAAGATTCCGTTAGTCGCCATCGGCGGCATCGGTTGGGCCAACGGTGCTGATGCGCTCGAGGCCGGGGCTGACTCACTTGCGGTCGTATCGGCTATCGCTGACGACCCGAGTCCTGTTCTCGCGGCGCGGGAACTCTCCTTGCTGTTCAATCGCAAGAGAGCAACCGGAGCCGCCAGGGTTATGACCATTGCCGGCTCAGATTCCAGTGGCGGAGCCGGGATTCAGGCGGACCTCAAAACGATTGCCCTGCTCGGCTCCTACGGCACCAGTGCCATCACCGTGCTGACCGCACAGAACACCCTCGGCGTGCGAGGGATCTCTCCAGCGGCAACAAGCTTTCTTATCAAACAGGTCGAAACAACCCTCGATGACATCGGCGCCGACACGCTCAAAACCGGCATGCTCTACAACGCCGAAAACGTCACCGCTGTCGCAGGGCTCATCCAGAAATACAATCTGCTCAGCGTTGTCGACCCGGTCATGATCGCCAAGGGCGGCACTGCCTTGCTGAAGCAGGATGCGGTTGTCGCAGTGCAACGCGACCTGCTGCCCTGCACCTATCTGTTAACACCCAACATTCCGGAGGCAGAAGTCCTGACCGGACAGACGATACGCACACTCGAAGAGATGGAAGACGCCGCAAGAAAGCTGCAGGCCATGGGACCGCGGCACGTCCTTATCAAAGGCGGACACCGCGAGAAGGATGCCATCGACATCCTTTTGGCCGGCAAGTCTGTGCACAAAGTTGCGGCGGAGCGCATTGACACAACCAATACCCACGGCACTGGGTGCTCCTATTCAGCGGCTCTCGCCACCCTGCTCGCCCAAGGTCAAGCTCTGATGAAAGCCGCCGAGTTAGCCAAACTCTTTATCAATGAAGCGATACGTCACGCCGTGCCTTTAGGCAGTGGGCACGGTCCGATCAATCATTTCGCAGGGGCGAAAGCCGTGCGGGACGCGTAACGGTTGGATTGGTGCTTGGAAATACTGTAGAATTGGTTCTTGAAGCACCGTTGAAATGTGCTGCGCGCGTTGAACTGTTGATTTGCTTTCAACAATTCAACAATTCAACAATTCAACGATTCAACCGCTCTCAAGGGGATTAATGAAGAAACAAAACACACTGACCCAGCTTGAACTCGCCCGCCAGGGCGTTGTCACCGACAAAATGAAACAAGCCGCAGCGAGTGAGAACACCGACCCGGAACTCCTGCGCCAACGCATCGCAGAAGGCACAGCGATCATCTGTCATAACAACAAACACATCAATGGCATTCCACTCGCCGTTGGCAAGGGCCTGCGGACCAAGGTCAACGCCAACATCGGTACCAGCAAAGATGACACCAGCATCGACAAGGAGTTGGAAAAGGCCCGCGTGGCAGTCGCCGCCGGCGCAGATGCCATCATGGATCTCTCAACCGGCGGACCAATCGATGAAATCCGAGCGGCCATCATCAACGAGACCACCGCCTGCATCGGCACGGTACCGCTTTACCAGGCGGCAGTCGATACAGTGACCCGCAAGGGCAAGGCAATGGTCGACATGACTGCCGACGAGATTTTCGACGGCATCGTCAAGCACCTGGATGATGGCGTTGACTTCATCACGGTGCATTGCGGCGTAACCCGGGCGACAGTCGAGCGGATGGACAACGAGGGCCGCATCATGGAGGTCGTCTCCCGCGGCGGTTCCTTCACCGTCGAGTGGATGACCCATAACAACGCCGAGAACCCGCTCTTTGAGCAATTCGACCGACTTCTGGAGATCGTCAAACCCTACGACGCCACCCTCTCCCTCGGCGACGGTTTCCGACCCGGCTGCCTGGCCGACGCCACAGACCGCGCCCAGATTCATGAACTGATTCTGCTCGGTGAGTTGACCCAGCGCGCCTGGAAGGCTGGTGTGCAGGTGATGATTGAGGGACCGGGCCACGTACCGCTGAACCAGATCAGAACCAACATCGAGTTGCAGAAGCGCCTCTGCCACGGGGCCCCCTTCTACGTGCTCGGGCCGCTGGTCACCGATATCGCCCCTGGCTATGATCACATCACCTGTGCCATTGGTGGCGCCCTGGCCGCTGCGGCCGGCGCCGACTTTCTCTGCTACGTCACGGCCAGTGAGCACCTGCGTCTGCCAACGGTGGAAGATGTCCATGAAGGCGTCATCGCCTGCCGCATCGCTGCCCACGCCGGGGATATCGTCAAGGAAGTGCCTGGCGCCATGGAGAAAGACATCGCCATGGCGAAGTGCCGCAAGGAACTCGACTGGGAAGGTCAATTCACCCTGGCCCTCGATCCTGAAAAAGCCCGCCGCCTGCGCGCCGAATCAGGCGTCGATGAAGAACACGGTGCCTGCACCATGTGCGGCGAGTTCTGCGCCTACAAGGTTATGAATGAACGAAAGGCGAGTAGCTCGGTGAAGTGAGCGAGAAAAGTCTAAAACTGACAGGGGGACACTTCAATCGAAGTGTCCCCCTCGCTCTTTAACCACTGTTTTTCCAGCT
>JBPPMB010000040.1:0-3853 GCA_051305855.1 Desulfuromonadales bacterium
TCAGGATAATGCCGAGGATGTGGCGGAATTTGAAAAGCAGATGCGCCGCAAGATGCACTATGTCATCCACCCGGATTATCTTTGGAGCAGCATTGCCGAGCTGGCCCGCACCCAAAACGCGGAGCTGCTGTAAAACCTGGTGCGCGGCTTCAAATACATTGAAAATGAATCCTTTGCCAGCACCTTTCAGGGGTTGTTCTCGGAAATTAACCTGCATTCCGAAAAACTGGGCCGCAGTGCGACGGACCGCAACAAGAAACTCTGTACCATTATCAGCAAGATTGCCGAGGGCATCGCGCAGTTCTCCACCGACAGCGACATTCTGGGGGACGCTTACGAATACCTGATCGGCCAGTTTGCCGCCGGCTCCGGTAAGAAGGCGGGCGAGTTTTACACCCCGCAAACCGTCTCCACCATCCTCTCGCGCATTGTCACGCTCGACAGCCAGGATCCAGCCACCGGCAAAAAGAAAAAGCTCAACCGCGTGCTGGACTTCGCCTGCGGATCCGGTTCGCTGCTGCTCAACGTGCGCAGCCAGATGGGGCCACACGGTATCGGCATGATCTATGGACAGGAAAAGAACATCACCACCTACAACCTTGCACGCATGAACATGCTGCTGCATGGCTTGAAGGATACCGAGTTCGACATCCACCACGGCGATACGCTGGAAAACGACTGGGATATCCTTAATGAGATGAACCCGGCCAAGAAGCTCCAATGCGATGCGGTGGTGGCCAATCCGCCCTTCAGCTACCGCTGGGATCCCAACGAGGTCATGGGCGAAGACTTCCGCTTCAAAAGCCATGGTCTGGCGCCTAAATCAGCGGCGGATTTCGCCTTTTTGCTGCACGGCTTTCACTTCCTTAGCGATGAAGGCACCATGTCCATCATCCTGCCCCACGGCGTGCTATTCCGGGGTGGCGCGGAATCGCGCATCCGCACCAAGCTGCTCAAGGACGGCCATATCGATACCGTGATCGGCCTGCCGGCCAACCTATTTTTCTCCACCGGTATCCCCGTGTGCATTCTGGTCCTGAAAAAATGCAAAAAGCCCGATGACGTGCTCTTCATCAACGCCAGCGAACACTTTGCAAAAGGGAAGCGGCAAAATGCGTTACGCCCCGAGGATATCGACAAAATCGTTGACACCTACCAGTTCCGCAAAGAGGAAACACGCTACTCCCGGCGCGTATCAATGGAAGATATCGAAAAGAACGATTACAACCTGAACATTTCCCGTTACATCAACACCGCCGAAGCCGAACCGGAAATCGACCTGGCCACTGTCCATGCACAACTGACTGATGTTGAAAAGCGCATTGCCGAGGCCGCCGAGTCGCACAACCGGTATCTGAAGGAACTGGGTTTGCCGCCGGTGTGACGGCAGCTTATGGCGATATCAACCACTCATATCAAGGCGCTCCACCAGACGGCAATTCAGCTACGCTCCATAGCCGCCAGTGAGCTTGGTCGTTATGTGCTAAGACCCACAATTTGACATTGAGCGACGTTTGTGTACACTATAGTGGACACGAATGGAGGTCGTTATGAAATTTCTAAGTGTTCGCGATTTAAGAAGCCAATCCGCAAAGGTGTGGAAAGAACTCCCGGGAGAGCGGGAAATGGTGATTACAAGCAATGGCCGGCCCATTGCCATTCTTGCGGCGATCAACGAATCAAATCTTGAAGAGGCTCTTTCGGCATTCCGTACGGCACGTGCGGTCGAAGCAACTGCCTATCTCCAGCGCCGGTCAGTTGAGCAAGGGACAGATCGGATTTCTCCGGAGGAGATTGACAGCGAGATCAAAGCAGTTCGCGGTAAACGCACGCGATGAAAATCGTCCTTGACACAAATGTTTTGGTCGCTGGCCTGCTGTCGCCTTTTGGTCCTTGCGGGGATATTGTGCGTATGGCGTCGTCTGGCGAATTGACGCTCGCCCTTGATGCCCGAATCCTGACGGAATATCAGGATGTACTTGCTCGGCCCAAGTTCAGGTTTGATCAGGACAAGGTTGCAGCCATTCTTGATCTCATAAAACATTACGGCGGCATCGTCGCCGCTTCCCCCCTCAAGCAACCGTTGCCAGACCCTGATGATGAGCCATTTCTGGAAGTCGCCATCGCCGCTTGTGTTGCGTGTCTTATCACTGGCAACCACGTACATTTTCCCGCTGAATCCCGCCAGGGGGCGACTGTTCTCTCTCCGACTGATTTTCTGGCGTTCTACAGGCAGCACATAACAAATCGCCAGAGCTAAGGATGAATTTTGCTCGGTTGGTTTCGAGGACATTGACCCGCGCTTTGTCGGTGGATTGATCGTGCGGTTGGAGAGTTTTTAAATTATAAGCCGGCGATGCTCAGCCGTCTGGGTGGACGGGGCTACCAAGTTCGAGAGGTTCAGGCGGTCTACGGCAACGGCAAGAACGATTTCGATACCGATAGCGATTTCGATTTGGACAAAGAACAGCCCCAAACAAGCGTTCCAGGCGACGCTTGACAGCGCGCCTTGCTGATGACCCGTCAAAACCCTGCGCAATCTTGCGAAATCTTATAATAGACAAGGTTGACAATGCCTCGTAATTAACGTACGATTTCACGTACGCAAAGGAGGCATCAATGACCACAATCACAGCGACCGAAGCAAGAAAGCTTCTTTATAAGCTCCTCGACGACGTTTCCGAATCGCACGAGCCCATCCAGATCACCGGCAAGCGCAATAGCGCTTTCCTGATTGCTGAGGATGATTGGCGTGCAGTACAAGAGACACTCTACCTGCATTCTGTTCCCGGCATGAAGGAGTCTATCCTTGAAGGTATGAAGATGCCTGTTGAAGAGTGCGATGAGGAATTGGATTGGTGAGTTGGAAACTAATCTACACCAGGCAGGCCCAGAAAGATGCAAAGAAGCTCTCTGCTTCGGGGTTGAAACCGAAAGCGAAGCAGTTGCTCGACATGCTTGCCGAGAATCCCTTTCAAAAGCCACCGTCATATGAAAAGCTCGTTGGCGACCTGGCTGGTGCTTATTCACGTCGCATCAACATCAAACATCGGCTTGTATATCAGGTTTTCGATGATATTCGTACAGTGAAGGTACTACGCATGTGGACGCACTACGAGTAGGGTCCTCCAGCTGACGTCGGCTGCGCGATAAAGCCTCGCAGCGCCGGTTTGCTCCACGTTAGAAAGGTAAGAGAATCTATATGTCGCATCCCGAGCTGGTTGAACGTATGGATTGCTTGGAGGTTCGCTCCCGGATGCGCAGCGGGATGCGTATCCTTCTCGCCGCACTGGGTTTCTTTCCGCTACTCGCTCCCTACGAGCTGCTCATCAGGATCGACTGGGCGCATTTCATGAATCCTGTCTTCTTCCTGGCTGCGTTCATTTCAGCGGGAGCGACGGCCCTCAGCGCGTTTCTCTTCTTCGCTGCGGTCGCCGGTTTGAGTTCGAAGATCGTCTTCGATAGACATACTGCGACTTTCAGCTACTCCTCGGAGGCGCCTGTCGTTAGGCGTACCAGACAGGTGCAACCATTGTCGGAGGTCCGCAATACTGAGGTCAGCGTTCGCGACTGGAGTGACAGTGCACCGACATACCATCTTAGTATCACCGTGAAAGACGGCACAGTCTTTGAGAGTGGTTCATCTTGGTCGCGCGAAGAGATCGAGTGGATCCGGGGTCGTGTTGACCATTTCTTGGCAGCCGTCGATGAATAGCTGTTCTAACCACCGATTCCAGGGGCCGGCATGGGGACAGGTCAAAAATTACTGAATAATATCATATTGTTATAACTTATTTATGTATTGCACATCGGGGAAGTGCTGGAGCTGTACCGAACAAGCAATCATTCGCAG
>JBPPMB010000099.1:0-3097 GCA_051305855.1 Desulfuromonadales bacterium
AGGAACTTGATGCAGATTTTCTCTGGAGCCTGCGGGATACGACCGGTTCATCATGCCTGTTCACCCAGGACAGCGGCGATGAAAGCGCACTGGCCTGATGGTTTGCTCCCTGCCGGGCACACCATAAAAAATGGACCGGGAATTTACCCGGCCCGTTTTTTCAGGGGTCTGGCTGGTAGAGCGTCTCAAGGCCGAAGCTGCTGACAATCCGCTCAATGGCGACGCCGCAAGCGGCGCACATTCGCGGGGCGTTACTGTGCCGGCCGATTCAAACTTTCAGCTGAAAGTCAGTGACTGATTACCGATTAACATAGCAAGTAAAAGGGGTCGGTGATGTCATCGACCGGGTGCCGAGTATGGGGCCTCGCGCCCCTTACGCAAAACAGTTTTTGCGTGACAAGCTGCTTGACCATAAGGCCTATGTCGAAAAACACGGCGAAGACATGCCGGAAATTCTAAATTGGAAGTGGCAGGATGAATAAGTTAAGACAGTTTTGGGGCAATCTGCGGTCAAGCTTTTGGTTTATTCCTTTGCTGATGGTTACGGGCAGCATTGCCTTCGCGGTCGTGTTGATTCTAGCGGAAAATGTCGTTTTTAGCAAATGGCTAAGCCATTGGCCGCTTCTGTTTGGGGTGGAGGCGGAGGGCGCGCGTCAGATGTTGTCCACATTGGCCGGTTCAATGATGACGGTTATGGGCATCACCTTCTCCATGACCCTGCTGGCACTGGTGCTGGCGTCGGGCCAGTACACCTCTCGCATTCTGAGGAACTTCATGCGCAACAGCGTCACGCAAGCGACGCTGGGGGCGTTCGCCAGTATTTTTGCTTATTGCCTGATCGTATTACGCACCATTCGCAGCAGTGGTGGTGTAGACGAGTTCGTGCCGAGTCTGGCGGTATTCTTTGCCTTTGTAATGTCGCTCGGTGGCGTAGTTATCCTTATCTATTTCATTCATCATATTGCCTTGTCGATCCAGGCATCCAGCATCATCGCCTCGGTCGCACAGGAGACTAACGCCTCTATTGATCGACTGCTGCCAGAAAAACTGGCTCAGGGGCCTGATGAAGATGAAGGCCGGAAACAGGTACTTGAGCCACCGGATGAAAGGACCTGGTATCCAGTGCCGGCAGCAGTGAGCGGTTACATTCAAAGCGTGAATAATAATGCGCTGCTGCGCCTGGCGGGGGACAACAGGACTATCGTGCGTATGGATCACGGTATCGGCGCGTTCGTTGTGCAAAATACGGCACTGGTATCACTCGCCCTGACTTACCCACCAGACCAGAGCACCATTGATGCGCTCAATGGTGCTTACAGTATTGGCCGTCATCGCACGGTGGAGCTGGACCCGTCTTTTGGTATCAGGCAGATCGTGGACATGGCCATCAAAGCACTTTCTCCCGGGGTCAATGACACTTCAACGGCGGTGATGTGCGTGGACTATCTGACCTCGATTCTGGCTCGGCTGGTTGGTAGACAATTTCCGCCATCGTGCCGTTACGAGGGAGAAACACTGCGTGTGATAGCGAACGTTCCAAGTTTTGAGGAGTTATTGGCCAAGTCCTTCGATCAGATTCGGGGTAGCGCCGAAGTGAATGTAGCCATACTGGCGCGCATGCTCGGCGCCCTTAATACCATCGGCAGTCTGACTATCAGACCTAGCCACTTCCGAGCACTCGATGAACAGCTGCATTGTATTGCCGAACTGGTCGATCGCAACATCGAGTCCAGCCATGATCGCGCACGGCTCGAAAAGCGGCTGTCGGATGTACGCGAAACGCTGGAAGCTCAGTCTGCGTTGCGCGCATGGGAAAAGAAGGCATAGTGTTATGGAAACGAGACGGGCAAAACTAAAGGTAATAAAAAACATAATAAGACACCCATCTATGACTGACGCTCATCAAACGGTGCAGTGTTGTGTGTTGTATGCTGTTATTGGTTATCTCAGCCTCTATAGCAGAGCAGCGTAAATAAACGGAAACGATCTCTTGCGTGCCACACAATCCGCAGGAAATGAGGAGGCTAGGCAGGAATGGATATTTATCAGGGCATGATGAGCTGGACTGTTGGAGCAGTACTGAAGCCCGCAGCAAAAGACCAAGCACAGCAGGTTCAGCAGAGCGGTGTAGACTATGCTTTGACCCAGGCTGATTCGGTATCTAAAGTAGTCGATGTCATCCTGGAAAAACTGGGATCGTGGTGGCAGTCGTCAGTTGAAATGATTCCGAATTTGGCAGTCGCTATTTTAGTGATGGTTGCGACGTTCATTCTAGCAAGCATTGTTGGGCGCATTTTGCAACGTGTTGCTGGTCGTGTGGTTGATAGTGAAGCATTGGTAAACCTGTTGACGACCAGCATGAAAACAGCCTTGGTCTGTATCGGTTTTTTTGTCAGTTTAAGCTTACTAAACCTTGATAAAACAGTGACCAGCCTCTTGGCTGGTGCAGGCATTATTGGTTTGGCCATTGGTTTTTCTTTTCAGGATTTGGCGGCCAACTTTCTCGCTGGTGTTATCATGGGCATTAGAAAGCCCTTTAAGCTAAATGACCTTGTCCGTACCAAGGGCTACCTCGGCTTTGTTTAAAAGATCAATCTAAGCAATACCATCATAGAGAACTTCACCGGGCAGCACATTATCATCCCAAACAAAGAGGTATTCCAGTCACCGTTGGAAAATTACATCGTGACCGGATCCCGACGAGTTGATGTGGATGTTGGCGTGTCCTATGACAGCGATTTATCCCAGGTCGAACAGGTGCTCCGAGATGCGGCTGATGGCTTGTCATGGCGTATGGAGAACAAGGAAGTGTCGGTCTGGTGCTTGGAATTCGATGATTCGGCGATTTCGTGGAAGGTTGGTGTCTGGATGAAATATCCAGGTGATACGGGATTTTATGATGCCAAACACGATGCGCATCTTGCTATCAAAAAGGCCCTCGACGAGGCTGATATCACCATACCGCTACCCATTCGCACGCTTAATATTCCTGATCGGACCATTGACCGCTTGTTGCCACATGACCAGCAGCACGACAAAGAGCGTGATAAAGAAAAGAGCAATGATTTCGATCAGAACCATCGTTCTGATCACCCGC
>JBPPMB010000118.1:0-4579 GCA_051305855.1 Desulfuromonadales bacterium
GAGCCAGACTTCGGAAAACCGGGTGGCCCGGCTGGGGGCCAGCCGGTAAATCATGATCAGCCCGTAGAACAAAACCAGCCACGGAATGAGCTGGAAAATCATGGCGAACATCCAACCGGGAAATCCGAGCCGGGTCGCGAGCCATTCCCGGAACATCCGTGCCATCCCGGGCAGCAAAATGCCGATCAACACGGCGCTCACCGTGATGCCGAGCAGGGCAAGGCTTTTCAACGGCAACCGCCACCAATTGTAAGTCGGCGAATGCCAAAGGCGGTTTGTGGTCCGAATCAGCACGCTAAGGAATTGCAGCGAGCTCCAAAATAACAAAGGAATCGCCACCAGGCTGATCTGGCCGCGCGCCGCCAGCATGCCGCCAATAGCCCCCGCGGCAGAGTGTTCCTGTTCACCGGTCAGCGGCACGTAATGTTTGACCCACTGCATAACCGCCTGCGTTGCCAGGTCGCGCTCGACGAACAGCGATCCTGCGGTCACCAGCAGGATGACCAGAGGCAGGAATGAGAGCAGCAGGTAATAGGCAAAGGCGGCGGCGCCCTCGTTGCCATACGCTTCCACCCAGCGTGCGTAAGCGCGGCAGAGAACTCGCCACATAGTTGACTGCTTAACTTTGCGCAATAACTTTCGCATCGGTTTGACCTTATTTAATCTCGGGGTTCGAACCGACCGCTATTCCCGGTCGAAACGTACGACTTTGCCGCTTTTGAAACGCAGAACCAACTGGTCGCTTTCAAAGGAAAACGTCGCCTTTTTTCCATCCCGAATCGCCTCCGAACTAATCGTATCGCCATGCACTGAAAATGACCCTTCGAGATCTCGGACCTTGCCGACAAACATAATATCGGACCACGCCAAAAGAGTTGCTTTCTTTTCTCGGCGGAAAGTGAGCCGGATCTCGACCTCGCCCATTTTTGCGTCCACATCTTTGGCCGTCCAGGTACCGTAGAGTTGTTCGGGTGGAAGAGATGGCTTCTCGTCTTTCCCGACTTCAGCCGCAAGAACGCTCGGTTTCACCCTCTCACCCGGAGTTCCATGAGCTAGAGATCCGCCCAATACTGCGGCTGCGATGAAGAGGGCACCGAGCGCTCCGCCAGCGGCTTTCCGCGCGTTCCTAATCGGCTTCAAATTCAATATGTTTTTTATCTGTTTCATTTTTTCACCTTTTTCTACCGCACGCCACTTGGCGAAACGGGCTCACATACTCCGGTCATTCAGCGATCCGAACGAAGCTGGTTTGGCTATTCTTATGGCTGCAGTCGTTTGTTTCACGGTCAGGCCCCGTCAGCATGACTCAAGACCTCCGGATATATTTTTTCAACCAGTCGCCCGAGGGTCATCCCCTGAATTCCGATGGAGAAGACCACGACCATATAGGTCATGATCACAATCGTGGCTCTCTCCGGCACCAACGGCAGAGACAGGGCCAGCGCCACCGAAATCCCCCCGCGCAATCCACCCCAGGTGAGAATTCTGATCGTCCCCGTGCTGAATGACCGGAATCTCTTCATGAGCAGGACGGCACCGCCAACGCTCGCCCAACGGGAGAACAGGGATATCAGGATCGCCAGCAGGCCGGCCATGAACAAGGCGGAGGTAAAGGGCATGATCAGCATTTCCAGGCCAATCAGCATGAAGAGCAAGGCGTTGAGAATCTCGTCCACCAGTTCCCAGAAATCGTCGAGGTGTTCCCGGGTTGTTTCCGACATGGCGAAAGCGCGCCCGTGGTTGCCGATCATTAGCCCGGCCACAACAATGGCGATGGGGCCGGAGGTGTGAATCCGGTCGGCCAGGGCATAGCCGCCCATGACCAGCGCCAGCGTGATGATCACTTCCACCTGGTAGTTGTTGACTCTTTTGAGCATCTGGTAGGCCAGGGCTCCGATCACCAGCCCCAGCACCGCTCCGCCCACCGCTTCCTTCAGGAAGAGCAGCGCCACCCTGCCCAGGGTGATTTCGTGCCCGCCTACAGCAAGCTCCAGGATGATCAGGAAAACCACTACGCCGATGCCGTCGTTGAAGAGTGCTTCCCCGGCAATCTTAGTCTCAAGGTTTTTGGGAACTCCCGCAGTCTTGAGAATGCCTATGACCGCCACCGGATCGGTAGGTGAAATCAAAGCCCCGAAGAGCAAGCAGTAAATAAACGAAGCAGGGACGGAGAGCAAACCCAACACCAGCCAGGTCAACCCCCCGACAATGAATGTCGAGGCCACGACCCCGGCCGTGGACAGGACCATGATGGCCCACTTCTGGCTGGTCAGATCCTTAAACTTGATCTGCATCGCCCCGGCAAAGAGCAGAAAGGACAACATGCCATGTAACAACGCCTGATTGAAATCGACCGCTTTCAAAATTCGGTCAATTTCTGGCTGTCCGATATCAATACCGATCCAACCCAGGCCAATAATCCCCAGTGAAACAACCAGGGAGATGAACATCACGCCAATGGTGGTCGGCATGCGCAGCACACAATAGTTGATGAAGCTGAACAGCGCCGTCAGCACCATCAGCAGAGCGGTAATCTCGAATATCTTCATGACCTGCCCGACAGAGTTCGGTCGCTCCGGGCACTTGTTTCTTTCATAGATTCATTTATATCATTTTTTCAGGTATTTACCTTGAATCTGAGAATGCAGGGGTACGGCGAAACATGATTACAGGCCCTTTGGCAATGTCGAAGAGCTTGCGCATGACAATCAAATCGAAGTGGACAATGTGCATCGGTGATCTCCTCTATCCAAAAGTCGTGATCAAATCTTCGTTCTCTGGTCAGCAATCCCTAGATTCCCATTGACAAGAGTCCGCAGTCAATCGCCCAGGCATACCTGGGTTCGTCGATGGCCCTTGGCAGGCACTTCAAGCCATGCCCGATATTCGGCAGATCTCACTTTCCTGCCCGTAAGGTCAGCGAAAAGGTTCCTGCAAAAACAAGACTTCGTGGCCGTCATATTCGGCAGAAATGTCAAATATGAAGGATATTCTCGAGGTCTTTCACTTCTCCCCTTGATCTCGCGTTTCATATCCTCCGAACAATCAGCCGTTTACATGAGCAGTCTGTGCAGATCTTCTTTGGCATACAAGTTCTTTGGCATACAAGTTGCGATTTATTCTATTTGAATAGAAATCTTGTTGGCTTACTACGAAGCTTCAATATTTTTCTGGAAGGATAAAGGATGGAACAACTTTCCGAGGTTTCATTGGCAACACGTTATGACAGAATTTTCCGGCAGATCCAAAAACGGGTCACCGATAAGCTACGGCTCCCGATTGAGATCCAGTTATGGGGCGGGCATGTCTATCGTCTGGGAAAAGGTGACCCCGCAGTCAAGATCCTGGTGGAGGATCGCCAGGGTCTGACGGCGCTGCTCAAATTGGATGAAGTGAAGATTTGTGAAGCGTACATGGCCGGCAGCCTGGATGTTGCTGGTGACATGCTGGGGTTTGCCAGTCTCCGCGGGCTATTGAGCGACCGCCATCCACTGCACTCCCTGTGGCAGCGAATAGCGCCATGCTTTGTCGGTCGGGTACAGACTAACCGACAGGCGATTGCGGGCCACTATGACTTCAGCAACGAATTTTATCTCAAGTTCATGGATCCGACCCGCTGCTATTCGCAAGCCGTCTTCGAAAGGGACGATGAGACCCTGGAAACCGCCCAACGACGCAAACTTGATTTTGCCATCGATGCCTGCCGGCTGAAACCGGGAGATCGCGTCCTGGATGTTGGTGGTGGCTGGGGCACTTTCACAGAGCATGCCGGACGACGGGGCATTCAGGTCACTTCCCTGACGATTTCAAAACAGTCCGAACACTTTCTGACTGACTTGATCGCAAAGCAACAACTTCCCTGCAGTGTGCTCAACCAGGACTTCTGGGAGCACAGCACCACCGCCCCTTACGATGCCATTGTCATTCTCGGGGTCATGGAGCACTTGCCCGACTATCCGGCTGTGTTGCGGCATCTTCAGAAGTTACTGAAACCCGGAGGGCGCGTCTACCTCGATGCCAGTGCCTGCCGCGAAAAGTATTCCAAGCCCACCTTCGTGTCCCGCTACATCTTTCCGGGCGACCATGCCTACTTCTGCCTGCACGCATTCCTGGGCGAAGTAGCAAAAAGTCCGTGGGAGGTGTTGCAGGTCTATAACGACCGGCATAATTACTACCTCACCTGCAAGGCCTGGGCTGAAAACCTGGAAGCCGCCCGGGATGAAATTATCAACCGCTGGGGAGAGACGCTTTATCGTCGTTTTCGACTGTATCTCTGGGGTTCGGCCCAGGCCTTTCTCAGCCGCGGCATGGATGCCTACCGGGTCGTTCTGGAAGCGCCTGAGGACAGCAGCGACACCCGCGAAACTTCCTTTGCCGTGCGATGATTTGCACGGTGGCGATATTGACTAGAAGACTTGGATTAGAAATGGGGAACTATCCCGACCGGCATTTACAGGGGAGTTCCACGAGGGTCATGAACCATGGAGCAGCGTTATTACCGATCGACCCAAATCGCCAACATTGCTACCCCGGCGGTAGGCTTCATTCTGAGCATTCCCGGGCTGATTGCCCTGACCTT
>JBPPMB010000120.1:0-6978 GCA_051305855.1 Desulfuromonadales bacterium
ATGATCGCTGGACGGTCAGGCTGCTTGCCGACAAGTCCGTTGAGCTAAAATTTGCATCATCTGTTTCGCATATGACCGTACAACGGGTTTTAAAAAAAACGAACTTAAGCCTCACCTCAGCAAATACTGGAAAATCCCGCCACAAGGAAGCGCAGCCTTCGTAGCGGCGATGGAAGATGTTCTGGAGGTCTATCATCTGCCGTATGATCGCGATTACCCGGTGGTGTGCATGGACGAATCCAGCAAACAATTGATCGGCGAAGTCCATACGCCAATACCCTGCAAGCCAGGACAGCCAAAGCGGATGGATGATGAATACGTCAGACACGGCGTCGCCGAAATCTTCATGGAAGTAGAACCCCTGGCCGGCAGGCGTCATGTCGCGATTACTGAACGCCGCACCCGGAAGGACTGGGCGCAACAGATCAAACAGATGCTTGACGAGCGCTATCCCGATGCCATTAAGGTGCGACTGATTATGGACAATCTGAATACACACAATATCGCCTCACTCTATGAAACCTTCGAACCCACGGAGGCCCGGCGTTTGGCGGAGCGACTGGACATTCATCACACACCCAAGCACGGTAGCTGGCTCAACATGGCTGAGATAGAGCTCAGCGTTCTGAAAGGTCAATGCCTCAATCGTCGGATCGCCGAGATGGCGACCATGCAAGCTGAGGTCGCGGCCTGGGAAAGTCACCGCAACAACAGCACGAAGAAAATTAATTGGCAGTTCACAACGGCGGACGCCAGAATCAAACTGACACGCCTTTATCCGAAATTATGACTGTTACAAGGTACTAGGGAGCGGGTACGAATAGAACGTGAGAGGCTCCACGAGCAAGCCTGGAGTAAGTCGATGGTTCAGCTTGCCAAAGACTACAGAATCTCAGATGTCGGGCTAAGGAAAATATGCAAAAGGCTCGACGTGCCAACACCACCCCAAGGCTATTGGGCTAGGAAATATCGCAAGGGACCACCGAAATTGCAGCCAACTCAAGGCCCAACCTACCATGACCTGGTTATTGATTTTTCAGAACCGGAGCCGCCCCCAAAACCGGAATATCTTGACCCACGCTCAGCCAAACTGATTGCGTACGAGCATAAACAGCAGAGTAAGGTAAAAGTTAAAAAACACCTGCGGAATCCTCACCGCCTTGTAACGATGACGAAACGGCAACTGGCTGACGCCGACCCAGATCGATACAACCGCCTTTGTTCATGGTGGAAAGATGGTATGGGGATTAGTGTCTGCAAAGAATCCGTCAATCGCACACTGCTGATCCTCGACGCAGTCACAAAAGCTCTGGAGAAGAGAGGTTACTCCGTCAAATCCACGGAAGGCAAAGGTGAAGTCACCATACTGGACGAGAAAATATCCTTTGCCATCAGCGAGAAGGTGATTCGTTATGAACCGAAGATCTCCCCGGAAGAAAAGGCCAAAAATCCTTACAAATACTATGATCGTTATGCGTACAAATCGACAGGCACGCTGGAGCTATCGATCTGGCTGGGTTCGTATAGCGCTTGGCGATCATGGAAGGACAGCCGGAAAAGAACCGTCGAAGATTGCCTTCAAGATTTCATGATTGGACTTATCGAAGCCGCTGAAGCCGTCAAACGATCGAGGCTCGAAAAACAGCTTCGCGAGGAACGATGGCGCATCGAACGTGAGAACGAATATGCTCGTCAGTGCCAGGCCGAACAAGAGAAAACTCAGCGGGAAGAGCTGGACCATTTTGTGGCCAGTTGGCACAAAGCCCGGCGAATCAGAGAGTTCTTGACAGCCATAGAAAATGAAAGACAGCCGATCGAGCTATCTTCAGCTCTGGCGGGCTGGATCATTTGGGCGTCCAATTATGCAGATTCGCTAGATCCTATAAGCTGAAAGCTTGATTAGCTCTCTTGACCTTCAACAGCTTTAAGCTTTGTGAGCTCATTGTGAATTTTACAGAAATTCACCGGCGGCAAAAGCAGCGGCGGGAATCCAGCCCTTCTCGTAAGATCGGCAACTGTTTCCCTGAGGAACGGAAACAAAATCGCTGCGCAGTTGATATTGGTAATTTCTTCAATTTTCTCAATTTTTCTAACATCACGTGAAAACTTAAACAGACCACCAATAATGACATTGAACTCGAAGGGGAGATCCCCATTATTCATTGATATTTCTAAAAAGATTTTGAGCTCTTTCTTGTCAAATTCTCTGTTAATTTTAAAGCTCGGGTTTATCTCAATATCTTCACTTTTTTTGTTAACCTCGCCCTTGAGGCTAAAGTTAAGACTTATGAGCCGATAATCTACAAATTGAAATGTATAATCTTCCATATCCAGTTCCGTTATAAATTAACTTTATATTTAATCTCTCTATCAACCCCATAGCTTGGATTATAAAGAGTTGCCCCCCCGAGATCGGTGACCTTCTTCAGTGGAACGCCACGGGTAGCCGCCTTGCTGATAACCTTAAGCGCATCCGGTTTTTCAAACAGTATCCTCAGCAGGTGATCTGTCGTCCTGTTCTGGGTGACCGTGCCATTTTCATAGCGCGCAAAAGTCTTCAATGCCACACCTAAAATATTTGCAAAAGATTCCTGGGTAAACCCGAGGGCCGCGCGTACCTTTTTGATCTCTTCAGATGTGAGAAGCCCGTCGACCTTCCTCTGAAAATCCCGGATAGTCTTTTCCGACGAACGCATAGAACCCTTGGGAACCAAAGACTCTTCACAGTCATCACACGTATAAACAACAACCTCTTTAATAGTTAAACTTTCACCTTTGTATTTGAATGTCTTATCTTTGACTATTCTGTGCAAATGACCTGTTTCACAAACTGGGCAAACGTCATTATCTTTATACATTTTTATCCCTCTAAATCGTTGTGTGGAATGAAATAATCACACCTTGACCAATATCCGATTTTCTTAGCTTTATATATAATACCGTGTCTCGCCAATCTATTTTATAGACATCCTGCATCTGTCCTGGCTTTTTCTCTGAAGGCATTGTGTGTTGAAAATTTATTTTGGTCAGTTTTGATACCTGGCGAATAATTTCATAATCACTAGCGAAACCAAGCTCCACGGCATCATCCCAGGCACGCTCTGTGATGTGGCATCGTGAAGGATTGTTGATTAGCTCTAGTAACTCTGCAAGGTCATAGGTAGGTTGGCTGTGGTCCTTGGGTGACAACGTCAATTCTCCATATCGTGCATTACAATTAAGCCACTGGAACAAGCCTTGTCAAGTCAAAAAGTATCACAATGATACTTTTTAGCCTGCTTTCACTTGAGCCGTTCCTTTGCAGAAAAGCACCATGTAATCCCGTGGAAGGATATAAGTCATCATAATCACTTGCGATAAAAAAGGGCCCCAGACAATGCACCTCACTGGAACCGAACTTAACATTTCGGTGATCCGATGGCATGAAACATCTAAGCAATCTTCGCAAATAATGGCTGTTCTGTCTCAGCTGCTCACCTGGAACAGATAACAGATTTTGTACCAACTCATTTTATGGCAGGTTCGCGTAGTACATGTCTGTTTTGCGCCCATCCGGATTGAGGACCATGAATCCCAGGGACTTATTTTGAGAAATGGCGGGGTAACGGTAGTAGATCAGGGTCTGGCAGTCGACGAATATCAATCTATCCGTTTGCGGTGCAACCACAGACATCCCTTCTGATGCGTTGCGTTGACGGGCAACGAAAGAGAATTGCCGATAGGCCTGGCCGATCAGACTGTCCTCCGGCTCCTTGACCACCAGAATCGAGTTCGACAGAAAATTCTTGCCATGAATAATAACCTCATAATACTCCAGGAATTCGTCGCCCTGTTCAATACTGGTGATTTCCGGAAGATTGTTGATCCAGAGGGAATGGGGCAGTGATGTCGCGCCGTCCGGGTTACGGACTGCGACGCCATAGACCCCTGGCTGCTGAAAACCCTTCAATCGGGCTTCGAGTCGGGTTGACTCGATGACGGTGGTGGGAACCACAACGTTGTTGACCAGCATTACGGCCTCCGGCAGGAAGTCGTGCCCATCGACTTCAAGCTGTTGCCCGGTCTCGAGACGACAGAAATCGATATTGCCCGGACTCAACGCTGTTATGCGAGGTATCGGCGCCATCACCTCAAATTGAATAGTTTGCTCCGTGATCGAGGTGTCGTCCTGGACCGTCAGGACGTAATTGCCTGGCGGCAGAGAAGGAACCATAAATTCCAGGTGGTTTTCGAGAATGTGCAATGGAGCGACGTAATGTCTTCCCAGAAAAGGTTGCGTCGCGGCGGAAAAGGGTCCGCCGCTGACGGCAACCAGGGTTCCCGGCGCACCGCGACTCGGTGCCAGGGAAACAATCTCGAGAGCAAACGATTGCCCGGCTACCAGGAGAGCCCAAAGCAATGCTGCCCAAAAGATCTGTTTCATTTATCATCTCCCGGCACCCAGAGACATCATTTTACCAGATCGGCCGTACGAAAACAGAACATGTCGGTTTAATCGTCGCAGCCTGGGATTCGAGGCTTGCAAAAGCGCCATCCAGGCGTGTCACCCGAATGTTCTGGAAATTTGGCCTGTCTGTATGCGCGTCAGCCTACTTGCTCTGCGACACCATATACTCCACCGCGGCTTTGACCTCGTCGTCACTCAGGGAAGAGGCCCCACCCTTGGCGGGCATCATGCCGGTTTCACCCGTGAAGCCGTTAATGGAGTTGTTGTGCAAAGCCTCCATCCCTTTGGCAATGCGATCAGCCCAGGCGGCACTGTCGCCGATTTTGGGAGCACCGGCGATCCCTTCGGCATGGCAGGAACTACAGGACTGGTTGTAGACCTTCTCGCCGACAGCCATGTCACCCTTGGCCATTGATTCGGCCATGGGCATGGCCCCGGAGGGAGGCATCGCCTGCTCAGTGGTCATCGGCGACTGGACGGGTTGAACCTGCTGTTGTGGCGCGACAGGAGTTACTTTGGGCGGTTCCTCTTTTCTATCGCAGGCAGGCAGAATCAAAAGGGCAGCCAACAGACCGAAATGCCAAGCATTTTTTTTCATTTTCTACTCCTTCTCTGGAAAGATGTTGCGATGCATGGAAAAACGCACAGGCCAGGATGGCTCTTGTGCAGGGAAGCCATGTTAAAAAGCGGGTTCTGCTGAGCCTTTTCTTTGTTTGCATGTTTTCATCCTATCCATTTATCGCGTTTTCCGGAAAATGCAAGCAGAGCGGCAGGATCAGGGAAAATGTATGAGGCGTTCAGGTAAATTCTGGCGACCGCAGATTAGCCCACCCTCTTTGACAACTGATGTACAGCCAGAGGCAACAGGCTGTTGTACAGGAAAAACCCGGTGACCGCCCCCCTGCCTGAGGAAAACAGTCATCTTCCTGGCAGATGTCGGCGGGGAAAGGCAGAACCCCAGCATGTCTTTGCATTGCACGTCGAGCACCTCGCCGTTTGACCGGGGGGTGGGGCTTGCAGAATGGCATGCCGCAGCACAGGAGCCCATGCACATGACTCGGCAGATCAAGCCTTGTTCCGGCTGAATTCATACTCGATGCAGCGACAGATGGTTTTCAGCACCATGACACGCGCATATCGTTTGTCGTTGGCGGGGACCAAAACCCACGGCGCGATCTCGGTGCCGGTACGTTCGACCATATCGCAAACGGCACTTTCGTACTGATCCCATTGATCACGATTGCGCCAATCCTCGGCGGTGATCTTGAAGCGCTTGAAGGGGATGGCTTCACGGGCCTTGAAGCGGAGTTCCTGCTCCTCCCGGCTGATGGCCAGCCAGAATTTGACGACAATGGTCCGGTTGCGGATCAGCTGCTCCTCGAATTCGTTGATCTCGCCGTAGGCGCGCATCCAATCCTCCTCGCGGCACAACCCTTCGACACGCTCGACCAGGACCCGGCCGTACCAGGAGCGATCGAAGATCTGCAGGCGCCCTCTGCCCGGCAGGTGCCGCCAGAAGCGCCACAGATAAGGATGAGCCAGCTCTTCATCGCTCGGCGCGGCAATCTGCACCACCTGGTACTGCCGGGCGTCGAGGGCGGTGACGACCCGGCGGATGCTCCCCCCCTTGCCGGCGGCATCATTTCCTTCGAAAACAACGACCACCGCCATTTTGGCGAATTTCTTTTTGCGGGACAAACGGTTTAACCGCCGCTGCCATTTTGCCAGTTCTTTCTGGTATTGCTGTTTGCCAAGAGTCGGGGTCAGGTCCAGGGCATTGATGATATTGACGCCGTCCTGCACTGGTGTGCCCGGTGGGACATACATCGGCAGACAGGCAACCTGGTCCTGCTGCAGGCGGTGCTGCAAAGCCTGCAGCAGTGTGTTGCCCACGGTCAGGTTGCGATAACGGCCATCATAGCCCTCGACAATGGTCCAGGGCGCTTCGGTGAAGCTGGTCTGGCGCAGGGCCCGTTCGGCCACCCGGTGAAACTGTGCATAATGCTTGTAATTGTTCCAGTCCTTTGCCGTCACCCGCCAGCGGGTCTGAGGACTTTTCTCGAGGTCTTGGAAACGCTGCTTCTGCAGCACTTCCGACAGGTGCAGCCAGAACTTGAGAACCAACGCCCCCTCGTCGACCAGAGTCTTCTCGAAACGGTTGATGCGGTCAAGGGCCTGGTCGAGCTCCGCGTTGCTGATACGCTTGTAGACTCGCGCCGTGATCGCTTCGCTGTAGAGGGCGTCGAAAAAAATGCCGATCTCGCCCTTAGCCGGCAAGGCCCGCCAGTAACGCCACATGGGCGGCCGCTCGCGATCGACCGCAGTCGGTGCGCCGGGTGCATGGGTCTGGATATGCCGCGGGTCCATCCATTCATTAAGCATGTTGACCACGTCCCCCTTGCCGGCGCCGTCCATGCCGGCAATGATGATCACCACTTCGAACCGTCGCGACTCCACCAGGTCGTACTGCACATCGAGCAGCTTTTCTCGCAGCTCAGGCACTTCGGCAGCATAACGCTGCTCGTCAATGG
>JBPPMB010000135.1:0-2646 GCA_051305855.1 Desulfuromonadales bacterium
TTTTTCCGTGATATCGCCGGCTCGCGCTTTATGAATCTTGCCGAGAGCGTTGGCAAGCAAGCAGGACTCAGCTTCGATGTGTTGCTCAATGTTTACGACAAATCGATCATCGATATCGAAAGCCAGGTGTCAAGTGACGAGACTGTCTCTGCGCAGCTTTTGAATGGACTGGCGCGGGCCATGGGTGAAGTTGCCGGGCTCGACATCAGCAAAGCCGACGCACAGAAGGTGCTGGAATCGGTGCTGGGTCAGGAACTGGAAGAGACTTACGTGGTCGGAACCGGCTACGGCCGGGTGCGACTGCCTTTCCCGAAAGAGCATATCCGCTCGGAGATTCTTTGCCATGGGCTCGGAGCGCACATGATGTTTCCCCAGACCCGCACCGTGCTCGATATTGGTGGTCAGGACACCAAAGGGATCCAGGTGGATGAGAACGGCATCGTGGTTAATTTCCAGATGAACGACCGCTGTGCTGCCGGCTGCGGCCGTTACCTGGGTTACATCGCCGATGAAATGAATATCGGACTGCATGAACTCGGACCCATCGCCATGAAAGCAACCAAGGCGACGCGAATCAATTCGACCTGTACCGTTTTCGCCGGTGCCGAATTGCGCGACCGGATGGCTATGGGTGAAAACCGCGCCGACATTCTGGCCGGACTGCATCGGGCGATCATGCTTCGGGCGATGTCGATTATCTCCCGTTCCGGCGGGGTGACCGAAGAGTTTACCTGTACCGGCGGTGTGGCCAAGAACGAGGCTGCGGTCAAGGAGTTGCGACAACTGATCTTGGAAAACTACGGAGAGAAAACCATCAACATCAGTGCCGAATCCATTTATACCGGTGCTCTTGGCGGGGCGAGTTTCGCCCACAGTGCAGGTAATTAGTATTCATCTCGAAACAAAGGGAAGATCCGTTGTGGCTCTGCAGGATTAAAAGGAGAATATCATGGCTACTGCCATTGGCATTGACGTCGGCTCCGGCGTAATTAAAACCGCACTGTTTCGGGTCGACGATGATAATACCGAATGGCTGTCCCGCTGGGATGCGCGGATCCGTCAGCGCGACGCGCATACACTGGTCGAGGAATCGATCGAGTCGGTTCTGAAAGACGCAGGCCTGCAGCGGCAGCAGATCAACTACATCGCCAGTACCGGCGAAGGGGAGACCCTGAAAGGAACCACCGGACATTTCTATTCGATGACCACCCACGCCCGTGGCGCCATCTACCTTAACCCCGAGGCCCGGGCGGTGCTGGATATCGGCGCTCTGAACGGCCGCGCCATCAGCATCGACGCGCAAAGCAAGGTGCTGACCTATCGAATGACCAGTCAGTGCGCTTCGGGATCCGGCCAGTTCCTGGAGAACATTGCCCGCTACCTGGGGATCGGCCAGGACGAGATCGGCAGCCTGTCTCTGCAGTCCACCAACCCGGAAAAGGTCAGCGGCATCTGTGCCGTGCTGGCCGAGACCGATGTCATCAACATGGTCTCACGTTCGATCGCACCCAGCGACATCCTGCGCGGGATCCATGAATCGATGGCCGATCGCCTGCTCAAGCTGCTCAAGGCAATCGGTGTCAAACAGGGTGTCGTGATGATGACCGGCGGCCTGGCCCTCGATAGAGGACTGGTCAAAGCAATTCAGGACGGTATGGACAAACAGCATATGAACACCCGTGTTGCTGCTCATCCTGATGCAATGTTTGCCGGTGCCATCGGTGCAGCTTTGTGGGGCGCCTTCCGCTATCAGATGCTCAAGTCGCGCGGTCAATTGCCGATAGCTTCTTGACATCAAAAAAAGTTTCTCAACGACAGGAGAGTCATGACAATGAGTCATTTAACCTTTAGATCACTTTGTCCCGACGATTTAGAGCAGGTCTCGGCCATCGACAGTCGTAGTGTCGGCCAGCCACGCAGGGAATTTTTTAAAAAGCGTCTGACGGTCGCCATGGCCGCTCCCGAAGCGTTTATCACCTGCGCAGCCTGCGCTGACGAAACAGTCAAAGGCTATGCGTTTGCCCGGGTGCAGGATGGCGACTTCGGCTCAACCCGGGCGGTAGCCGTCCTGGATGTCCTCGGGGTGGATCCTGAAGCCCGGGGACAAGGGCTCGGCAAGGCGTTGCTGAACGGAATTGAACAACGGATGACCAAGAAAAATATCGCCACGATGCGCACCGAGATCGACTGGACAAACCACGACATGACCCGGTTTTTCTCCGCCAATGATTTTACCCTGGCTCCGATCCAGATTGTTGGCCGGGATACCTCTGAGCTGCCGGAAAATGTTGAAGAGATCTCAACGGTGAAGATGGATGGCTACTGGCAGGTTCACGGAGCTGGTGGCAATGATTACGACACCCTCAGTCGCGACCGGGTGCTGATCCGCTCGCTCAATGAAGACGATCTGTTCGATATCGTCCGCATCGACCGAAAACTCTCCGGCCGGGACCGTACCGCCTACTACCGCGGCAAATTTCAGGAAATGCTGATTGAGTCGGGGATCCGGGTGTCGCTGGTCGCGCAAAAGAAGGACCTGGTTGCCGGTTTCATTATGGCCCGGCTCGATTATGGCGAATTCGGCAAGCCGATCCAGACCGCAGTAATCGACACCATCGGTGTCCATCCGGCGGAACAGGGAACCGG
>JBPPMB010000150.1:0-2265 GCA_051305855.1 Desulfuromonadales bacterium
GAGCCCAATTCACTGTCTGAAAACTCACCTCGCGAATCTCCGGCCAAGGGCTTTCACAGCGCAAATATCTCTGAAAAGGGCGAGAAAGGCCGCATCCGTGCCGAGAGCTTCGCCGACCACTACAGCCAGGCGCGGCAGTTCTATTTCAGCCAGACCGTCCATGAGCAGGCGCATATCGCTTCTGCGCTCGTGTTCGAGCTTTCCAAGGTCGATCATGTTCACGTGCGGGAGGCGATGGTCGGGCACCTGCGACATATCAGCGAAGACCTCGCCGGGCGGGTCGCCAAGGGGCTTGCGTTGGCAAAAATGCCGGATGCGCCTGAGGCTGCAGCGCCTGTTCAGGATTTGGACCCTTCGCCCGCATTGCAGCTCATCGGCAAGATGAAAGACACGCTCATGGGACGCGCGATCGGCATCCTGATTGCGGATGGTTCCGACGGCGCAGTCATCAAAAAGATTAAAAAGGCCGCAACCGATGCGGGCGCCGCCGTGAAGATCGTCGCCCCCAAGGTAGGGGGCGCGAAGCTTGCCGACGGTTCGATGCTGGCGGCTGACGGACAATTGGCGGGTATGCCTTCGGTGCTGTTCGACGCCGTCGCCGTGATCCTCTCCGAGGAAGGCGCCCAGACACTGGCAAAAGAAAGCGCCGCGATCGATTTCGTGCGCGACGCGTTCGGGCATCTCAAGGCAATCACCGTCGACAAGGGTGGTCGTGCGCTATTGAAAACAGCGCATGTTGGAGAAGACGCGGGCGTCGTGGATGTCAACGATAAAGACAATTTTATTGCCGCGGCAAAGACCCGCCAATGGGACCGGGAAAAGTCTGTTCGGACCTTGGCGTAGGCCAGGAGACGGTTTAGAGCAGTAAACACACAATGACTCACCGTCTGAAGACGGTGGGTCGGCTGGCGGGGGATAAGTCCCCGCCTGAAACGCAC
The DNA here is from genome assembly GCA_051305855.1 of Desulfuromonadales bacterium. Classification (GTDB taxonomy): domain Bacteria; phylum Desulfobacterota; class Desulfuromonadia; order Desulfuromonadales; family BM103; genus M0040. The sequence continues at coordinate 939 of JBPPMB010000150.1, forward strand.
AGGACGAGGAGAGCAAGGTATTCAAGAGCGCGGAAAAGGCATTAAGCCAGGAGGAGTTTAAGGTCATCATGAAAAAGTTTGACCAGGAAAAGCAAAAAATCAAAAAGACATTGAAGTAACCAGGACGCCAAGGGGGGGAAGCGGCCCGCCGAGGTTTGTCAGGGCCTCTTTTCCCTCCCTTTCATGAGATGGTGGGAGAATAGTAAGGCGAGCATCGACCAGGCGGAAGAACAGAAAATGGTCAAGACGGCGAGAAGATAAAAATCCATGGACAGTAATTCCGGACAAACCCTATCGATCTGGATGGCAACCGCGGAAGAAACGGAATCAGCCCCGCTTAGCGAGAATATGCATATTGACGTGTATGAATACATGAGAGGGATCCCCTCATGAAACTCTCCGCTTCCCATCTCAAACGTTACCAGCAAATCGCCTCACTGCTGTGGAAATACGGCCGCTCCGATCTGGCAAAACAGATGAGCGCAGAGGAAGGTTTCGGCGTCGACGAACTCCCATCCGCGGACGGACAGACGCCGACGGATGGCCATGCATTGCCCGTGCAACTGGCGGACGATCTGGAAGCAATGGGACCGACCTACGTCAAGCTGGGGCAAGTGCTCGCCGGCCGCCCGGATTTGTTGCCCGATGCCTACTTGAAAGCGCTTGTTCGACTGCAGGACAAGGTGAAGCCGTTTTCCTACGCCGAGGTAGAGGAACTCATCATGGCCGAGTTGGGCGTCAGGATTTCCAAGGCGTTTTCGAGCTTCGAGGCCGAACCGATGGCCGCCGCCTCGCTGGGGCAGGTGCACCGTGCGGCGCTACGAGACGGCCGGCCGGTCGTCGTGAAGGTGCAGCGCCCGAACATCCGCAAGCTGATTGCGGAGGACTTCGAGGTGCTTGAGCAGATTGCCGGCTTTCTCGACAACCATACAGCACTCGGCCACCGCCACCGCTTCCTCGTCACCCTCCGGGATTTCCGCCAGACAATCCAGCAGGAACTCAATTACGAGCGCGAGGCCCACAACCTCATCGCGCTCGGCAATAATCTGAAGGAATTCAAACTCATCCAGGTACCGCAGCCCGTGCCTGATTATTACACACGGTCAATCCTTACTATGGAGGAAGTACAGGGGCAGAAGATTACCGAGCTCGGCCCACTGGCCCTGCTCGACCTGAAGGGTACACTGCTGGCCGAGGAATTGTTTAAGGCTTACCTGCAGCAGGTACTTGTGGACGGATTGTTTCATGCCGACCCGCATCCTGGCAACGTTTTCGTCACGAACGACGGGCGCATCGCTCTCGTCGACCTCGGGATGGTGGGCCACAC
>JBPPMB010000152.1:0-4043 GCA_051305855.1 Desulfuromonadales bacterium
GTCTCTGTAGCCGCATAGCGGGCAAATCTTGAACTCTTCTTTAACTGTGATCTTGTGAATCTCGTCAATCATCAGGTGAACCTCTCAGCATCGTTGGTGTGAACTGTTTTTCTAAGTCATACTCCTGAAGAAAAAAACTTTCTATGATCAATGTTCGGTTGGCCCTTCGCTGAAAGGGACTATTCACTCGACATATTTACCATCAGACCGATTCAGATGCAAATCGCCAGCGCAAGAAGAGAGGGGTCAGCCCTTGACATGGGACAAGGGCTGACTCATTTTCGCTACAACCATGAGCGAGCGCATCAGGGCCGGAAGAAAATCCGCGGAATCGGGGGATATAATACCTATTCTAATGTCAGTCAAGTTGCTATCAGGGGCAGTTTCTATAAACTAGCCCCTGGTATTTTATGAATTGTTATATCTGGAGGAAATGTTATGCCACGCATTTCACGTCTGGAATTGGAATTGGGGACACTCAATATTGAGTGTCCCCAATTCAATATTGAGTGTCCCCAATTCCGACCATAAACGATCCCGCTCTACGAACACAGGCCCGGGCCATCATCATCCACAGCTATTTCGAGCCCAATGAACAGTCCTCTCTCTGGGCACTGACAGGGCACGATGCGCAGCCAACCGAGACCGCGGGTCTCAATATTCAATACATTGATCGGGAAGCAGTAGAGCGAGGCAGGGAAGGGCGGTTCAGGATCGGCGTCGTCACGGCCTACAATTATACCTGCGCCCTGACCGGCTATCGCCTCGTCACGCTTTCTTCTGGGACCATCGTGGATGCTTGTCATATCCACCAGTTCGCAAAAAGCCGCAACAACGACCTGAACAACGGCATCACCTTGTCCAAGAATGCGCATTTGCTCTTCGACAACGGCCTTTGGTCTCTGCGCGACGACTACTCCGTCGTCGTTGCCGAGCGGCATTTTGCCGAGGCAGGTGATTCGGCCATTTTGCTCTCCCACATGAAGAACAAGAAAGTCACACTTCCGGCAGACCCCGGTCAGTGGCCAGCACTGAAGCCTCTACAGTGGCATTGCAACCACAAGTTTCTTGGCAGTTGATGTAAAAGGAACCAGAGCGTCGGGGAACATAATGCCTATTCTAATCCCAGTGAAGTATCCAACCAGGGCGAAAAACCGACGAACTTTTTCCGAGTATCTGGAGGCTTATTATTCCCGAAGTCTGAGAGAGGATTTCAAGAGAAGGCCTTTGGTTGATCAATGTGTGGTTTTGATAATCTAAATTTGACCAGTTTAGAGGCCCAGAGGTGCGGGGTCTACCATCGAATTCTGTAGATGGCGGGGCACCCCTTAATTTGGTAAACTTCTCACGGTAGCAGTAGCAGCGGGGTCGGGCTTTCATAACGCCCGCTCCACTTTCTTGCGGGTGGACCAGAGACCTGGAGGTATGAACCATGCTGGCAACCAGAAGACTCGGCAGCACCGGGGTGGATGTTTCCTGCCTCGGCCTCGGCGGTGAGGGCGTATTGCGTACCTTCGGCCGGGACGCAGCCGCCGCCGCGGTGATCGGTCGCGCCCTGGAAGGGGGCATCACTTATCTCGAATCGGCCCGCGCCTACGATGACAGCGAAGCCTACTACGGGCAGAATCTCGGGCCCTGGCGTGAGCGGATCTTTCTTGCCAGCAAGGCCCACGACCGCACCGCCGCCGGCGCCGAGCAGATGCTGCATACCACCCTGCGCAACCTGCGAACGGACCGCCTCGACCTGTGGCAGGTGCACGACGTACGCACTGCCGGAGACCTGGAGCGGATTTTCGGTCCGGGTGGTGCCATTGAAGCCTTCGACCGGGCCAAGCGCGCCGGCAAGGTACGGTTCATCGGCGTCACCGGCCACCATGACCCGCAGATCCTGCTCCGGGCCTTCGACCTCTATCCTTTCGACACCGTATTGCTGCCGGTTAACCCGGCCGAGCCGGCTTGGCTAAGCTTTCCGCAGTCTGTACTGCCGGAGGCCAACCGCCGCGGCATGGGGGTCATCGGCATGAAAGTGCTCTGTCGCGGCTTCGGCCTCCAGGTACCGGGGTGCGACACCGCCGAACGATGGATCCGCTACGCCCTCGGCCACGAACTGTCGACCCTGGTAATCGGCTGCGACAACCCGGAACAAGTGGAACAAAATCTGGCCGCAGCCTGCCAACCACCGCTGGATGCTGAGCAACGCAGTGCGATGGAACGCCAAGTCGCCCCTTATGCCAGCGAACTGATGTACTACAAGCCGTCGTTATAAATGTTGAGTGCGAAACATGGCGTCCCAGGCAAGTGCTCATCTGGAAACTCCGGATGGCACGACCGCAGTTTTCGATCTGGAAAAGCGGGACACTCTCGCGGGACACTTCCACGTGAGTGTCCCGGTTTAGCGCAGGTCCTGCTTGCTCTGAACTGCCTTTGTGCATGCCTTTGTGGTCGGACCAAAATAAGTGACCGTTACCACAAGATAAACAAAGCAAAAAGCTATGTTTTTGTCCCTTAGAGTGAGTATTTCTCTATTAAAATTGTCCTTGCCACCCCTAAGGAGCCCGGGACACTCATGATAGGATGTCCCCAACGCCCAAAACCGAGATGTTCAAATGAGGTGGTGACATATTCAGACTCTCCTTATGTGAAGAACAGATCGTAACTGCACTTGAGCATGAGCAGTAAAAGAACAAATCGGAAGACCGGAACAACCACTCTGTCGGCATTGTTGATGACCAGCCCGCTGCCAAGCCAATTCCCGATAATCGAGGCAAAAACGGCAACCACGGCGACGGGCCAGAAAATACGCCCCTGGATCAGGAAGTAGATAAAGGCAGATACATTAGACGCATAATTGACAATGCGTCCATTGGCGCTTGCTTCACGGGCTCCCATGTGGAGGAACGCCATGAATGCCAGTAAAAGAAAAGTTCCTGTCCCCGGGCCAAAAATCCCGTCATAGCCTCCGAGGAGAAAACCGGCCAGTATGGCGCGGAAGATAATCTTTTGACGAGTCAACTCAGGCCTTAGAATTAGAGACGGCATTTGCCTTGCCTGGAGGTAAAAGAGGATGGGAATAACGATGAGCAGCAAGGTAAAAATAATGTTACGTGACAAATAGCCGGAAAGAGAAGCGCCAATCGCTGAGCCAATCAGGGCTGCAACGATTGAATAAATGACAATTGGCCAAATGATTGTGCGATTTCTGATATAACGAAAGACAGCGAAAGTTGCCCCTGTCGAACTGACGCACTTGTTGGTGCCAAGAATCAGTTCAGCAGGCATTCCCAATGCCAGATAGGTGGGAATCGAAATCAATCCGCCCCCTCCCGCAATCGAATCTATAAATCCGGAAAAGCCGATCAGTAAAAAAACAGCAGCATACTGCCAAAACTGGATTTCCAAGGCGATCGTCCAATCATAAGATGAGAATAGATGGCTCACAGGGAATAGTAGAGGGAAGTGTGTCGGCTGTAAAGATGCTTTGCCCGGATAATCCCTGCCATCAATGTTCCTTCCCTTTTCTGCTCATCTCCAGTTGACCACCCACGCTAAAAACTGTACCCTCAGACACGATGGTCTGGCAATTTAGCGGGCAAAATCACGGCAATACAACACCGGCGAGCATCCTCGAGTTTACACCGCTTTGTGCCGGATTTTCCCGGGCTGCGTTTTTTTTGCGCAGGACGCATGTGACCCTTATTTTCTTCAGGAATGACCATGAACAGGAAGCAAAGCAGACACAAGCCGCTGCCAGGCAAGAAAGCCCGGGACAGCGTCTTCAAAGAAGCCTGGGAGAACATGAACCACGACGCGAACAGGGTCATGCCCGATTTCCTGGCAAAACATTTGCAGAGCCGCAAAGGCAAGGTGTGGGTCATGGTCATCATCACCTTTGTCGAACTGGTAGTGCTCGGTATCGTCGGCAAGTCTCTTTATGACTGGTTTGCAGGGTGACCTGATGAACACTGATTACATGGCATATAATCTTTACATTGCGGTAATATATCCTTAATTGTTAATGTAGTTTGTAATTAAATACAGGTGTG
>JBPPMB010000164.1:0-4118 GCA_051305855.1 Desulfuromonadales bacterium
GCCTGTTCTAGAGGTGCCCCGATGGCTTCAAGAAGGACAATCCGGTTTACTCCGCCATGAGCGACCAGGGCAACGTCGCCGCCAGGGTGATTTGCAATGATTTCCTGGAGGATCGGGCGGATGCGGTTGGCTGCATCCTGCAGGCTCTCTCCGCCCGGCACCTGAAAGTTGACCAGGTCCTGTAATCGCGCCTGCCAGTCATCTGGATACGCATCCTGCAGTTCGGCCCAGGTACGCCCTTCCCAATCGCCAAAATCAAGTTCACGCAAAGACTCACAAACACAAACTCTCAAGTTATGCGCTTTGGCAATCAGCTCGGCACAGTATCGACTGCGATCCAGGTCACTGCTATAAACCGCATCAAGGGAAGTCTTCTTGCCCAGACAGGCACAGACACGACCAGACTGCGCCCTGCCAAGTGGCGTGAGGGAGACATTAACCTGGCCGTTATAGCGTTTCTCTTCATGACCTTCTACCTGGCCATGACGAACCAGGTAGATTCGTGTTCTTTGCATCATCAGTTTTCCCCTCTAAGCCCGATTTTGAATCCATTAAAAACTTCATCTCATCCGCAGTTCCCCTGGACGCTATACGACCGCCAGCACGAGCAGCAGAGCAAGGACTTCGAACAGCTCTGAAGATGCACCGAGCACATCTCCAGTCACTCCACCGAGGCGCATTTCGAAATATTTGATCAGCAGCATGGCTGTTATCCCCAGCAGGAAAATCAGGAAAACCCCCTGCAGGCCGAACAGGACCAGGGCCACAGCGATCAGGCTGCCACTGGCGATGAGCAGCTCACGTTCACTGGCATGCTCCAGGAAAACTGCTCCGGTCCCCTCGGGGCCACGCAGATATCGGCATGAAACCGCCAGCACCACCTGCACCCAGCGCCCGGCAGCGGGCATGAAGATCAAACCGGCGGACTTGAGCTCCAGAGGCAGGTTGAAGAGACAGAGATACTTGAGAAGCAACAGCATCACCAGACCGACCACTCCCATGGCGCCGACCCGGCTGTCCTTCATGATCCGCAGGATACCGTCTCGATCCTTGCCACCCGCCAGGCCGTCGAGCAGGTCGGCGATACCGTCAAGATGCAAAGCACCAGTAATAACAATCAGAACCAGCAGCAGTAGGCAGTCGAGCACTGCCCTTGGAATGAACGCATCCAACAGACTGTTGAGAATCACCAGGATAAGCCCCAGCACCACTCCGGAAGCAGGGAAGAGCGCCATACTGCGGCCAAGCCGCGCAGGAGTCGTCTGCAACGAACGGTCAACCGGCAGAATCGTCAGAAAACCCATGGCGATACGGAATTGTTCCCAACCGTATTTCATTGCTCAGCTCCTGCAGAAACGCCGGCCTCGGCAAAGGTTTTAATCTCGCGCAGTGCACGCAGAGCCGCTTCCACCAGGGTCATGCCCAGGGCGGCGCCGGTGCCTTCGCCAAGTCGCATATTCAGGTCAAGCAGTGGTTTGAGCCCAAGGTGTTCGAGCATGATAGTGTGACCGATTTCTACTGAACGATGAGCGCTGAAAAGATAATCGCGAACGTGCGGGTGAAGTTCACTGGCAATCAAAGCACCGGCCGTTGATATGAAACCGTCCACCACCACCGGAATCCCTTCTGCTGCACAACCGATGATCAGGCCTGCGATACCGCCGATTTCGAAACCACCGACCTTGCCAAGCACACCCACCGGATCCTTGGGATCTGGCCGGTTGATATGCAAACTTCTGGTGATCACCTCGATCTTGTGAGCCAGAACAGCATCACCGATTCCAGTGCCACGAGAAGTGACCCCGGCAGGATCAACACCTGCGAATGCAGCAACGATTGCAGCCGACGGCGTTGTGTTGGCAATCCCCATGTCACCGGTGCCAACCAGATCAACCCCTGCTTGCGCACAGGTGGCCGCCAGTTCTATTCCCACTTCGATACAACGTATCGCCTGTTGCCGACTCATTGCCGGACCCACGGCCAAGTTGGCAGTGCCGTGGCCGACCTTGCGGTCAAGCAAGCCGTCAATATGGCCGAAATCGTGATCGACTCCCATATCGACAACCAGGACTTCTGCACCGGCATGCCGCGCCAGGGCATTGATTCCGGCACCCCCCGCAAGGAAGTTGAAAACCATCTGGGTCGTCACTTCCTTCGGAAAAGCGCTGACCCCCTCTGCGGCAACGCCATGGTCACCGGCAAAGGTAAAGATGATCTTCTTGCGGATATCTTCACGACCGGTCGCCGCCACATAACGGCAGGCGATTTCTTCAAGTCGGCCGAGTGAGCCTTGCGGCTTGGTCTGGCAATCGATACGTGCCTGGACTTCCTGCATAAGTGAACGACTGACGGGCTTGATGCGGGCAAGCGCCGATTGCAGAGTGGGCATAGGGCTCATTGACTTTCTTTTAAGGATATCAGTGGATTAAAATTTTCCTGGTTTCAGCAGCATGGGCAGACCTGCGGTCACCAGGCAGACATGGTCAGCCCGTTCAGCCAGGCGCTGATTGACTTGCCCGGCCAGGTCGCGAAAGAGCCTTCCCAGCGGGTACTCGGGAACCAGGCCAAGGCCAACCTCATTGCTGACCATGATGACTTTTGCTTCAATACGATCAAGGCTGGCAACAAAGCTATCCACCGTCGACCAGACCCGGGCGGGGTCCTCATCATTGGCAAGCAGCAGGTTGGTCAGCCACAAGGTGACACAGTCGACCAGTATGGCGGCATGCCCGCTTGATGCTGCCGGCAGCTGCCCGGCCAGGTCGCATGGCACTTCCAGTGTCTGCCAGCGATCTCCGCGCGCCTGGCGATGACGCTCGATGCGTTGAGCCATCTCGTCATCATCTGCCCGGGCCGTCGCTACATAGAGCAACGCACCTTGCTGGGCTTCGGCAAGACGCTGAGCATATCGGCTCTTGCCGGAGGCTGCCCCTCCCAGGACCAGTGTCACCTGGCCCGGCAATTGGTTATCACAACCCATCAGTATTCGATCCCCTGCCGGGCCGATATGCCATGCTGCAGTGGATGACGCAGGCATTCCATAAAGGTCACCAGATCTGCCCGTTCCAGCAGTTCTTCGGGTGCGTTACGGCCGGTCATAACGACTTCCATCTGCGGCGATCTTGTCGCCAGGCAATTCCAGACTTCCTCTACACTGACAAAGCCACGGTGCAGGGCATTGTTGACTTCATCGATCACCAGCAGGTCGACATTACCGCTCGACCAGCAATGGCTAGCTTCATCAAGAGCCTGCAGGACCGATTGGCGCACCTGTTCTTTGTCCACCTCTTTGCCAAGCACCCCCAGTCCAGCGTTGATCACCCTGATACCCGAGAATTTCTCGAGTGCCAGCAACTCACCACTCATCGGCTCAGCCGGCTTCAGCAATCTGACCAGCAGGACCTGCTGGCCGTGGCCAAGTGCGCGCAGAATCAAGCCGAGAGCGGCGGTAGTCTTGCCCTTGCCCGGGCCGGTATAAACCTGGATCATGCCATGCAAAACCCTTCTCAAAGAAAGCCTTGTCCTGCCCCGAAATGACAAAACCCCGGACACTTTCACGCGTCCGGGGCTGACTGTATTTTCATACTGGCCGGACCCCTTCCCGCGAAAGGTCTGCTACTCTGACCGGGCAGGTCTCCTGGCTTGCGGATCGCTTTACTCACCGACCCTTCCCGCCCTGGACAGGCAGTGGCACATCACCGGTTTTCATCACCGCTCACAGTTGCGGGGCAGCGAGGGATTTTCACCCTCTTCCCTATTCTTCCACCAGGCCTTACAGGCCAGGCAGACACCCGAACAATCGCATTGTGCTCTGCATTAAATCAGAGGGGGTCAGGTCTGTCAACGACCAAGCACCTCGAGGAGTTCCAACCGGTTCAAGCCTCTGGCTGCAAGGCCATTGAAATCAGCTCCCAGACTTCTGCATGGCCCTGCCTGGTCTGAACAGAAAAGGGGGTCAACAAGCCTTTTGCAAGCCCGGTGGTGCTGGAGATTTTCGCCAGACTTCGAGCCAGCTCGTTTTTGCTCACTTTATCCACCTTGGTGACCACCGGAATGGTTGGAATCCCGCTTTCTTCGAGCCAATCGAGAAACTCCAGGTCTTCGGGGCTCGGAACCCG
>JBPPMB010000178.1:0-5349 GCA_051305855.1 Desulfuromonadales bacterium
GCACTCTGAACCTTGCCATAGGCGCCGCTGAAGCCCTTGAGGAGCAGGTCCTTAAGATCCCAGCCACAGCAGTAAACCGAGAGCATGCCGAGATCGTGGATGTGAAAGTCGCCATCACGATGGGCATCGGCGACATAACGCGGATAGATCTTGTTCAGCCAGTAATTGCTGGTTACGTTCGACGCAATGTGATTATTCAGCCCTTGCAGGGAGTACCCCATGTTGGCGTTCTCGTTGACCCGCCAGTCCTCCTGGGTGAGGTAGGAATCCATCGATTCGATCGATTCCTTGATAAAGGCCTTGGTTTCACGAAGTGAAGCGTGCTGTTGACGGTAGAGGATGTAGGCTTTGGCGGTCTTGGCATGGCCGTTTTCGATAAGAATCTTTTCAACCAGATCCTGGACATTTTCGACGGTCGGGATGCGTCCGTCTTTGTAGATGACCTCGAGAATGCCGACCACCTGGCGACCAATTCCGGCGACCTGCTCCATGTCGGAACCACCCACAGCCTTGACCGTCTTCCGAATGGCTGAGACGATATTCTCTTCTTCAAATGCGACAAGCCGCCCATCCCGCTTACGAATAAATTCCAACATGCCGCCCTCCCCGATAAAAATACACTTTTGGAAAATTACCATACAGCTTTAAAACAGCAAAGGGAAAAACACAATATATAGACAAATAATTCTGACACTTGCACAACATATTGTGCAAAACACCGTGGACAGCCTGTGGATGAGCAGTTCAACATATTTGCTAAGCAGGCAAGATTCTTGACCCTTGTAAAACTCCTGTGTAAAGATTCGCAATATTTAATTAGTGTTCATCCGGAAACACCGGATGGCACGACTGCAGTTTTCGATCTGGAAACGAGCAATTTTTCGCAAGGTCAAGGAAATCAGGGAGTTGAGCGGAGGCGTAGACCTTTACGCTGCACAATCACATCCGCAGATTGACGCAGAGATTGCGAAAGGGCCGTTTCCGGACGAAAACTAATTACTTGTGAGGAAGACCATGACCGACCTTGCCCGCTTTGGCATTTCCATTGATCCGCGCCTGCTGGACAGTTTCGACCAATTCATTACGACGAAAGGTTATGTCAACCGTTCCGAGGCAATCCGCGACATGATTCGCAACGCTCTGGTGGAGGATCAACTGGAACGGGCCGATACCACGCCAACAGTCGGCACTGTCACACTGATCTACGACCACCACACTCGCGACCTCTCCGACAAACTCACCGAGCACCAGCACTCCCATCACGAAGCCATTGTTTCCGCGCTGCACGTCCATCTGGATGCCCATCACTGCCTGGAAGTTGTGGTCGTTCGCGGCAGTGCAGCACAGGTAAAGCGCCTGGCCGGCGAACTAATCAGTACGAAAGGGGTCAAACACGGCAAGCTGATGTTAACGACGGTGGAAACTTAGACAGAAGACGTTGCTGTAAAGATTCAGATCAAGGCCCGGTCCAGGTACGATCCTGATGGGTGAATCAGGAAAGGAAGGAGAGTTCGGTTCTGAGCCTGATGGTTTTTAGGAAGATGGTCTCTTCTGTGGCGAGTTTTTTGCCCTTGTGCCCTCTTGGAAAAATTAAATTAAGAAAGGTAAACCTTTTTGCGAGTAGAACGTCATAGAAAGCAAACAAGGTTGGCAATGCGGTCTGTTGAATGGTTCGCTATCGTGTTTGCCGCAAAAAATTTATGTCAGGAGGAAACAATGAAACAGGAAAAGATGATGAAAGTTTATGCTTTTCTGGCAGCTGTGACCCTTTTTGCCATGCCGGCCCTAGCAGGAGACCAATTACATTATAAACAGGGTATCGCTTCCGCGAACGGCGCTGATGGCTATATTCTGCTCGCCCGCGGTGGCGACGGTGGTGGCAGTGGTGGTGGCAGCGGCGGCAGTGGTGGCAGTGGTGGTGGCAGCGGCGATGAGGGGCATGGCAGCCCGGGTATGACCGGTGGTTTCGGTAAAGGGGCGACGGCATTAGAGCGCAGTCGCAATATGGAACAAACCCGGGAAAGGGATCAAGCCCAAACTCGAGATCAGGACATGAATAGGGATCAGGATCAGGATCAGGATCAGGACAAGGACAAAGACAAGGATCAGGACCGGGATCAGGACAAGGATCAGGACAAGGATCAGGACAAGGATCAGGACAAGGATCAGGACAAGGATCAGGACCGGGATCAGGACCAAACACACAAGTAAGTTGATTTGAGACAGGCAAAAGTGTTTTTGACTCAGGGCATCAATACCATTTGCCCTTATGAATTTTGGCAAGGCTCGATAATTAAAGCATTCAGTTCACAGAATTAGAGCCGCCTCTGAAAAGGGGCGGTTTTTTATTTAATGTCAGGAGAGCAAAGGGCCTTATTTATTCTACTGCATTGCCTGAATGGGGTGTGATTAGCCGAAATGCGAAAAGGGAAATGCCTGCAAACCTTCACATATAGCAAAACGCCCCGGAATTTCCCAGGGCGTTTTGCGTTGATTTCTATCTGCGAGTGTTCCCGTCGTGGGAACCTTGGTTGGATCACCCAACTTCAGCAATCCAATAATTATCACTTTTCAGTTTGATGAAATTTCCTCTACATGGTCAGGCGGATCAGAGACTGGCATAAAATCTTCCTCCTTTGCCTTCAAGAGACCTCTTTAGCGTTTGAGGTCGATTCACTATAACACAAAATGCCTTCAGAAAGTCCACAAGAAATAATTCTCGATTTGATGAGGGGTGGCCGTCAATTTCCGGAAATGAGCGTCATGAATGAGTCTAGAAAAGCCATAGTGCACCAGCGAGCAGGATCAAAGCCAGAAGGCTCGTCGTGTACATGAGGTGCAACATATTGCGAAAGCTCGACACGTCCAGCACTCGATCGGCGTCACCCAGTGTCGCCTTGACCAGTTCTTTGCCGAAGTATCGACAAGAGCCGCCCAACTGGATGCCCAAAGCTCCGGCCGCGACAGCTTCCGGGTAGCCTGCGTTGGGGCTGGCGTGATTGTGGGCATCGCGCCACATGATCCGCCAGCCCTGCCAGCCGTTGAGGTTGAGCAGAAAGCTGGCAACCACCATCAACAGCGCGGTCAGCCGAGCCGGAAGCCAGTTAAGCAGATCGTCCAGTCGAGCCGCAGCCCAGCCGAACTCCAGATAGCGATTATTGCGATAACCGATCATTGAATCCATGGTGTTGACCGCCTTGTAAAGCAGTCCGCCGACAGGACCGCCAACAGCCAGATAAAAAAGTGGCGCAACAATACCATCTGAGGTGTTTTCGGCCATCGTCTCAATACATGCACGCAGGATCCCTGGTTCATCAAGTTGTGCCGTATCCCGGCCAACGATCATTCCCAGATGGCTGCGCGCAGAGACCAGATCCCCTTCATCCAGGGCATCGACAACCATGGCCGTCTGACAATGAAGTTCGCGCACGGCCAGGCAGGTATAGGCGAGCCAGACGGTTGCCAGAAAACCCAGCCATAGGTGCAGGCTGCCTGCGACCTTTATCAGGGCTGCGGCGACAAGGCACGTGACCAGAAGGACACCACAAGCCAAAAAGGCTCCAGCCATACGCAGTGACAGGCCAGATTCGTACAATACGCCTTCCAGCAGAGTGACCAGCCTGCCTATAGCAACGACCGGATGCGGTATTCGCCGGGGGTCACCCAGCCAGAGATCCAGCCCGAAGGCTGCCACAAGTTCAACACCACTCATTTAATGCACCTATCAACTTCAGAGGCGTCTCTAAACAGGCTCAGAGACACAACAGATAGTGGCCGAAAAGAAAGGCCATTTAAACTGACAGGGCCGCATTTTCTCCAGAGATTTCTGCCACCGCCACCGTTACATTGCCGCACTTCTGCTTGCGCACCAGCAGATGATCCGACTGTGCTGCACGCAAAGCCGCCGGTTCGCAGACACCCCTGGCGCCAACCGCCTTGAGCGCATGCAGTGATGGTGCGCTGGGGACCTCCATGGCATTCAATTCTTCCGCAGAAAAGTAGTCCACGACCAGCCCTTTAGCTCTTGCGTACTGGTTGAGACCGGCCTCATCCTGCTTGTCCACAATGGTCGCGATACTGCGCACACTCGAACTGGAGAGCGCGGCCTTCTCGAGCACCCGCATGACCGCGTCATCAATTTCTGAGGCAGGCGTGCCACGGTTGCAGCCGAGGCCGAGCACCAGGTCACGGGGCCGCAGCAGCAGGAGTTCACCGCTTGCATCATCGACCGGAATCAGACGATGCGTGACATAAATCCGTTCAGCAATCCCTGAAGTCTCCGCATCCATAAAGGTGCTGCAGCAGAGGACACCAGGCACATTGCGATAAATACCGGCAAGCCGCTGCCTGGGATCAACCAGGACAATCGCCTGACCCTCGAGCAGCAGACGGTTAAACAGCTTGATCTGCTCCAAGGGTTCGATCACCAGGCCTGCTTCACCAGCTGCAGTGTCCCAGGCCGGCAGGTTATTGACATCGGTCGCGGTTGTGATCACAGCCTGTCCGCCAACCGCTTTGGCGACCTGCTCAGCCAGACGATTGGCACCACCAAGGTGTCCGGAGAGCAGACTGATGGCGAAGCGGCCGGCTTCGTCAACAACCACAACCGCCGGATCCACAGCCTTGCCTTGCAAAAATGGCGCAAGCAGGCGGACGACGATCCCGGTGGCCATGATGCAGACTAAGCCATCGTACGTCTGGAATGTTTCCCGCAGGAAGTCTTTGAGAGGAGGGGTGAAATAACTGACGTTGCCAGGATGACGAAAGCGTTCGGGCAAAAAACAGGTCGAATCAGGAAGCGCTGCCGCCAGTTTGCGGGCAAGCTCAGCACCACGGGGCGTGATGGCGACAATGGCTGTGTTCATGACCAGCCGCAAGCAGGCCGATGTAGCCTGATTTTAGCACGAGAGCTTCTCAAGACGGCTGCCCCTCGCGAAATCCATGGCTGAATCCAGGGTCATAGAGTTTTGATTGCTTTGGCACGCCCAGCGCCCGGGCCGCCAGGACTTCTCCGACCAGAATCAGGGCCTGCCGGTTGATACCGGCGGCCGTCACTTTGCCCGCAATATCAGCTAAGGTACCCTCAACAATTTTTTCGTCGGGCCAGCTCGCACGGTAGATGACTGCGGCAGGGGTTGTCTCTGTAAAAACCCCGGTCAACAGTTCGCAGACAACCTGCTCTATCTTATCAACCGAGAGGTACAGGCAAAGGGTACCGCCCACAGCAGCAAGCTTGCACAGCTGCTCATTTACCGGAACCGGGGTCCGTCCCCCGATGCGGCTGAGAATCAACGTCTGTGCAACTTCTGGCAGGGTCAGCTGCTGTTTTAGAGCTGCCGCTCCCGCAAA
>JBPPMB010000179.1:0-12637 GCA_051305855.1 Desulfuromonadales bacterium
ACCTTGCTGGCGTCGCCAAAGACTGCCGCGGCTACTGCGCGAGCGGTATCGACATCCAAACCTTTCCAGACGCCTTTCTCATCGGGCATACCAAAGCCGAATACGCCTCCGTTGACGCCTGCCTGAACAAAACCTTTTTTCTTTACCGCGTCAAGGTCTTTGCCGGCGAACGCAACGCCCACTGCCAGGAATGAAAGGATTGCTACTAATGCCGTCAGTCTGTTTAGCTTCATTTGTTGTCCTCCTAAATTTGTTAAAGTTTTCTGCTGCATAAAAAATAACACCCACATGGAT
The DNA here is from genome assembly GCA_051305855.1 of Desulfuromonadales bacterium. Taxonomy (GTDB): domain Bacteria; phylum Desulfobacterota; class Desulfuromonadia; order Desulfuromonadales; family BM103; genus M0040. The sequence goes on from JBPPMB010000179.1 coordinate 295, forward strand.
AGAACAGTGTATTTATCATACTTTGTGCTCACGAAACTGTCAAATATACAAATATTATTCTGATCAGATTGCATCAGTTTACCTCGAGAAGGGGTATTTAGTGCGAATGCATTTTCACGTGATTCATAGACATTCATATGATTATGCGTCTGAATCAATAAGAGCGACACAGAGGAGCGTCGCGTAAAGCGTTGAATGCCACGAAGAATCATACAACAACGTTATACTAAAAATAGTAAAAAATACTTTACATGGGTTATATAGTGCGTATAGTAGAGAGCAACTTAATCCTTTCCAAGGAGGCTTCAATGAACTGTCCTTACTGTAACCACCCGGACCACCTGGAAATCAACCTGCACGCTGACGGGTACAGCGCAGACCTGCTCGAGTGTTCGGAATGCGGCGCTCTGCTCACGACCAAAGGCGCGATGCTGGTCACTGTGCACGGCCCGGCCGCACAGCTCGTGCTATAATGTACTATAGTGATTCAGAGACTTGCTCAGGCAGATAAAACAACAGTCGGCAAATCAAGTTCCTCTTATCACAGCACTGGCGTCACACTCATTTTGGAGCTTGACCATGTTTCAGATTGTTGAGAAGAAACTGCTGATCCAATTTCCACTCAGGCAGCATCTGCATGCACTCATATGCCAGATTCCCAATTCTCTTGAGCGGCACAATCAGGTCTATCGACTGGCTCATCCCGAGCGAAACTGGCAGGCCGTCGAATCGATCATGCAGCTGGCAATTGCCGGCCACGGCAACCTGAAGAAGAACAATTTTCTTTTCTTCCCAGAGTCCACACTTCCTTTCAAACACCTCCAGGACCTCCTTGACCTGTTTGACCAGATGCGCCCAAACACTGTGACCATCATCGGGCTGGGCCCCATCAACCTGGGGGATTACAGAGGCCTGCTGCAACGCTTTGCTGCAGACAACCAGGAGGTCCTCGACTCGGTACTCGAGGATTTAAACTCGGGTGACGTCGAGACACTGCCGGTCAACTGCTGCATGATTGCTGTGAAAGAAGACAACGGACACCTGCGGGTCTTTTTCGAAGCCAAGAGCCACCCCTTTGTCGGCGAAGAGAACCTCGACAGCGATCATTACCTCTACCGGGGGAAGGTCTTCCCCCTGTTTCGCTGCCAACCGAGCTGTTTCAATTTCATGGCTTTGATCTGCATCGATTATGCTTACCGCGATCTCTACCAGTCGAACATCAATGTTATCATCGAGAAGGCCAATCAGCTGTTTTTTGAAACTCGCCAGAAACTTGATTTACTGGCCATTATAGAGTGCAACCCCAAACCTGAACACTCCGCCTTTGGTGACGTCGTCAACGGCTTTTACGGCGAATACCTGGCCCGGACACCCGGAGTCAGCGATACCGTGACCCTTTTCTGCAATAGCTCGGGAGAGACAATGTGCTCCGACAGTCCTGATGAAGCAAGCTTCGGACATTCCGCTGTGCTCATACATAAAAGCCACAAACTCAGGAAGAGCGAAAGAGCGGAATATTTGACCGATGATTTTGCAGGCCGGCCCGTCTGCCGTCTGCGCTTCGGCGCGGCAACCCGCCTCTACTTTTTCAGCCTGCCCTTTTTCCACGAGCTTGATCCGAGAGCTACGCGTACCCCGATCAAAGTACATGCGATATTCCGTCCCGAACAGGAACATTGGGTTCGCCTCAGCAGTGAAGAACTCACTTGCGAGCCCAAGGCGCCGGGAGTTTCGCCATCAAAGTCCTCCAGAAAAGTTTTCCCCATTGAAGAGGCGGCCGCTTCAGACAAGCGGGTCCTTTCACGTTCGCACAGGGGAAAACCCCGCAAGTCTTAACTCTCAGGCGAGACATTAACCGGAATTTGAATGTGGCTCTTCCCAGAGAAGGACCATATTTTTTTTGCTTTTGCCCCATCCTGATTGTCATAAAGACCTAATTCTGCCAAACTCGCTGCGAAACGACTCGTATCCGCAGGAGGCCACCAATGTGCCTGATCCTGATCGCTCACCAGCTGACTGAGAAGATGCCTTTATTGGTACTGGCCAACCGTGACGAGTTTTACGCACGGCCAACCATGGCAGCCAAACAGTGGGAGGAAGCGCCGGGAATGGTTGCCGGGCGCGACCTGGTTTCGGGAGGGACCTGGTTCGGAGCCCGTAATGATCGCTGGGCAACGGTTACCAATATCCGGGAAGGAGCCAAAAACAAAGGCCATAACAACAGCAGGTCGCGCGGCTGGCTGGTGCGCGACTATCTGCAGAAAGATTTGTCACCTGCAGACTTTCTCGCGAGCATCAAAGCGATAATGGGCGATTTCGCCGGCTTCAACCTGCTGCTCGGAGACGCACGGGACCTCTGGTACGCTTCAAACCGCGACAACACCCCCGGGCTTTTACCACCAGGCATTTACGGCCTGAGCAACCACCGGCTCGACACCCCCTGGCCAAAAGTGGTGCGCGGCAAGGAAGGCCTCGACCAACTACTGAACGGGTCAAGTTTCGATAGGGATGCAGCCTTTGCCCTGCTTGCCGACACCACCAGGGCAGAAGACATGGCATTACCGGATACCGGAATCCCCCTCGAATGGGAGCGCGCGCTTTCGGCGGCTTTTATCACTACACCGGAATATGGAACCCGCTGCTCGACGCTTTTGATGGTCAAAACAGATGGCCACCGCCTTTTTATTGAACGCCGCTTCGCAGATGGGCCGCAGCAATGGGAAATGAGCGCGTTCTTTTGGGAGTCATAAAGAAGTTTACTTGACAGATAATACCTCTCAAATAAAGATGACCCATTACCAGAACCACGGAAGGCACCATTGAAGCTACAGGATTTGGGTGAATTCAAACTGATTGATCGCATCCGCCGACAGGTCGTGAATGGTGCAGGGGTTCATCGTGGGATCGGCGATGATGCGGCCGTACTCAGTCTGCCTGACGGACATCACCTGCTGACCTCAACCGACCTGCTCATCGAAGACGTGCACTTCCGCCACGCCTGGACCGATTGCGAAGCCCTCGGCCACAAGGCCGTTGCGGTCAACCTGAGCGATATTGCCGCCATGGGCGGAACTCCTCACTATCTCTACCTTGGCCTGGCCTGCCCTGGCGAAACCCCCCTCGACGATATCGACGCATTCCTCAAGGGTGCCCTCAGTGAAGCAGAACGCCACAATGTAACGCTCGTCGGTGGAGACTCCTGCCGCAGTCCCGGCCCCTGGATGATTTCGGTAACTGTCGAGGGGAGCGCTCTGGCGCACCAGGCTATCGGTCGTGACGGCGCACAGCCCGGCGACCTGGTCATGGTCTCCGGAACACTGGGTGACAGCGCCATGGCCCTGCACTTGCTCCGCAACGGAATAGAGCCAGAACCGGCCATGTTGGCCCGTCACCACAAGCCTAGAGCGCAGGTTGAACTCGGCCGCCTGTTAGGCGAACTGCGCCTCGCCAATGCCATGATCGATATCTCCGACGGTCTGGCGAGCGATTTGGATCATATCCTGCAGGCCTCAAAGGTAGACGGACTGATTGAAGAGGGCAAACTTCCCCTGTCGGAAGATTTTCGGCGGCGAGTCGATGCGGAACCGGGCCTGCGTGGGCTGGCCCTCTATGGTGGCGAGGATTACGAGCTTCTCTTTACCGTGGCTCCAGAGAAAGCCACAGAGGTTGCATCGCTTTGCGCTAAACTGGAGCTGTCGATTACCTCAATCGGTTTTATCCAAGCGGGTTGCGGCACCCTGTCGCTTCAGGACAAGACGGGGGAGGTTAAACCGTTGCTTGTCAAGGGATATGACCATTTTTGTCGATCTTGAAGGTGCTGTTGAGGCCGAATGACTGAGTCACCCCCCCAGCCATGGAATGGTGAGGATCTTTCTGATCTCGAATTCACGGCGATCAAGGAGCTCCTGCGTGACCGGCGCAAGTTCGATCTCGGCCGATACAAGGACCGCTGCATCCGTCGACGGATTGCCAAACGTCTTCGGCAATGTAAAGTCACCGATATTGCATTCTACCTGCGACAGCTGGAGAGGAACGAAAATGAGCTGGACACATTGCTGGCAACAATTTCCGTCCATGTTTCTCACTTCTTCCGCAACCCGGACACCTTCCGGATTCTCGAACAGACGATTCTGCCGGAACTTTGCCAGCGGGTCCGCGCGGTCGGACGTAAAGAACTGACTCTCTGGAGCGCCGGGTGCGCTTCCGGTGAGGAGCCATATTCCCTGGCCCTGCTGGCTGATGCTCTGGCTGAAACCGGTCTGGACATTCGCATCCTGGCAACCGACATTAGCGAAGCCGTTCTGGAGAGAGCCCGATCAGGAGATTTCGAAGTCACCCGCATGCAAGAAGTTCCACCTGCACTCATCGAAAAATATTTTCACGCTGAAAATGGTCGCTATCGGCTCATTAAACGCATACGTGACAAAGTTGAATTTCTGCGCCACAATATCATGACCGCCCGAGAGTACCCTGAGGCGGACCTGATTCTTTGCCGCAACGTTATGATTTATTTTACGCGACAGGAGCAGGAGCGCATTCTTTCCCGCCTTGCGGCGGCCCTGCCGGAACATGGGATTCTGGTTTTGGGCCGTTCTGAGACCATAACAGACGACATGCGTTGCTATTATCATCCGGAGTTTCCTGTAGAGAGGGTTTACAGTCGCACGGCCGAACCTGCCTGCGCACCTGTTGATTAGGGGGCCGGTCAAGAAGACCTCCTGAGCTTATTTATGGCTGCAACAAATCTCGAATGGTCTGTCCTGCAAGGAGAGGAATCATGCGCGTCGAAATCAGTTACAAATTTATTCTCGGCTTCCTCGCTGTGGTGGTTTCGGGAGTCATCGTCAATTTGGTGGTTCCTTACCTGCAAATCGCTTCGGAATTCCAGCTGTTTTTCAGCGTCGCCTGCGCCCTGGTGGTCGGCCTGATCGTCGGAGCGGTTTTTTCCCGTGTGTTTACCGCAAATATTCGCAGCCTGACATCGGCCGGCGACCGGATCAGCCGAGGGGACCTGTCCGAAGACATCCAGCTGAAAGAAAGCAGTTTCCCGGATGAGACGAGCGATCTGGCAAAAGCCATGAACCATATTCAGAAGAGCCTCCGTGCTCTGGTCGGAGATATTCGAGGCATCTCCTTCACGGTTGCCGATTCGGCACAGAACCTCTCCAACACGTCGCAGGAGGTCTCCGCTTCGTCCCTGGACGTTGCCCGCACCGTTGACCAGATCAGCAAGGGAGCTGAAACCCAGGCAGAGATGGTGGAGGAATCAAACCGGCTCTTCAAGGAAATGGCCACGTCGATCAACCTGGTCGCCGCTGCGGCAAGCAGGGTTGCTGAATCGGCTCACGAGACCGCTGAGACTGCCAAGAGTGGCAGCGAACTGGCCGGCACCAGCCTCGGCAGTATCCGCCAGGTACTGGCCGAAGCGGAGAGCAGCAGCCAACAGATCTTGAACTTTATCGGACAGCTGCAGAGAATCAGCAAGTTCGTTGACGTTATCAACAGTGTTGCCCAAAAAACCAATCTGCTTGCCCTCAATGCCACAATTGAAGCAGCCCGGGCCGGAGAATACGGTCGCGGCTTTGCAGTTGTCGCCGAGGAAATCCGCAAGTTGGCAGATTCGACCACCATCTCTGCTGACGAAATCACCACATTGGTGGAGTCTATCCGCGACGAAGGCCGGCATGTTCAGTCCTCAATGGGCCAGGTGATCGAGGAAATGGAAAGTGGCCGCAAGGCCGTCGACCGGACCAACCAGGCTTTTGCACTGATCACCGAAAATGCCGAGGAAACCCGCTCCAAGGCCAACAGCATCGCCGAACTGGCAGAGCAGCAGATCTCCAGTGCCGACCAGATCTCCCGGGCGATTGATGAAATCGACAGGGTGGTTTCTGACAACGCAGCAGCAACCGAACAGGTCTCAGCAGCCACCCAGGAACAATCCGCCTCCATGGAAGAACTGGCGCAGTCCGCCAAAAACCTTTCCGCCATGTCCGAATCGATGCTTCAGATCGTCAAGCAATTCAAACTGGGTACGAAAGAGCAAGATTGAGTCATGACACTGGCCCTGATTTTCACTCTTGGAGAAGAAGTGTACGGCCTGGAAATCGAGGCTGTTCAGGAGATCATCGAAGACCCTCCTCTGCACTATGTCCCGCGGGCCGAGGGCGTTCTTGTTGGGGCCGTCAACTTTCACGGTCAGGTCCTGGCCGTAATCGACCTGCCGGCCCTGCTCGGCGTGTCCGGACAAAAGCGCGATCACAGGAGGGTGGTTCTGGCTCCGCAATTCAAGTCCCTGGTTTTAATAGTCAGCAGCATCCAAAAAATCGTCAACCTCGATCTTTCCTTGTTGCAGCCGCCGCCGACCAAAGCCGGGTCCAGCGCTATTCGCGGCCTAGCCACTCTGGACGAGCATATGGTTAATATGCTCGACACGCAGGAAGTAATTAAGCAGCTGGGCAATCAAGCCAGTTAAAGAGAATGATAATGAAAAGGAGACAATTATGGCCTTGCGGGTGATGGTGGTCGACGATGCGCTTTTTATGCGCAATATGCTCAAGGACATACTCGTCCGTGCGGGCTACGAGGTGGTCGCCGAAGCGGAGAATGGTGACGTGGTTCTTGGACTCTACCAGGCGATCAGGCCGGACCTGGTGACCATGGATATTGTCATGCCGAAAAAGAGCGGCATCGAAGCACTGCAGGAGATCATGGCCTACGACCCGGACGCCCGCGTGGTGATGGTCAGCGCCCTTGGCCAGGATTCCCTGGTCCGTGAAGCTGTGGAATCAGGTGCAATAGATTTTATCGTAAAGCCGTTTAAGGAAGACATTGTGCTTGATATTATCAGGCGCGTCACAGGATAAAAGTTAAGCACTCGGAAACCCTTTATGGACATGTCCCAGTACCGGGGGCTTTTCTTAAGCGAAACCCGGGAACACATTAATAACCTCAACCAACTGGTCGTCACCCTGGAGCAGGAACCAGGCAACCGTGAGACAATCGACGCCCTGTTCCGTGAAGCACACTCGATTAAAGGCATGGCGGCAACCATGGGCTTCAATCAAACGGCACAGCTATCTCATCATCTGGAATCCCTGCTTGACGGTTTTCGCGTTACAGGCGAAGTACCTTCCCCGACTGTCGACTACCTCCTGGCCGGTATCGACCTCTTGGACGGCCTCCTTGACGACCTGCAGTCCAACCAGCCGGAAAGAGCCGTTGACGCTTTCATGGCTCAGGCACCTCATATACAGCCCTCCCTGGTCGCTGACGCAGCGGAGGACACCCCGGAGGAAGATCCCGGAGCGAGCCTGGCCACAGGAGATTCGGGGTCTCAAACGGACGCTGCCACTGTCGTCGTAGCCGATGCAGAAGGCCTCAAAAAAAAGACTGAGGCAGAAGAGACCGATGCTTTCCAGGTTCTGGTTGACCTGGCCGAAGACACCCCGGCCGCAGCAGCTCGCGGCATTCTGATTCTGCGTGAGCTGGAGAAATCCGGCATGCTGATGTCGAGCAAGCCGGAGATGTCTGCCCTGCACAGTGGTGCACCATGTCCGCAAATCAAGGCCTGGCTGCGCACCTCGTTAAGCAAAGTCCATATTGAAGAGGCCATACTGCGGATCAGCGGAGTTGTTAAGGTCCAGTTTATCGATGACCGCCGCAAGAAGGAAGTCGGCCGCGAAGAGCGCTCTCGCACGATTCGCGTGCGCACTGATCTGCTCGACCAGTTTGTCAGCCTGGCCGGAGAATTGATCACAAACCGCTATATGCTTAATACCGCAGCCAGCCATCGCGACTGGGACGAACTGACTCAGGCGCTCAGCCAAACCAGTCATTTAATTGATGAGCTGCATCACCATGTTCTTCAGGCGCGCCTGATGCCGTTGGAGAATATAACCGGACGCCTGCCACGCATCGTACGTGACCTGAGCCGCAAAACCGACAAAAAAGTCACCCTGCATCTGACCGGTGCCGGCGTCGGCATTGATCGTGCCATCCTGGAGGAACTTACTGACCCACTGGTACATCTCGTTCGCAATGCAGTAGATCACGGCATTGAAAGAGAAGGGGTCGTTACTGTCTCGGCCCAGCGTGAAAAAGATCTCGTCCTGATCGAGGTTTCTGACAACGGCAAGGGGATGGACCCTGATTATTTGCGCCGGAAAGCCGTGGAGCGCGGCCTGATGACTCCTCTTCAGGCTGCCGGTTTAAGCGACCGTGACGCACTGATGCTGGTTTGTCAGCCAGGGTTTTCAACTGCGGGTGTGGTCACAGAAACTTCCGGTCGCGGTGTAGGCATGGATGTCGTAAAAGCTGCGGTCAGTAATCTCGGCGGGACCCTGGAGATCATCTCCGCATCCGGCCAGGGGACCCGTTTCCAGATGCGTCTGCCACTTTCCATTGCCATCATCAAAATATTGCTGGTCAGTTGTGCTGGATACCCGCTGGCCATTCCTATCACCCGCGTTCAGCGTACAATGGATTTATCAACCAGCGAAATTCTGAGTTCCGGACAGAATCGGGTGTTCCGTCTCAATGAAGACCTTATCAGTCTCTTCTCTCTTGCCACGGCTCTCGGCTTGCCGGAAGTCGCTGCGGGAAAAACCACCGGGGTCGTTCTGACTGAAGTCCAGGGCCGTCGTGTCGGGCTGCTGGTTGACCATTTCCTCGGACAGCGCGAGGCTTTTGTTAAAAGTATCGGCTACCCCATGAATCTCTTGACCGGCCTGAGTGGTGCAACCGTGGAAGGTAACGGTCAAGTCGTTTTCATCATTGACCCACAGTCCTTGCTGGAAGACCATAAATTTTCACAAACGATCGACCCGGGAGAATGTGATGCCCTTTCGTGATCTGAACAATTCCCAGCTGGACGTTTTGAAGGAGATCAGCAATATCGGCATGGGTCATGCTGCGACCGCCCTTTCACAAATGATCGGTCAGACAGTACACCTGCGGGTCCCGCATGTCACAATCACAGAAATCAGTGAGGTACCGGAGCATCTGGGCGGAGCCGAAAAACTGATGGTCGGCATCACCCTGCAGATTCTCGGCGACGCCCGCGGCAGCATCATGCTGCTCTTCTCCAAGGAAAGCGCCTATCGTCTGCTCTGCAGCCTGCTCATCCAACAGGGAAAAACCCTGATCATGAACGAGCTGGCCGTCTCTGCCCTGAAAGAGGTCGGCAATATCCTCGCCTCGGCCTATCTCAGCGCCCTCGGCAAGCGGATTAATAAAACCCTGATCCCCTCGGTGCCGCTGTTTGCCTACGACATGGCTGGGGCCTTGGTCGATTACGTATTAATCGAGTTGAGCCAGTCCAGTGATTTCGCCCTCATGGTGGAAACGGACTTTACCGGTGCCTCAGACCAGGGGCATGCCATCAGAGGACATTTCTTTCTGCTTCTCGATCCGGCAACTCTCGACATTTTTATTAATGCCACTGGAGAGTCTCATGGTTGATCGAATCAGTATCGCCCAGACCCGTATTGGTCGAGCACCAGCAATCCTCAAGGCCTGCGGCCTCGGTTCCTGTCTCGCCGTCAGCCTCTATGATCCGGAAGCCAGAATAGGCGCACTGGGGCATATGCTATTACCCTGCCTCCCGAAGCAGAACCAGCTCAGCACGAAAAGCAAATATGTCGATGCCGGAATCACTCAGATGGTCGATGAACTGGTGCGGGCCGGAGCAATCCGCGAGCGGCTGGTTGCCAAGATAACCGGTGGCGCCAACATGTTCGAAACCACATATCAGACGTTGATCAACAGCGTCGGTGCGCGCAACGCCAAAAGTGCGCGAGAGACCCTCGCCGAGTTGGGCATCCCTCTGCTCGCCGAAGAAGTCGGCGGCAACCGCGGCCGCTCGGTAGAGTTTGATCTTTCCACGGGCACTATGGTAGTCTGCTTACCCCATGAAGATGGCCAGGTATCACTTTAATTTCCATTCAAAATCGGCTTGCTGGCCGGTTATTCAGGTGCCTTCGATGAAAAACCCGAGCTTTTTCTCTGCACTGTTCCTTGGCATTTCCCTGGCGTTTGCAGCGGCTCCCGTCTGGGCCGTGTCTCTCAGCGAAGTCATCAGCACTCTGGAGATCCCGTTTCAAACGGAAACCGACAAAGCATTAAGAATCAACAATTATTCCGCGGACTTTTCCCAGGAATCAAAGATCGCCTCGCTCGATCGCCTGCAACGTGCAAACGGCCGCATTGAAGTGGCTTTTGACTACCAGAGGGAAAAGAGGGTCCCGGATGTCAAATTCCGTTGGCAGTACGCCCAGCCCACTACTCAGGAGATTGTTTCCGACGGTAAGACGTTGTGGGTCTATCTGCCGGAGAACAATCAGGTTATCCAGTCTGATCTCGCGGTGGTCAACCAGGATCCTCAGAACGATCCGATGACCTTCCTCACCGGGCTCGGCAACCTCTCGCGGGATTTTCAGATCAGCTGGGGCACGCCGAACAACGACATATCCGGCAATTACATCCTCGAACTTACGCCGCGAAAGGCCTCATCGCTAATCAACCGACTTGTTATCGTGGTTGACAGCCATGCTGTTGAAGCCTACCAGAAGCGCAGCCACGAGGGCGGCAAAAAAGAGCCCTGGTACCCTATAATTTCAAGCGCGGTTCACGACCCCAACGGCAACAGCACTGTCATCGAATTCAGTAAGCTGCAAGTTAACCCCGGCGTCCCGGAGACGAGCTTTAATTTTATTATGCCGGCGGGCGTCCAGGTGGTTAGACCGACCGATAAAGAGATGGGCTTCTAGCAGTCTTGCTTTCAAGCGTTCCTTCTTTTGTTCCGCCAGCAGACTCGTGTTGAGGTAGCGACTGGCCTCCAGCCACGCCTCATGGGTTTCCACGCATAACGCCCGCACCAACCTCTCGCAACTTACAATCTGTACCATGACCACTTTTCTAAAAATCCCTCTTTGCGATTTTGCACACAATGCGAAACATAACCGCAGCGCTTCTGGCTAGCCGTCAACAGCTCCGCTATCCAACCAGTCACGGCCCTGCCTGCCGAAGCAACCCGCCCTGACTTGCGAACCGGCTGACCTGGCCAGCCGTTTGCATGCCTTCTTCAACGCCAATAAATTCCGCTATGTGGAATTGAATTCCAATAATTGTTGACCGGTGGTTTTTTTCATGCAAAGATACGGCTGACTTTTCATACCTGATCGTCACCAGGATGACCTGCATGAGCAACGAAAACAAACCAGACGATGAAGAAAAAGGACGCCAGGTTGTCACTGCCCTGGCGCGGGGACTGAGCGTGCTGCGCTGTTTCCGTCAGGGAGACCGTTTTCTCGGCAACCAGGAAATCGCCGAGCGTACCGGCCTGCCCAAGGCAACTGTCTCCAGGCTGACCCACACCCTGACGGTCCTCGGTTACTTGAACCACTCCAGGCGCTTCAGCCAGTACAGCCTGGGAACGGCGGTCCTGTCCCTCGGTTATTCCCTGCTCGGCAACCTGGACATCCTCAAATCCGCTCGGCCGCTGATGCAGGAACTGGCCGACAACACGGAAGCATCAGTATCCCTGGCGGCCCGCGACGGGCTGCACATGGTCTACCTGGAAAACTGTGTTGCCCGCGCCAACATGATTACTTTGCGCATCGATGTAGGAGCACGCACCCGCATCGCCAACACCGCCATGGGCCGGGCCCTGCTATGTGGCCTGCCTGATGAAGAGCGGACAGACCTGATTGCCCAGATCCGGCAGGCTACTCCGAAAGGGGAGTGGTTGAAGATCAAGGCCGGGATCGATCGGGGGCTCATCGATTACCAGGAAAAGGGTTTCTGTTTCTCCCTTGGTGACTGGCGCGAAAATGTGAATTCCATCGCCGTTCCCCTGGTCCAGGCGGACCGATCTGTACTGGCCATCAACTGCGGGGGTCCATCCTGGCAGCTCAGTGCCGAAAAGCTCGAAAAAGACATCGGACCACGGCTGGTCGAAATCAGCCGGCGGCTTGAAAATCTTTAGGCATCTGCAACATGCGAGATGCGGCAGACGACAAACACCCAATAGTTTCGCTCAGGAGGTTAATATGCAGTTCGGATTGACGGACGAACAACGGATGATGCAGGAGATGGCCAGGGATTTCGCAACCAAGGAAATCCTGCCCAACCTTAAGGACGACGAAGCGAATCACAGGTACCGCCCCGAACTGGTCAAGAAGATGGCGGCGCTGGGCTTCTTCGGCTGTGCGCTGCCCGAGGAGTATGGCGGAAACGGCTTCGGCTTTCTCGAGTCAGTACTCCTCGCCGAGCAGATCGCCAAGGTCAGCGGTTCCTGGCGCCTGCCTTTTAATATGCAGAACATCGGGCCCGCCGTAACCGT
>JBPPMB010000191.1:0-3015 GCA_051305855.1 Desulfuromonadales bacterium
CCTGATCCAGATCGATACACGCACTGGCGAATACGTGACCCGTGTCAAGGAGTAGTTAGTTTTCGTCCGGAAACGGCCCTTTTCCAGATCGAAAACTTCAGTCGTGCCATCCGGAGTTTCCGGATGGACACTAGTTATTCTCGACACAACTGCAACTCACTGAAGTCCGTTCCAGCTAGCCCTGACGATGGTCCCAAAAAAGACCGCCCTACATCACCTTGTAGGGCGGTCTTTTGACTGCGTATGCCAGGAGTTTTTGTCGATTCATCAAACGGCAAATTCAACTCGCAAGTGCAACAGGTGGATTGATTCCCAAAAATACCTGATTGAGTGTTTTGAGGACCACTTCACATATCTTGTGAAATATCCAGGGCCACTGGCTATAATATGTTGAAGATAATCGCGCGAACCTTCAATCACATTTTTTACTATACTGATGACCATTTAAAGATGGAGTACCCATGCACATTGCCACCCTCTTGCTGATCATGTTGAGCGCCGGACTGGCCAGCCAATGGCTGGCCTGGCGGATTCATCTCCCGGCGATTGTCGTCCTGATCACTTCGGGCCTGTTGCTGGGCCCTGTGAGCGGCATCATCGAGTTGGGGTTATCACAAACCGAACTGACGGAGCTCATCGGCCTGGGGGTTGCCATAATTCTGTTCGAAGGCGGCATGGACCTGAAACTTGGCGAAGTCCGGCGCGTCGGTCATGGTGTCGGTCGCCTGACAATTCTTGCCCCGCCGCTGGCCTGGGTTTTCGGGACCCTGGCTGCGCATTATGTCGCCGGCCTGAGCTGGCCGGTATCCTGGACCCTGGGTGCTATTCTGGTGGTCACCGGACCGACCGTGATTCTGCCTCTGCTGCGCCAGGCGCGCCTGAACAAGAAATCCGCCTCCCTGCTGAAATGGGAAGGGATTGTCAACGACCCGACAGGCGTTTTGCTGGCGGTCCTGACGTTTCAGTATTTCACAAACGCCGGTAGCGGCTGGCAACAGGCCTTTTCAGGGCTGGGAATGGCGATCCTTGCCGCCGCTGTTTTCGGTGGCCTGGGGGGCTGGGTTACCGGCTGGCTCTATCGCCGTGGATCGGTACCCGCCCACCTGAAACCTCCGGCACTGATGGTCCACGTCCTTGCGGCCTATTGGGTCAGCAACCTTGTTCAGCATGAGGCCGGTCTGTTGACAGTCACGGTGATGGGCCTGGTCATCGGCAACATGAAGCTGGTCGAGCGCGAGCCGCTGCGCCATTTCAAGGAAAACCTCACCATCCTGCTGTTGGCGGTGCTGTTCATTGTCATTCCGTCACAACTCAAGGTCAGTCAGCTGGAGTTGCTGAACTGGCGGGTGGCTGCCTTTGTGCTGGTTGTCCTGCTGCTGGTACGTCCGTTGACTATCGCCCTGGCAACCCTGGGCGCACCCATGCGTGGCAAGGACAAGCTCCTGCTGGCATGGATTGCGCCGCGCGGTATCGTGGCGGCGGCCACGGCGGGTATTTTCGGCCCGGCGCTGGTTGCGGCCGGCTATCAGGACGCCGAGGCGCTGCTGCCGATCGTCTTTCTGATCATTTTTGTGACCGTGCTGGTGCATGGGCTCACCCTGGGGCCACTGGCGCGAAAAATGTCTTTGGCGGCAGAAGAAGAAAACGGTCTGCTGATCGTAGGCGCTTCCCCCTGGACGCAGGCGCTGGCACAGGCCCTGAAAAAGCTTGAGGTGGATGTGGTGGTGGCCGATGGCTCTTATCAGCGACTGAAACCGATCCGTATGGATGGGATCAAGGTCTATTACGGCGAGATCCTCTCTGAACATGCCGAGCATGAACTGGAGGATGAACATCTGAGCTATCTGCTGTGCGCTACCGACAATCATTATTACAACGCCCTGGTCTGCAAGGCGCAGGGCCGTGAATTCGGCCACCACCGCACCTTTCAGCTGGCCCCCCACCAAGACCAGGAGTCAGGCCAGAAGCAAAAACGTCTGACTTTGCAGCAGCGCGGCTATTTCGCCTTTGAACCGCCAACTGATTATTACACTCTGCAGCAACGCCTGAGCGACGGCTGGACGGTGCAGACGACCCGCCTCAGCAAGGATTTTGATCTCGACCGGCAGAAAAGCCGTCCTGGTGAGCCCGGCAATGACTGGTTGCTGCTCGGCAGCGTATCACCGCAGGGGGAATTGCAGATTTATTCCAATGAGCAACCCTTCAAATCCGCCGCGGGTTGGACGTTGCTCTACTTTTCTCTCAAGAATGGGACCAAGGCTCAAACGGATACGCTAAAACCTGCCGACGAAGGCGAATGAGTTGAGTGGGCCTATTGCGCACGATAAGAGATTTTGTTGTCACAAGCCATCCACAGACGACTCAGGCAGGACCATGTTCTTCAAGACTTCTCTGACCTTGTCCTCGCCATAAAGGGTTTCACATGGCAAACTTGGCGACCTCTCGTACGACTCTGAGATCGTCGGGAACCTTCAGTGCAATCTCGGCGCGAACCAGGGCGAGACGGGCGTGCCGCAGCGCGTTGTCGCGCATCGCAGCGTCCCCGGTCGCGGCCAGCGTTTCGAGAGCCTTGAGCAGCCGCACGACGACTTCGACAGAGCCCGCCCCGTCTCGGGAGATCCCGGTAAAAGCGTCGTCGAACATGTCTGCCACGGACAATTCCGGCACTGCAACGCGGTCGAACCGCACACTGGAAACGTCACCCGCCCTGCCACACTCGTTCCACATGACGAACAGGCGGACCATTGTTCCCGTGACGACGATGGCGGTCCCCGGATCATTGACCGCAGGCGAAAGCGCGCGGCTGGCGATCTCAGAAAGGACCAGCAGTCCGAACCGCGGATCCTGTTCAAAGACCCTCGCGCTGCCAATCACGAAGGTGGCAGCGATTGCTTTGGCGTCTTCGTCGGACACACTGCCTGATTCCTCCCGGAGAACCCACGCGACCGGGCGGTCTGGCGTGCAAAAGGTGCCGGGCAACGCCGCCAAAACTATTCTCAGCTGCGATTTAACCGC
>JBPPMB010000222.1:0-6092 GCA_051305855.1 Desulfuromonadales bacterium
AATAAATCCGCTGCAAATCCGTCCGAACGGGTCATATTTCGCCGCTTTCTTGGTCAATAGAACGACTATTAACCTTCAAAATCGACAAAATCTGCCCTCGTTCAGCCGAATTTTCGCTTGGATTTCCCAAGTCCGACAGGCTCCTAGATTGACGGGATCTGCTCTGGTGTCGCCACTTCCCGCAAGCCAACCTCCGCAGCAAGGGCTGCTAGTAAGGTTTCGGCGTCGTGGCAACGGCTGGTGGAATAGGCAATTTCAACCAGCCCGTTCAGCCTGTCCAGGGTGCGTGCGAATGCCAGGCCATCATAGCTTTCCAGGATGAACCGCAAATGGCCGATCTCGGCACGCGGCAGCTGGAAGTAACGTTTCCTGAAGATTTCTGGTGACATGCAACCCCCTCTTAACAGCTGATCAGGCCAGCCCCAGGGTTTTATCGAGAATACAGCGGGCGATGCTACGCTTGGGCGGCAAGGCTGGCAGATCATCAACGGGGAACCAACGGGCATCTTCCAATTCCTGCGTATCGACCTGAATTTCTCCAGCGACATAATCCGCGACGAAGCCGACCATCACCTGACTCGGAAAAGGCCAGCACTGGCTGCCAAAATAACGAACATTGCTGATCTTGATACCGGTTTCTTCAGCGACTTCACGGATGGCCGTTTCTTCCAGCGATTCCCCGAATTCCTGAAAACCGGCGACCAGGCTGTATCGATTGGCAGCCCAGATCGACTTGCGCGTCAGCAGCACTTCACCCGGACGGGTTATCAGGACTATGGCACACGGGTGAATGGCAGGATACGCATGGTGGTGACAGGAATCGCAGCTTCTCCCCCACTCCCCAACCATCCATTGTGCCGGTTGTCCACAATAACCGCAGAAACTGCTACGCTCCTGCCAATGAAGGATCATGCGACCCATCCCGCCGAGCGAGAGCAGTTCGATCGGCAACCGAGGATTTTCATCCAGAAGCCCGCACATCTCAAGATTCCCGGGCGGATCTGCCGCGCCGCCAAGATCAATCAGGCGACAAGGCTGCCCTTGCCAGTGGCCAAGGTAGGAGGCCGTTTCCCTGCCCCACTCACCAAAGGGCAGCACGAAGCGGCCCTGTTGTTTTGCCACCAGCATTTTGCTGCCACGCAGCAGCACTCCGAACCCCGGGCCTCCGGGGTCGCCACTGGGACTCTTCAGGACAAACTGTTCGGCCAGGCAAGCCCGGTTAAAGGGCAGATGCATCGGTGAAGCGTAATGTTCCGGCAGGCTTGTCACTTATCATTCTCCATACAGGCCATCTGAAACCGTAATAAGGCCAGCTGGGTTTTGCCATCAAGGATCTCGCCGTTCTGTACTTTTCCCAGCGCATCGGCAAGAGTCATGGGACAGAGCTCAATGATCTCGTCAGGCTCCAGATTCTGCTCCACAAGGGTCAGGTTGCGTGCCAGGAAAAGATGGATGTACTCATCACAGAAACCGATCGTACTCCAGAGGCCTCCGAGCGGCAAAATCTGCGCTGCTGAGTAACCGACTTCTTCTATCAGCTCGCGGCCGGCACAGTCATCTGCTGATTCACCGGGTTCAAGACGCCCGGCCGGGATTTCAAAGATCATCTCGCCGACAGCCGGACGAAATTGACGAATCAGCAAAACCCGGCCGTCGGGCAGCACCGGCAGGACTGCAGCGCCGCCCGGATGACGGATAATTTCAAAACTTGCTGACCTGCCATCGGGCATCTCATGCTTTTCCACAGCAACATCCAGGACACGTCCGGCAAAGACTGTCTCGCTGGAGATGATTTTCGACATAGGTTAAACTCCTTTGGCCACTGCCTGAGACAGAGGCGGCAAAATCATGGTGACCGCACGCGGCACGGCCTCAAACCAAACCGGCAAGCCTCCCCAGGCATTAACGCGAGCGTCTGTCAGAGAGAGATCAACGTCAATACCCTGCTGTCGTAATGCAACCAGAGCTATCTGAATACGCAGACGGGCATCGCCGCCACTGACCGGATTGGCGATATGTTTGATACGCATTTCTTTGATGCACTCGCAATAAAAAACGATATGCAATTAAAAAATCGCTTCAGTATGCCGTGGTTTATAAGGAGCATACAAGCCTTTCCGCTCTTCACAGAGAGACAAAATCGGCTAGAATGAAAACATGATGCAAAGTTCTCAGGAAGGAACAGAGGGACGCCTGCTTGCGGTTGGTGACATCCACGGCTGCCTGGGTCAGCTCAGCGCGCTGATGGCCAAGGTCGCGCCTGTCTCTGGAGACCAGGTTGTCTTCCTTGGCGACTACGTCGATCGCGGCCCAAACAGTGCCGGGGTAATCGATTACCTGATTACATTTAACAGGACATTTCCATCAACATTTTTTCTGCGCGGCAATCACGAACAGATGTTCATCGAATATCTCGATGGTCATGACCCGACAGCTTTTCTCATGAACGGCGGACTGAAGACCCTGGAGAGCTACCAGAACAGCGGGCAGTGGCCGATCCCGTCTTCTCACCGTATTTTTCTTGAGACACTTCTCAATTATTATGAAACGGAAGGCTGCATTTTCGTCCATGCCGGCCTGCGTCCCGGCATCTCCCTGGCAGGACAGGACGTCAGCGACCTGCTCTGGATACGCCGGGATTTCATCAATTCGGGCTATGACTGGGGCAAGACCGTGGTCTATGGCCACACCCCGCTTGAGGAGCCTTTACTTGCAGAAACAAGGCTGGGCCTGGATACCGGTTGCGTTTATGGTCGCCAGCTCACGTGTTGCGATGTCCGCACCAGGCAGGTATGGCAGGCTTGAATTCATGTGCATTCATCGCCAGCGGCGCAGCATGTCACCGGGCTGTGCCCAGCTCGGCAGAGCCATGCGCACAACCGCATTCGGCTGAACCGTTGAGACAGGCTCGCCCTGCTCATTAAAAGCTTCGGTAAAGACGAATTCCTCCTGGCGCATGGCAGGACCGATAATCTCCAGGCCTTCGCCGCATTTAAAGCGATTACGCCCTTCGACCAGCCAGCGCCCCTGCAGGGCTTGCCCCTGGACAATACCTACAAAATCACAGGCCCGAAGGTAGGCACTGCTATCGGCAGTGACAAAGGCATGGTCCTGCTCAAAGAGAAACCCGGTGCCGTATGGACGGTGGCTGACCGCTTCAAGTTCTCTGTGCCATTGCGGGTCGACACGGTAATTGGCCGAATCCTTATGCCAGGCATCAAGTGCCGCCCGGTAAATTCTGGTCACGGCGGCGACATAATAAAGGCTCTTCATGCGTCCCTCGATCTTCAGGCTGTCAACTCCGGCGTTAATCAGCTCCGGGAGATGATTGATCAGACAGAGATCTCGACTGTTGAAGATATAGCTTCCCCGTTCATCCTCCTCAATAGGGAAATACTCCCCAGGCCGGGACTCCTCCTGCAATGAATATTTCCAGCGACAGGGATGACTGCAGGTTCCGCGGTTGGCGCTGCGTCCCGAAAGGCCCGCCGACAGCAGGCAACGCCCTGAGTAGGCCATACACATGGCACCATGGACGAACACTTCCAGCTCCAGCTCTACAGTCGCGCGAACCGCAGCAATCTCCTGCAGGCTCAGTTCCCTGGCCAGATTCAGTCGTTTGACGCCCTGGTCCTGCCAAAAATGCGCCGCAAGCCCGCTGGTGGTGTTGGCCTGGGTAGAAAGATGCAGTTCTCTGTCTGGATCAATCCGGCGCACCAGGTGGAGCATACCGGGGTCGGCAAGAATGTAGGCATCCACCGGAACCGGCAGCAACGACTCCAGAAGTTGCCGGGCGGCCGCTTCCTCTCCCGGGCGCAGGAAGGCGTTTAACGTCAGGTAAAGGCGTTTTCCCAGAGAATGCGTCACTTCACAGGCACGAGACAGGTCTTGCACAGTCAGGTTTCCGGCCAGCGCACGCAAGCTGAACTGTTCGACGCCACAATAGACGGCGTCGGCGCCATAACGCAGGGCGGTCTCGAGCTTTTCAAGGTTCCCGGCCGGGGCCAGGAGTTCAGGAACCATCAAGGGAACCTCCAGAGTCTGAACAGGGTGTTCACTCTATCACAGCAAGGCATATTTCGTGCAAAGCAAGATTAGCATGGCGACGGCCAAGGTGCTTGACAAGGCTTGAAAAAGCCTATAATTTCTAGGGTATTTAAAATCCAACAACAATAAATACGTGACATGATAACCCTTATTTGCAGAATGCTGACAGTTGCTACGGTTATCGGACTAATGGCCGCGTGCGTACCTACGCCTACAGCAGCTCCTTCGAATAATCTGACGCTTGAAATGCAGCAACTGCGCTCATCTTTCAACAGTCAGGAGCAAAATGCCCTGAGGCTCTCCCGCCAGGTCGCAGAATTGGAAGCTCGCCTGCAACGTCAGGCCGAGGAGATTGGCCAGCTTCGCCAGGCACTGCACCCGACTCAGGCCGGGGCTCTGTCAGCCCCGGCGTCGCAAACGCAAGGGCTGTCAGCATCGCCGGCACAGGGAGAGGGCTCAGCTACTGAAGTTTACCTGCAGGCCTTTGGCGATTACGCTTCGGGACGCTACCAGATAGCTATCCAAGGTTTCGAGACCTTCATGCAGCGTTTTCCCAACAACAGCTACTCCAGCAACGCGCAATTCTGGCTAGCAGACTGCTACTTCAACCAGCAACAGTATCCTTTGGCGATTCAGGAATTTGAGCGTGTCCTCAAGAACTACTCAAACGCGCCCAAAAGCCCTGATGCACTGTTAAAAATAGCCATTGCACATTTGCAGTTAGGGGCAACAGACAAGGCCCGTCAGACAATTGACATCCTTAATCAGCGCTATCCTAAAAGCACTGCAACTCAAAAGGCCCAGAAACTGGCGATACCCTAACTGGTTGCCACTAAGGGGGAGACATGAATCTCAAACGCACTATTCTGACAGCTTGTTTATTGCTCATGATCTGGCCAGGCATCGCCTGCGCAAAAGAAGAGGCGATCATTTACACCGTCAAGCAAGGCGATACCCTGTGGGACATCTCCCAGCGTTTTATCAAGGACCCTTACTACTGGCCCAACCTTTGGTCCAACAATCCTGCCATCGGCAATCCCCACTTGATTTATCCAGGGCAAAAGTTGCGCATCTATGACGGTCGCATCGAAATCATTTCCGTCAGCGAAAGTGCTGGCGAGGTCGGCGCGGCAGTCGTGACTCCCGATGAGATTTTGCTGATTCCCACCTATGGAGGTGCCAAGAGTTTTATCAGCAACCCCGAGGTGGAGTCGCTGGGAACCCTTGTTGATACCGTGGACAACCGCGTGATGGTCGTTGAAGGCGACACCGTCTTCCTCGAAATGAATGATCTCGCAGCCACAAAACCAGGTGATGTGTTCGAGCTTATCACTGTAGGAGAGAGAGTCATCCACCCGGCACGTGAAAAGAAGTTCGGCCACCAGCTTGCCGATCAATCGATCGGTTTTCAGACGATCAGGCTTGGCACCGTGGAAGTCACAGAAGTAACGCCTACCGTCGCAGTGGCAACCATCACTCAATCCGTGCGCGAAATCATGCGCGGCTCCAAGCTTCGCCCATACCGCCCGATCCCTGACCGGATTCCCCGCATTTTCGCTGACAAGATTATTGAAGGTTACCTTATCTCCGATGACGTCGGCAAACTGGCCATGGGCCAATGGGAAGTGATCCTCATCGACATCGGAGAGGAAAGCGGCCTGCAGGTGGGCCATGAACTCGATCTCTACCGCCAGCGTGAAGCGACCGAGCAAGTCGACAAGAACAAGGTACTGATCCTGCCCGACATCGACCTGGGTGACGCTATTGTCCTCGATGTCCGTAAGGGCTTCGCCGAGGCCTTGATCATCCGCACCACCAACCTGCCGCTCTATCGTGGAGACAAGGTACGGACCAAGATCAAATAACGTTCGTCCGGGAATCTGCCTGCACACCCTCTGGATGGGCTGGACTGCCAGCCCGTCCAGGGTTTTTATTGTATTGAATTGATGTCATATCCTCATGGAGGGAGCCCATGGACCACCTGCTGCCCTGGCTGCGTCTGCAGTTAACACCGGGCCTTGGTCGTGTCGGCCTGATGCCTGTCT
>JBPPMB010000226.1:0-4191 GCA_051305855.1 Desulfuromonadales bacterium
ACAAAAACCACCGAAGTCATAGCATTTTTCAATAAAAGCCAGCCTCCAGCCTCCAGCCTCCGCCTTACTCAATATTCTGAACCTGCTCACGAATCTTTTCCAGCTCCGACTTCAGGGCCACCACCGACATGGTCAACCCGGCATCATTGGATTTCGAGCCCATGGTGTTGACTTCACGATTCAGCTCCTGGACCAGAAAGTCCATCTTGCGACCGACCGGTTCCGCGTCGTTGAACAGGGCGCGGAACTGGACCAGATGGCTCCTGAAACGGGCGAGTTCTTCGCTGATATCGCAACGGTCCGTAAAGATAGCGATCTCCTGTGCGACCCGTTGCGGATCGAATTCAATGCCCTGCTGCAATTTTGCAAGCCGCTCGCTCAGCTTCCCCTGCCATTCAAGCGGAACCTGGGGGGCACGCTCTTGAATCCCGGCAAGCATGGCTTCCGCAGCATTCAGTCGCTCATCAATATCCTTGCGGGTTTCCTCGCCTTCGGCAAGACGCATCGTAAGCAGCTGCTCAAGAGCAATTTCCGTTGCGCGGCTCAGACAAGTACCCAGCGTCTCCTCATCAATCTCCGACTCCTTGATCTGAACGACATCTCTCTGATTGATGATGTGCGCGATGGTGACTTGATCCTGCAGATTGAACTCGTCTGCCATACCTGCAAACAGCTGATGATAGGCAGCAGCCAGGGCACGATCAAGGGTCGGCACTGCCCTGGCCGCAGAAGAGAGTTCATAATTGACATACACATCGATCTTGCCGCGGCTTAAAGCCTGGCCGATCTGCTTGCGCACACCATTTTCAAGGGTTAAAAAGGTGCGCGGCAATTTCACCGAAATATCGGCATGGCGATGGTTCACCGTCCTGATTTCAACAGTGACAGTGACATCGTCCTGCCGGGCCTCGCCCTTGCCGTAGCCGGTCATGCTGTTTAACACAACAAATTCTCCTTATGCAGCTTGTCGGACTATCCATGAGCCGGCTGCAAATCCGGCTGTTTGGCCCATATTCTCAAACATCCGAATTTTCGCTTCGGCCCGTATAGTCCAACAGACTGCTATGGTTAGTAACTGCCCGCGCGGGTCAGCACAATCCAGACAGTTTTGAGTATAATACGTGCATCCAATGCGAGTGACCAGTTATCGATATACTGCAAATCGAGTTTGACGACATCATCAAATTTGTCAATCTGGCTTCTGCCACTGACCTGCCACAATCCGGTTATGCCCGGTTTGATGCTGATCCTGCGGCGATGCCAGTTCTCATATTGGTCAACCTCGTCGGGCGTCGGCGGTCGCGTGCCGACCAGGCTCATCTCCCCCTTTAAAACATTCCAGAACTGGGGTAGCTCATCAAGGCTGGTCATTCTCAGGAATCTGCCGATGAAAGTAATGCGCGGGTCATCTTTCAGCTTGAACATGGCACCGTTCATTTCGTTCCGTTCCAGGAGCCGCGACTTTTGCAGATCAGCGTCTTTGGTCATGGAACGGAACTTCCAGATACGAAACGTCCGGCCACTCTCACCGATTCTTTCCTGGCTGTAGAAGATCCGCCCGGGAGATTCAATCTTGATGGCCAGTGCTATCAAAGGAAACAAAAACAGCATGAAGAGCAAACCAACCAGGGCACCGGATACATCTACCATCCTTTTCAGGAAAAGTTGCTGAAGATCGAGGCTTTTTGCGTGGAACGTCAAGATCGGCAGGGTGCCGTTAAAAAAACTCAGATCCCGTCTGTAGCGATCGACAGTGTAAAAATCCAGGACCATGCGCACGGTGATACCAAGTTCCTCCAGACCTTGCAGATGTTCCTCAATATCGACGACCTGGTCCTTGTTAAGACAGAACACCACCTCGTCGATCGGGTAGCGTTTGCAGCTCTCCCTCAGATCGTCCAACCTGCCCAGAACCTTATAGCCAGAGACGTTGTCCTTGAGGTCGCCTGATGCCACCTGCAGGACACCGAGCACACGCAGGCCCCAGTCGGCATGGCTTTCCACAAGCTTGATAAACTCCTGAGCTCGCCCCGTTGCACCGACAATCAGAAGCTGACGATAGTTAAGTCCTTTGCTGCGGATATAGCTCAGTAATAATTTAAGGAGGATCCTTTCAATGAGGATCAAGAGAAACGCCGTCACAACAAAAAAAAGGATCAGGCGACGGCTGTAAAAGTCACGGTCTAAGAACAGAACCAGAGCTGAGACGATGAATCCGGCGAAAAAATGAACGCTAAAAATCCGATAGACCAGGTCGAGAAAACTGATTTGCCGAATTGATCGGTAAAGTTTGTACTTTGCGAGGAGATAATACCAGACAGGAAGCGCCGGCAGCACAACCCAAAAGTATTCTTTGATTTCCCCGATTTCCCCAGGTGAGAAGTCTCTCCTGAGATAATAAGCAACCACAAAAGAAAGGACAACCAGCGACAGATCGGCAATGATCGTCAATCGGTTCAACAGTCGGGCTTGTTCTTTCAGCAAAACTCGTTCCTCATGTTCATTTCTTCCAAAAGTTCGTTTGCATACTTAACCATTTTCTGCTTATTAGGAAGGTACGCTTCTTAGAAACCGAGCCTGAAACGAGTATACTAAAATAGGGAGTGCAACAAAACATAAGGTATCAACCAACCCGTTTCATTCATGGGAGAGCTGAATTCAGCGTCAAATAAACGGCACATATAATCACTGGATAGAAGAACAAGTCCATTTTTTTATTCTGGGCTGGTCCAAAAGCCCTTATTCATACTGAAATTTAGTTTGATGCTTGTCGGTAGATAGTGTTCAAGCAGCCCCAGGCGATAGCCGAAAAATTTGAGCGCCGTCCGCAACAACGCCGCCGGGATCAACGCTGGTGCATGTTGTCGCAGATAGCGTAACTCCGACTGGACAAATCTCATTCCTTCCCCTTCTGCACCACCCAAAGCCTGCAGATACCATGCTTCACGGGCATGAAACACCCCGACATCGAAATAGCGCTGAAACTCCTTGAATGGCGAATAATTATGCGAATGATAACAGGTCGCCTCGGCACAATAGGCGATTTTCCAGCCGCTCAACAACATTTTTGTCGCCACCATGGTGTCTTCACTCAAAATAACAGACGAGGGAAACCCGCCGACAGCAAGCAGGGCGCTGCGTCGATAAGCGGCAAAGGAGTTGGAGAGAAAGGCGGTCTTTATCCCGTAATCCGCTATGTCTACTTCACTTCGCACATATGACTCTGCAGGATAGTTAAAGAGACGCGCATGCGCGGCAATCGGGGGGGCATCTGGCGCCGGGAGTTGGCGCCCGTAGGCGGCACCGACCGATGGATCAGCAAAAGTATCGAAGAGATGTTGCAGAGAGGAGCTATCAGCGAGGATAGCGTCTTGCGTCATGAAGATGATGATGTCGGCTTCGGGAGAGAGTTCGACTGCAAGTTGACGGGTGGTGCCGTGGTTGAAGGATTCGAGAGATATGCTGCAGACACGAAATCCCGCCCATTTGAGCAAATGAACCGTATTGTCCGAAGATGCAGAATCGATGGCCAATCGATCGTAGTCAGAAAACGACTGTGCCGCCAAGCCAGCAAAAAAAAGTTGGGCGGTCGCAGCGGCATTGAGAACAGGGAGACAGAGGGTGCATTTCATGGAATGGAACGATCAAGTAAGAGTAAATTCGTCAAGAAACCAATATTGCGAATTATACCGTGTTTGAAAAACCGACATTTGAATATGGTTCTAACACGTGTGGCCTTTGGCAAAAATGGTAAACGCGCGTAAGCTTCGACCATGCTGATCTGTTCCGGCGACATTTTATCGCGAAAACGGTCCAGTAAGGCGTGTGCTTGCCGCATGGTCCGCAACATGGAGGCACGAACATCGTGTCTATTTTGCGCCTGTTTAAAAATTCGTTTGAGTCCCCAGCGCTTTGCACCGACGCTGTTTTCGCCATGTTGACGATACAATATTGTAGCTTCATCCAGATAAACCACTTGACCGAGAAGCGCCGCCACCAACCCCAGCCACCAGTCGTGCATGATCGCACCTTCAGGAATTGGAGCTGCAAGTTTGGCCAGAGGTCTATTGATCATCATCGTGCAACCGGTCACGACATTTTGTGGCATCACCCGATTCAATTCCGCACCCAATTGAGGATTGAGATTCTGATACTTCCAGAAAGATGGGGCGATCGGTTGTAAATCGCGGT
>JBPPMB010000039.1:0-43757 GCA_051305855.1 Desulfuromonadales bacterium
TCCGTCCGAACGGGTCATATTTCGCCGCTTTCTTGGTCAATAGAACGACTATTAACCTTCAAAATCGACAAAATCTGCCCTCGTCCAGCCGAATTTTCGCTTGGATTTCCCAAGTCCGACAGGCTCCTAGACATGACAATAATCTCACATTAAACAATAGCCTCCCGGGTACGTGAAAATAACGGCTGAGTGACTTCCGGCTTCAGTGGTCTATTATACTCGACTCTTGCACCAGGATGGTCCTGACAGCGCTTTGCGTCTCGGCGCCATGGCTGTCGACGGCCATCATCTTCCAGGAGTATGTTACCCCTGAGACCAGACCGGTCACCATTGTCGACTGGACGTCAGCCTGATTTTCATTCTCTCCACCACCGCAAGCGACCATCGCGAAGAACAGGACCATGAGGATCAGGGCCAGTATCAAATCACGGCGGCGGCTCAGACCGGCGAGTAGAGACCCAAGCAACAGGCCTCCACCCCCCAGTATGGCAGCAGGAATCGTCTCAACCTGGTGCATGGTCGAGAAAGAGAAATCCTCATGGGGCGAATAAACCAGAAATTGTGAAACAGCATCCCCGTCAGCATCACTGGCCGGCAGCCAAGTGAACGTCACATTGGTGCCCACCGTTGCTCCACTGGCCGGATCAAGCGGTTGAGGTGCAATCGGCGGTGTATTGCCAGTGCCAGACAGGGTGATTGTCACACGCTCTTCACCGATGACGCTGGAGAGGATGTCCAGGCTTCCGGAAAAACTCCCCGGCACGCCTGGAGCGAACTGCAGTCCGATGTTGCAAGTTTCTCCTGCGGGAAGGACCCGGTTGCTGCAGGCGTCGCTGCTGACAATGAACGGTTCACGAACATTGCTGACATCAGTGGCCCCCAGGATCAAGGTTACGCTGCTGGGATTCCGTACCTGGACACTGGCCGTGGCGTTTCCGCCTGGGGCCACGCTGCCGAATGCAACGTGATTGTCGATTTCCGGACTGATCGAGTCCGTCACAGCGATACCCTGCAGGCCGCCCAGATAGTTGAAAGCTGCCAGAGAATTGATCAGACCGTAGCCGTAGGCATGGTCTGCCCCAGGTGTTCCCAGATCGGTCGCCGATTGTTTGAGTGCTGTTTCAAGAGCACTGAGAGTGATTTCGGGAAACGCACTGAGCAGCAGGGCCATGACGCCGCTGGCGTGTGCTGTTGAAAAAGACGTGCCGGAGACCGAGATATAGGAGTCGAGGTTAATCTCGCTGGACGTCAGGTCGCTCGTCCTGAGCAGAAACCCGGGCGCCACCACTTCGGGATAGAGCGTACCATCGCAGGCAGAAGGCCCGCGTGCGCTGAAAGAGCTGATCAGGGTAGGCGACGAGAGAGTTCCCACTGAGCCAACGGCAAAACTTTCCGGATAATTGGCAGGGGCAATACTGCTGTCGGCGTCCGGCCCGGTATTGCCTGCAGCAAACAGTACGGCAATACCTGCCGCTTTCATTGCCTGAACGTCGCCTTGGAACTCATTTGACGGATCGCCACAAAAGCCAGGAAATTCTTCGTATCCCCAGGAGTTATTCACAATGTCCGGGGCATCATCGGTCTCTGGATTGCTGTCAGGGTCAAGTAACCATTGGAAGCCGGCGTGGATTCCGCTGCTTGTGGCCCTGCCGTCATCACCGAAGATTTTCACCCCGACCCATTCGGCGTCTGGCGCAACACCAATATAGGATCCGCTGCTGTTGCCACCGAGGACCAGCCCTGTCACTTGAGTTCCGTGCCCATCAAGATCGGTGGGCACAAAAGGGTGCTCGTCATTGGGGTCGAACCAGCTGTTGGTGCCGCCTCGCCATCGCGGCCCGAGATCCGGGTGGTTGATATCGACGCCGCTGTCCACTATGGCCACTGTGACCCCTTGGCCGACATAGCCAAGCGCCCAGAGGCTCGCTGCATTGACCAGATCGATGTTCGGTTCGGCCGGTACCGAGGCCTGGGAAGGCATAATCTCCGCGAGTTCTATTGCCTGATCGACAACAATGGATGCCACCTCAGGCATCCTGGAAATTTCCTCAATCTGAGCCGGAGTCGCCTGGAGCGCCATGCCGTTGATCAGCCAGAGCTGTCTGAATTTGCTGATCCCGTGGCGACTCAGCAGCCTTTGCAAGGGCTGCTGAGTCTGCTCGGCGCGCGCCTTAAGCCTATGGATCAGAGCGGCCCGGGCCTGCGTCCGCATGGGCCCTTCCTTGCGGGATTGAGTGGCGAGAGGCTGAACCTCCACCGGGTTTTTCATCCTTACAATAATTGGAACTTTTCCACCAAGGCTGGCAATGGCCGGTTCGCTCTGAAGAATTGGGCCGGTTTTTTCCAACGGAACCGCCCTGCCAGACAGCGGCAACAGGCAGAAACCCAGAGAAAACACCAGGGTTAGTTTCAACATTATTCGTTTCATGCAGCTATTTCCTGTGCCAAAAAAGCCATGCCAACATTGCAAAGAAGCCAAGACAAGTATACCTCATCTTGCAGGAGGAATACGGCTTCATGTAAAGAGGGTAGAGTTGAAGAGTGTGTCCCCGGTCAAACCAGCAGTTCCAGAGCCCGCGACCGCCAGGAAAGCACTGCGATCTGAATGTGCATGCGTTCAGCGAGAACGGGGAATTCGGCGCGAATGACCTCAGCAGCGAAATCGGCTAGAAAACGGGACTTCAGTTCGGCCCGGGCGCGATCCATGCCGATCTCTTCGTAAGGAACCGAGGCAAAAAGCAGAAAGCCGTCGTCGGGGATCCGACCAGCGCGCATGTTGGCTTCGATGATTCCTGCGGCTTTGAGAATAGGATCAGCCAGGTCGGGGCTGTAGGGGCCGATGATCAGGGCGAGGTTGGGAGTATGCAGGAAATCGAAGCCGCGCCCCAGGCAGATCATCCACTCGCGGTGCTCGATATCGAGCAGGCGGCAGGTGGTGCGCACCTGGGCGATCCACTTGAGGTTGCCCTGCAGCAGCGGCAGCAGATCCTGCTGCATCTGTTCGGGCATGTCGGGGTAGAGGGCGTTGAGACGCAGGCCGAGGGAGGCAGCATCGGCCGGGATTAGTCCGGCGAGGTCGAGGACCTCGTCACCGAAGCCATGCAGCAGCAGGGCGTCTTCGTCGGTCTCGTAACCACAGAGGATCGGGTAGACGGTGCCATGGCCGGCGCCGAAAATATGCTCAGCCTGTTGCTTGATGGCCCGGCAGTGCTCAAGGGCCACCGAGGTATCGTAGGCGAAGCCGGCGCAGCCCCTTTTGGCGTCACCGCGGGAGTAGTGGTAGGTAATGAAGATCAGCACGCGGCGACCGGCGGCCACCATACGGTTGACGTTATCAGCCAGGACTTCGCCAAGGTGCGGCCAGCCCAGGTCGAACATGCCCCCGAGATTGCGAAAAGGTTGAATAATGCCGGGGGGGGTGCCGGTGGCCACCGGGATATTGATGCGGCCATCCATGCATTTGAGCACGATTATGGCAGTCGGGTGCTTGGCCAGATAGAGCTCCCGGGCCAGGCAGGCTTCGGGACTGCGGAATTCCGAGGTGTGGCGGCGGGCCAGATCCAGTAGCCATGCGATGCGTTCAGCAATCGGCCTGTGATGTATACTCATGGTCTCCTCCCGGACAGTGGTGGCTGGAAAGCGCTTTGTGACAGGTGACATGATATCGAATCTGTTGGGATAATACCTGTTCTAGTCAGTACATTTATTGATTTGTCACCGGGGCAGGACTTGGGGTATCACAGTCGCTATTAACAGAACAGGAGTCATCCACACCCGGAAGCGCGAAATCAAAATCAATGGAAAAGTTAAGATCAAAGCTGCCGCCGCTAACAGGCACAAACTCCTTTGCCGGACAGTTCTCCTGAAGGTACCTTTTGATGGGTCCTTCTCCCTTGACAACCTGAAACCCGGAAGCGTTGACAGTCAAAAATACTGGAATCTGATCAATCCCTAATGACTTTAGAAAATTTCTGTTCACATCAGTGGCATAGCTGTCTGCCTTTTGTACCCTTTGCAAAGCAAAATTTGTAATTTCATCTGTTGGATTAAAATAAATAGTGCAGTTATTTTCTTCCTGCAACGACTCAATAACTTTCTCACAGTATTTACAGGTCGAAGAGAAGAAAAAGAAATGTTTCTGTTCCTGGTTCTCCCCTGCGAGCACGGCATAAGATCCCATATCAAGTTTTTCTATGGAATTGGTCTTTGATTCAGAAAATTGCAGGCTCGGGAAAACCAGGATAACTGCCGTAAAAACCGCAAATGCCCCCAGGGAATGGCGTAGACCACAAAGAACATTGAGCAACACAATAAGGGCCAGAACAACAAGACAATAGGCGCAAAAAGCCTGGGCAATAAAATACTGAAATGAAACGAGCACACCTTCAGCAGCCAATCCCGCAAGCAGGAGGATCTTGACATACTGCAATCTTTCCCGCTGCTGTCCTGCCAGCCATATTCCCCAGAAGACCGCTTGAAAAAAGAGAAACCCACCAATATTGAAAAATATCGGTGGTACAGTGGTGAGGCTGTCGACTATTTCACAACCATCACTAAAACATAAACCATCACTATTGATTGCGAGGAGAAGCGTCTGTGTCAAGGTCAGGACGCTCCCAGCCAACGCAACCAGTCGGCTGATTTTGATTTTTGTTGTCATATACCGATGCACTCGCAAATACTCAAGGGATAGCTAAGCAAAAATTTCATCCTGCAAGGCCTGGTGGTTTTTCAGGGTTTCGTCAATCGTTGGTAGTTCTCAGTGCTCGTGCGAATGACAAAAATTGTTGGGCGGCAATGTTTCTCTGTAACTAATTTAAGCTTTCATGCTTGTTTGATGACAATTTAGCCACCTTGACCAGTACACAATAAAACATATCTAATCGACATCAGTTACCGACAGTGTACCATGTCGCCTTGCCCGTCCCGTGCCGCACCAGGTGACCACTCTCGACAAGCTTGCGGATGTGCAGTTTGGCCGTGTTGCGATTGACATCCAGCAGGGTCACGGCTTCTGCGATCGTCAAACGACCACGCTCTCTGGCCAGCGCCACCAACCGCGCTGACACCGGCGGCAGCTTCTCCAGCCGTTGTTCCAGCCCGATCTTGTGCTGCAGCACTTCCTGCTGTTTCCTCAGGCTCCGCAAGAAAAACAATACCCAGGCGTCAAGACTCTCGGCAGGTGTTCTCATCTCCTTCTGCGTTTGGCGCAGTGCCCGGTAGTAGCCATCTTTGCTGTCTTCCATGATCCGTTCCAGGGAGCAGTAAGGAACATGGCGGTAGCCGGCCTGCAGGAGCAACAGCGTGGTCAGCACACGCGAGAGGCGACCGTTGCCGTCCTGGAACGGGTGGATCGCCAGGAAGTGCACCACGAAGGCAGCGATCACCAGTAACGGATGCAGTTCCCGGTGTGCCAGAGCCTGTCCGGTTGACTCCACCAGCTCCGCCATCAAGCGTGGCGTGTCAAAGGGTGTCGCAGTCTCGTAGATAACACCAATGATCTTGCCGTCGGCATCGAACGCCTCGACGTGGTTCGGGAATTTCTTGTACTCTCCCCGGCGGGGCACGTCCTTGCTGCTGAATTTAAGGAGTATGCCGTGCAGCTGTTTGACATGGTTTTCGGTGAGCGGGATGTGCTCCCAGGAATCGAAGACCGTGCTCATCGCCTCAGCGTAACCAGCAACCTCCTCCTCGTCGCGAGAACGGAAAGAGTCGATGTTCAGGTTTGCCAGCAGAATGCCGACCTCGTGATCAGAGAGCCGTGCCCCCTCGATCCTGGTTGAAGAACCCACTGACTCGATTGTGGCCACCCGACGAAGGGACCGCAGGACGTCCGGGGCGAGTTTGCCCAGCAGTTCCCAACGGCCCTTGAATTCATCCAGCTCAGAGATCAGTTTCAGTAGCACCGCATCGATGCTTATTTTGCTCGAATTGATCATGGTAGTGTCTCTCCCCCGCAATCATACCCGAAAATACCCGAAAAGCAAGATATTCTTATCCGCAAAAAGATCCACAAATACCCACAAAATTTTAAGCGTCGGCAACTGACTCGTATGGCTGAATATCTTGTTAAGCCTTTTTCAGGACAATTTGTAGCCAGAGTATCTCTTGATGAGCCAACTTGCGTCAAACCAGCTCTCAAGCCTGACACCGCCTTTTTCGAAGCATGACGCTTGACGAACATCATGTTTAGTCACTATGATCAAACATGATTAGGAGGTTGGAGATGGAAACTAAAGTGATCACCGCGCATGTCCCACTGCCACTCGCCAACAAAGTTGACCAGATGGCAGCCCAACTGGATCGTTCCCGCGGCTGGGTAATAAAACAGGCTTTGACTCTCTGGATTGAGCAAGAAGAAGAACGAAACCGCCTGACTCAGGAAGCGCTGACAGATGTCGATACCGGTCGCGTCATAGATCAACAGGCCGTACAAGTCTGGGCGAATAGTCTCGACAGCAACCAACCGCTGGACGTCCCTCGTTAATGGAACTGAAATGGACCAGCAAAGGGTTAGCTGACCTGACTCGGCTCTATGATTTTCTGGCACCAGTCAATAAACAGGCTGCTGTGAAAACCGTGCAATCACTCGCCAAAGCGCCAACCAGCCTCTTGCAGCATCCCTACCTCGGAGAAAGCCTGGAAGTGTTCAAACCCCGTGACGTGCGGCGCATCCTGGTTGGTCACTATGAGATTCGTTACGAAATACAGCAATCGACCATTTATGTGTTAAGACTCTGGCATACAAGAGAGCAACGGTAGTTGCTGCCGGCTATGCAGGCGAGGGATGGCAAAAAGAAATTAACACGCTGCGCGGCTACAGCGTCATCCAGCCAAGATCCGGGACACTCAAAAGGGACACTCAATATTGAGTGTCCCTTTTGAGTGTCCCCAACTTCTAATTGGAGCGGGAAACGGGATTCGAACCCGCGACCTTCAGCTTGGGAAGCTGACACTCTACCACTGAGTTATTCCCGCGAACAGGGCGTGATTATAGGGCGTCGAAATTTGCCTTGTCAATCCTTATTCTGATAATGCCGGGCAAGAAACCACTGGGCCTCCACGCTACTGCTGACCCGACCTGAAATTTCAGCTTTTCTAAGTCGTTTCAGAGCCTTTGTCATCTCCGGTCCATCCTTGAGGTGCAGCACGTCGCGCAACCAGCGCCCGTCGACCAGGTCGTTGGGGCGTTGATCACTGAGGCTGGCAACAAGGGGCACCCAGAGCTGAAGCTCTACTGGATCAGTGCCCATCTCATGCGCCCAGACAACACTCAGTGCCAGCAGAAGCAGTTTCGGTTCAATCTTACGGTTTGCAGCCCACCAGGCGTAGGCTCGTTCGTTGCGCGCAATGCCAGCGAAGTCCTTCAGGGCTGTTTTGTCCAGAGAGGCAACTGCCGCAATATTTATCCTGGCCTTACGACTGAGCCGCCATTTCTCTGCCAGTATAACAGGCAACTCCGGATTGATTGAGTGTAGCAGGAAAGTCCAGAGCAGCAAGGTAGCGTTGCTCAGCCCCTGTTCAATTTCGTCAGTCAGCCATTCCCTGACAACGGGTTCCCTTTGACCAAGCTCTCGCCACAGGTCGCGACTTGACTTGAGCTTGCCGGTCAACTCCTGAAGTCGCCCTTCAAGGTTCCCTCCAAACAATTGCACCCCTGCCCCGGATTC
The DNA here is from genome assembly GCA_051305855.1 of Desulfuromonadales bacterium. GTDB lineage: Bacteria > Desulfobacterota > Desulfuromonadia > Desulfuromonadales > BM103 > M0040. The sequence continues at coordinate 7,671 of JBPPMB010000039.1, forward strand.
ATGGAGCAACTGAAGCCCTCGGTCAGCATGATCATCCGCCAGGATCTTCCAAACCTCCTGGCGGATTCTCTCCGGGGCGACATGCTTCAGATTGGTTGCCTCATCATGCATGGCACGCAAGGTCGCAGGTTCGATCGTCAAACCAAGCACCGCTGCGAGCCTGATTCCTCTGACAACCCGCAGCGGATCGTTGCTGAAGGAATTTTTACCGACCATACGTAAAGAGCCCTGATGCAGATCATCCAGGCCACGGCACGGGTCAACCAGAAGCGTTGCAGAGAGGTTCCCTGTCAAGGGCAAGGCCAGCGCGTTAAGCGTGAAATCCCGATCCCGCAGGTCGTTCTCAAGATCAGGGGCACGAAACAGGGCAAAATCATAGTGCAGGCAATAGTTATTGGACATGACAACCACCCGGCTCTGCAGACGCTCCTTGTCAAGCCAGAACCAGTGGCCACCAACCTGCCTGGCAAAAGCCCTGGCCAGAGACGTTGGATCGTCGGGGAAAATCAGGTCAAGATCGCTGAGGTGACGGCCGAGCAGTGCATCGCGAATGGCTCCGCCAACCAGGTAAGCGATTTTATTGGTGCAGAGGGTAAGGATAGTCTCGAGATGAGGGCAGTCGTACAAAACGTCAGACAGTTTGTCTATGCAGACCTGCATGACCTATCCCTCAGCAGATGAGCGGGTCAACAAAGAACAGGGGCCCCCGCTTTAGCCGGGGCCCCTGAGGTGGTCTAGACTTCAGGACAGGTCCTGGACTGCCTGGTAGATGATATCGAAAAGCTCCTGGATATCATTTTCGTCAATGCAGGAGAAAGCGATGCGCAAATCGGTGCTGCCGATGGAAATGGCGCCGACACCGTACTTGTCAAGCATGTGCAAGCGCAGTTTTTCGGCATCGACACGTTTCAACTTAAGGCACATGAAGTAACCAGAGTTGAAGGGATAATAGTCCCAGGCGGAATCATATTTGCCGCTGTCGAGAACTTGCTTGGTCTTGAGGGCCCGCCCTTTCATGATTTCAAATTTTTCCTGCTTCTGCTTAATGAAATCCGGTGATTTGAGCGCCTCAATAACAAAGGTCTGCGAAGGATGCGGGCAGTTGGAGATGGTCGCACGGATGATGCCCATGGCCTTCTTCTCCAGAGCATTCAGAACCGGTGGATTCTCATGCTTATTGCCATCGGCAAAGGTGATGAAACCGGTACGGAAGCCCCAGACGAACTCTTCCTTGGTGGCGCCGTCGAGTTTGATGGCCAGCACCCGTGGATGCATATTCGCCAATTTACCGAAGAGAGACTCTTTTAACGAGTCTTCGTAGAAAAGGCCGAAATAAGCATCATCGACTACGGCAACGACATTGCAGCCTGCTTCGGCAACGTCCTTAATGGCGGCAACCATGGCATCGCCTTCGGCGACGGTCGGCGTGTAACCGCTCGGATTGTTGGGGAAGTTGAGCAGCACCACGGCCTTGCCCTTCTCGGCAGCAGTTTTTTTCAGCTCGCTACGGAAGCCTTCAACGTTAAAACCGCGATCTGCGGTAAAGGTCGGGAACTTCTTTACAATCGCCCCGCAGCGGGTCACAAAAGTCAGGTTGTAGTTTCCCCAGAGCATGTCCGGGAGGATCAGGTGGTCGCCCCGGTCAATGAACATATCGGCAACAATCGACAAGCCGTGGGTTAAAGCATTTGTGACGATCGGATTGCTGTAAGACTTGCCCGCCATGCTTGGGTTTTCACGCATCATCTTTTCCCGCCACAACGAGCGCAGTTCCGGTTTGCCTGCTGGGGGGGCATAAGGGTAGATGTCTTTCGGATCAAAACCGCTCAGTTTCTCGTGGATGCACTTCAGGTACATCGGCCCGGAGCCTTCGGTTGCTATACCGATCGTAGCATTAAAGCGGTGAGCTTTCTCTTTGGCTTCGGCGGACTGGGTCAGAATCCCTTTAGGAAAGAACAGGTTCTTACCGAGATCGGAGAGAGATTCCAGCGCATAGGGGTTATTTTGACTGATCTGATCATTCAGTTCTTTGGCCAGCGGGTTCATTTTTGCCTCCACAGACAGAGTGTTTATTACTTTGCAAACGCGGCTGTATTTAATCAGGATCGCTTAAGAATTGTCAATGCAATTTGACATGCAACGCTGGGGCCCTGGCTTGTGACTATTCTTCAGAAAAGAGTGCCAAGAACGACGCCAAGAGCGGAAAGCGGCCCGGTGTCATTGATGCCGTCAACGGATTTTTCAACCTTGTGCAAGGTGGTCTTGGCATCAAGGTAAAGATCGTCTTCGTTGATTAAACGACCCAGGCTCCCATGTCCATCGTCAATCTTTGCGGCTATACTGTTGATCCGCTCCATGCTGTTGCGAAAATCGTCGTAAAGGGCATCATCATAGACCAGTTTGCCTAAAGATCCCTTGCCCTGATTGATATTGGCCGCGATTTCATTGAGGTTGGCGAAAGTTTGCGCCGCTTCCACATAAAGGCGATCATCAACCAGCAGTTTGCCCAGGGTCCCTTCCCCCGCTTTGACCTGGTCGTAGAGGTTGGCAAGGTTGAGCATGGTGTTATTGAGATTGTCGTAAAGGGCAGGATCGGCAATCAGTTTACCGAGAGTCCCTTCACCCTTCTCAATGCGAGTCAACAGCTGATTCAGGCGCGTAGAAGTAGCGATCATCTCGTCATATAACGCCGGATTGTTGATCAAAAGACCCAGGGCGCCATTCCCCTCATCGATTTTCGTGACAATGCTTTCAAGGCGATTGACCACCTCGGCGAGCGGCTCACGGCTTTCATCAACCAGATCGCCGAGCGGCTTGAGAACACGATCCTGGTTGCGATCAAGATTGCTGATCAGCTGATCAAGGTTGGTCGATTCTTCAGTCTGCACTCTGCCGCCAGCCGGTAACAACCGGCTTTCTGCCGAGCCGAAGTCGAGTCCGAGTAAAACGCCGCCAAGCATGTTGGTTTGCCGGATCTGCGCCAGCGAATCTTCGCGGAGAATCCCTTCGCGGTTGACATAGAAGTCGACGCGGACCTGGCTGTCCTCGATACTAATATTTCTAACCTTGCCGACATCAACACCCGCGAACCTGACCGGGTCGCCGACTTTCAAACCGACAGAAGAGTTGAAATATGCGAGATAAGCGTATTGGTCTTCGAAAGGACGCCAGTCCTCAACCAGTTCAATCATGACTGCCAGCAAGATCAAGGCTGCCAGAAAAAACAGCCCGACTTTCTGCTCGACTGATATTGCCATACTATTCCCCTTCTACCCGTATACCTTTGGTCGTTGTATAGATGAAATTTCGTACGACTGGATTCTGACTCTTCTTGATCTCATCAGGCGTGCCGATAGCAACGAGTTCGCCTTCGTGCATCATCGCTACACGATCCGACAAGTAAAGAGCAAAATTAAGGTCATGACTGACGATGATGGTCGTCAGGTTGACCTTTTCTCGCAGTGAAATGATAACCCGGGCCAGTTCATCAGAGGTCACCGGGTCAAGTTCTGCTGTCGGTTCGTCATAAAGGATCAGGTCGGGACTCATCGCCAGGGAACGGGCGATTGCCACCCGCTTCTTCATTCCACCGGAGAGCTCGGAGGTGAGCAGTTCCTCCTTGCCGGCAAGGCCGACCAGTTGAAGCTTTTCCTGAATGATACGACGAATGCGAACCTCTCCACAGATGCGTTTTTCACGCAGCCAGAGCCCCACATTCTCGCCAACTGTGAGTGAATTGAAGAGGGCCGAAGACTGGAATACCATGCTGTAGCGAAAACTGCGTTTTGCATTGATCGCCTTTGTTTCGGTTACGTCGTGGCCGTTGATCAGGATTTTCCCGCTGTCGGCATTTTCCAGTTTGACGATATGTTTGAGCAGCAGGCTCTTGCCCGTTCCCGAGGGACCGATGATCGAAAAAGTTTCTCCAGGCTCAATGTCCAGATTGATATTTTTCAGAACATGATGGCTGCCGAAAGACTTATTGAGGTTCTCGATATGGATACTAACGCCACTCGAAGCTTCGTAACCAGCCTGACAGCTGTCACCCTCCACGATGGACGGCGAAAAACCGTGCACAAGTTGACTCCAGAAAGTTCCACTGGGATTCAAAGGGTTTTGCAACTGGCCGTTTTTGGCGTTTTTGTCTGGATGTGTCAAAACTGATCCCCTAAATCATGAAACGTGTCAAGAAATAATTGGCAACCATTATCAGCAGGAAAGAGAGCACCACCGACCGGGTTGTCGACACACCAATGCCTCGAGCACCACCACTTGTCTTAAACCCGATGTAGCAACCGACATGCCCGATAATGCCGCCAAAAACCATAGCCTTTAAAAGACCCTTGAAAATTTCCTTATAGGTCAACGCACGGATCATGTTGTCGTAATAAACACTAAAAGGGACATTGATCTTCGGGTTGACTTCAGCTATGACACCACCACCAAAGATACCGACGACAATCGCAAAGGCGACCAGAGCCGGCACAGTCAGGAGGCAGGCAATCAATCTCGGCATGGCCAGGTAGCGCACCGGACTGATCTCCAGGGTTTTCAGCGCATCAATCTCCTCGTAGACCTGCATGGCCCCGATTTCGGCGGCCATGGCAGAGCCGATGCGGCCAGCAACCAGCAAACCGGTCATGACCGGACCAAGCTCCTTGACCATCGAAACGCCGACAATCGCACCAACAGCCTCCTGGGTGCCGTAAAGCGCCAGCTCGGTGCCTGTCTGCACGGAAAGCACCATTCCGACAAAAAGTGAAACCAACAGGGCGATAGGCAGGGTGTCGACGCCAATGATGTTCATCTGACGCAAGATGCTGGACAGGTTGCGAGGTGCTTCCTTGAAGTAATAGATGGTCTGGCACAGTAGCGCCAGCATCTCACCGAGGCCCTGCGCAACGTTAAGCAGTTTACTTCCCATGATTGTAAAAAAACGCATAAAACACTTGTCTCACATCTGGTCGGTGCGCGATCCATCCCATCGAAAGCCCCAGGGCAGATAAAAGAGGTTGAGCTGCTTGCCGCTATCGCCGTTTTGGTAACTGACCAGCCCTTTCAAGAAACGGAACGTCGTGTGATCTGCTGACTCTTTCCGATATTCTGCGATCGGGAAGAGCTCCCAGGCAAACTTTCCAACCTGCTTTTCGTGCCAGTAAAGGTTCCACAGCAGGCTGACAGCGGAATTGCCCTGTTGGTCCCATTTCTGCTGGTAAATGCGCCACAAAGGTGACCACAGACGCTCAATCGACTGGTTGTCGGGGAAAAACGGCTCGACAAGCGAGAGAACGTGCAGATGACTTACTCCGTTTATCCGTTGGTAACCATACAGAGGCCAGAAATCGACACGGCGTTTCGCATCACCAGTTTCGAACTTGACCTCATAGCGATCGGAATAGAGAAAAAAAAGGACACGATCGCGCCGGTTCTCAACCAGTTCAGTCTGCATCTCTTCAATCTTATAGAGTGGCCAAAGATACCATCTCTCTCTCTTAACATCCATGGTTTCATCAGAGAAAAACGGCAAGACTTTCAACCCATGATATCTATCGCCTTTGGTTACACGTACCAATGGCCAGGGCGCATTCCAAACCTGATAGCCCTTGACGCGATTTTCCGCTTTGGAGAAGAAAGGCCAGAGAAAGCCCCGGTAAGTTTTTTCTGGTGATTCCTTGCTGATAAAGATTGGCCAGGCGGCTCTCGTCTCCAACGGGTTGTCCGTGTCAAGCTTTGTAGATTCGGAGAAAAATATCGGCCACAGGAAAAACTTTTTCCGGTAGACTCCCCGTTTGCTGCTCTGTCCGTAAATCGGCCAGAACTTGAAACCCGACTCTTCCTCGCCGGTTATTTTGGCAAAAATTGGCCAGAGAACGTTATCGATGTGAGTTGTCTTGCGTTCCGTATGACAGTAGAGAGGAAAGAGCACAAAAGAGATGCGATCCCGGCCAAACCAGTTGTAGAGGGTACCGCCAAAAGGGAAGAATGCTCTGTAGGTGCCTTGCTCTTCTTCGCCGTAGAAGAAAAACGGAAAGATGTAGTTGCGATTGCTGCTGCCGCTTTCACGGCTGCCGTGATCGATACTGAACAACTGGATGAGATTGTAGCTGGAGGATTCCGAATCGCTCTTGTGACTGAATATGGGATACAAGATATCTGTTTGAGATTTTCCTTCGTCATCAGCAGCACTGAAGAAAAACGGCCGCACTGCAAATTCCGATTCCTCGCCTTTGGTTTCATATTTGATAAAGGGGCCGAACATGTGCAGGCTTTGATAGTCGGCGGCTTCCGATGCGCGATAATCGTAAACCGGCCACATTGTCGAGAGAGTGGCATCGGCTGCCATTGCAGCCGTTGCACAGCTAGAGACGATGAGCACCCAAAGAAGTAAAAGGCCACGCTTCATTCATATAACCGGGGAGACAGAGGCAAGCAGAAAACCATTGCGAGCATAGCACGAGGTCATTAATCGGACAACAGAAAGAGCGGCCTGCAGCAGGAAGTCATTTCTTCGAATTGCCAGGATCATCCGCAATCTTTGTTTTGCGCCTTCTGGCCAGGGTTGCAAAATACATGATGCCGTGGATGATACCCAGGACCAGAATCACAAAAATCACATCACCGATAGCGACATGCTGCATGGCATCTCCTTGAACACTCAGAGTGAGTCAAGCGTCTCTCGAGCCTGCACATGATCCGGGGATATTTCAAGAGCCTGGCTCAGGGCATCAAATGCACCGCCACGGTCTCCGGTCATGCTGCGGCACATTCCCAACAGGCAAAGGAAATCGGCCGATTTAAGCTCAGAAATAAAATAGTTGTCCTCTTCCAGTCGCTCCAGTAATTGCGTGGCATGTCGATAGTTTTTCGTCGCGTAAAGTTGCATCGCCTCGCCAACGCATTCAAGGTCATCCACCAGGGAATGGTCAGGAAATCCGATTTTGATGCAAGCGTCACGCCGCATCTCGATTCTTCTTGCCGTCTTCTGATCAGGAAGAGACTCAAGCAACCGTCCAAACTTGCTGACCGCGGCAGGATAATCGCCGAACAGGATATCGACTTCCGCAAGCAGGTTCAGAGCAGCGTGGTCGTCCGCCTGCAGTTTCAACAAGTCCAGTCCGTAACGCATTGCGTTCAACAGATGGCGACGCACGTGCGGCAGTTCGCTGAACGTCATGGCCAAGCCGTAGAACCCTTGAGAGAGCTGCCAGAGCAAGCCGGTATTTTCGGGCTCGAGCAGGTGTAATATCTTGAGATAGGTGAGTTTGCGGAAAACGTAAGCGGGATCAACTTCTTTTTTGTCAAGCATGACCACCTGGGCCGCCAGGTCTGCCAGAAAATGTGCATAGCCTTCACGCAAAAGCTCTGCGTAAGCCGTGTTATGCAGACAATCAGGGAACTGGCGCAGATAATCATAGACACCTTCGCCAACCGCATTGTCGCTGGGGCCGTTGTCCATATCCTTGAGCTTGATCGGCAGTGGGATCTGCGGCAGGACGACTGGTTTGCGATCCGGACCTGTATGAATTGCCCGGTCAACGGGCGGCTGCCAGAAAGTGAACTTCTGCGTGTCGAGATTATTCCTGTTGAGATCGTACAGAGCTTCAGTCATAACGGGCATTCTTCCATACAATCATGTTGTTGTGTACGTATTACTTGCACCCAGTACCCCATAAACTATCGCTGCTTGCTGACCCGGCAAATCCCTGCGCGATCTTGCGAATTCCTATAGGTTACAGGGTACTGGAGTGCCTGATGCAGGTCAATCACGATGGACCTGGAAGATGCTGTTGTGAATAAAAAAGTCCCGAAATCAGGGGGCTGACTTCGGGACAAAGGGTTTCTGATTTGCTTAGGAGGGAGAACATGAAGAATCACGTTCTGCTGTTGATATCTTACTGATATAGTCAGATATGTCAAGAAAAAATTCAGCAATGCTATTTCATTACTGGGAGGGTAAAGCTAAAGAGACTGCCTTCGTTCATCTCGCTCTCCACTCCCACGGAACCGTGGAGCTTACCCACTATACGCTTCACAATTGAAAGCCCGAGGCCATTGCCATCGGAATGTTTTGTTCGTGATGAAGAGGGGACGAAAAGTTGAGCCAGCTCGGAATGGCACAAGCCCGGCCCGTTGTCTTTGACCCAGAATCTTGCAAAGCCATCCTCCACGAGCTCCCCCCCCAAGGTAATTTTCGGGTGGGTCCCGCCATACTTCACAGCATTACTAATGTAGTTATACCAAACCTCTTCCAACCAGGGGGCATAACCCAGGGCCATTGGAAAATCCTTTGCTGTTGTGATTTCTGCTCCTGATTCCTTAATTTTTTCACTCAGACGGAACATCGCTTCGTTAATGATCGAAGTCATATCAAGAGGATCAGCAATGACATCCTCTCTTCTGACACTGGAGAGAAGTAACAGGCCATCAACAACGTCAGCCATTTTCCGACTCATGCGATTGACGATATCGAGTGACGCCTGGATTTGTTCTTCACTGAGATTCACTTCATGATCATTCAGCAGCTCAGTGTATCCAATCAAGGTTGCAAGTGAACCTTTCAGATCATGGGCTACCGTATGCGCAAAAGCGTCGAGTTCCTCATTCCGGGACTCAAGGTTATTGATAGCATCTCTCCGTAGCGTGATGTCTGTAATGAACGCCATAGCAAGGCTGCCGCTGGTCGTTTCAAGGTGACTCAGACTGATCTCAACTGGAAAACTGTGACCACTCTTATGGCGTGCGGCAAGTTCTTGTTCGAGTCCCATGGGCCTGATCTTGGGTTTTGCAAAATACCCCGCCACGTGCTTGGGGTGACATGAGTGAAATTTAGCCGGAAGCAGGAGGTTCAGGGGCTGACCAACGATTTCTTGTTTTGTGTATCCGAACAACCTTTCAGCTTGTCTGTTGACAAAAATAATGGTCGCAGTGCTGTCAATGACCACAACTCCTTCGGCAAGCGACTCCAACAAGGTCCGAAGAGTGACGTCACTTTGGAAGAGATCTGCAGCAAAGGCGACCCGTTGCTGAACATTGAGGTCACTTGGGGGGTCCGTTTTTGTACTGCAATGCTCAGCAGCCTCCTCGCTTCCTTGATTGGGCAGATCTGGTTTATTTATTTTCATCCAGCATAATCTCCACGAAGGGTTGCAAAAGGAAGTCAAACAAGGTCTATATATGACAACCCTGGTAAGGATTCTAGCAGAAGTTTGGTTTTGTGGAACCTACTTTTTTTGTCGCAGGTAAAGTCCAGGTGCTAACACACCAGTTTTTGCATCAAACATGCTGATTTTCCTAAATTAAAGAAACCCCGCAGCTTTAGCGGGGCAAAAAAAAAGGCGGAACCCGAAGGATCCCGCCCTTGCCTCCCCTCGGGGAGATGTCAATATGGTACGCCCTAGGGGATTCGAACCCCTGTCGCCGCCGTGAAAGGGCGGTGTCCTAACCAGGCTAGACGAAGAGCGCATAGTGACTATGCTCTCACGGGGACAATGCCCCTGATGAAACGGTACCACTTGTTTGACGCATGCAACTATGTGAAGGGTTGCCCCTTGATAATGGCTGGGGTGGGAGGATTTGAACCCCCGAATGGCGGAGTCAGAGTCCGCTGCCTTACCGCTTGGCGACACCCCAAAAGCAGGCTGGTATTTAACAAAGTTGCCAAAGCGAGTCAAGCTTTTTCGTCATCAGAATACGCATAATATAGTTATCGGCCAAGCGATGCAAGCGCCTTTTGCATGCGGGTTACGACCGCCTCCTTACCGAGCACGGCGACCACATCGTAAATCCCCGGACTGACCGTACCGCCGGTCAGGGCGACGCGCACGGTCGGGCCGATCTTGCCGAGCTTGAGTCCGCTCTCTTCCATAACGGCCTTGAAGGCCCCTTCGATGTCCTCGACTGTAAAACCGTTCAGCGCTCCAAGGTGCTTGATCAACGACGCCAGAATCCCGCGCTGCTCGGCGGTGAGGAACTTGGCGGCTGCTTGCTCGTCGTAGGCGGAGGGTGCCACGAAATAGAAACGCGCTCCGTCAGCCATCTCGACCAGGGTCTTGGCGCGGTCCTGCAGGGTTTTGACGACTGCGGCCATATCGGGGCCGCCACTCAGCTCAATGCCCTGCCCTGCCAGCATCTCGGCGAGCAGTACCCCGAGTCGTACCGGATCGCCGGTCTTGATATAGTGCTCGTTCAGCCACAGCAACTTGTCCGGGTTGAATACGCCCGCGGAACGGCCGACGTTGTCGAGGCTGAACTTTTCTATCAGATCAGCCATGGAGAAGATCTCTTCGTCGCCGCATGACCAGCCGAGCCGCACCAGGTAGTTGACCATGGCTTCCGGCAGATAGCCCATGACCTTGTAGTCCATCACCGAGGTCGCGCCGTGGCGCTTGGAGAGGCGTTTCTTGTCGGCGCCGAGGATCATCGGGACATGGGCAAATTCCGGGACTTCGTAGCCGAGGGCTTTAAACATCGGGATCTGGCGCACGGTGTTGTTGACATGGTCGTCGCCACGGATGACCAGATTGATCGCCATCTCGGCATCATCGACGACGACGACAAAATTGTAAGTCGGGTTGCCATCGGTACGCTGGATGATCAGATCGTCAAGCTCGGCATAAGCGACGCTTATGGTTCCCTTGATGCGATCGACAAATGCGACGCTGCCCTCAAGAGGCGTCTTGAAGCGGATCACGAAGGGTGCATCAGGCTGATCGGTCCGCTCACGGCAGGTTCCGTCATAGCGCGGTTTGCCACCACACTTCATGGCTGCTTCACGCTTGGCGTCGAGTTCTTCCGAAGTACAGTAGCAACGGTAGGCAAGGCCCTTGTCGAGCAGTTCTTTGACCTTGCTCTTATACAAGTCGTAGCGATCCGACTGGTAAAACGGGCCTTCATCATAGCTGAGATCCAGCCAGTCCATCGCCTGCAGGATCGCATCGACTGACTCCTGGGTGGAACGTTCCACGTCGGTATCTTCGATTCTCAGTACAAACGTGCCCTGTTCTTTGCGGGCCAGCAGGTAATTGAACAGAGCGGTCCGGGCACCGCCGATGTGCAGGTAGCCGGTTGGGCTCGGGGCGAAACGAACACGTAAATCAGACATCAAGAGACTCCAGGGGTAAGGTTTTTCGTAACGATTCAGGTCCCTCACTCAACGGCACAGCACTGTTGCTTGCGGGAAGTTAATTGGTTTTCGGCCGGAAACTGCAGTCGTGCCATCCGGAGTTTCTGGATTGCACACCAGGACACAGAGGCTTTTCTCAGTGTCCTGGTGACTGGTAGCGGACCGATGTTTTGGTAATAAGCCAGAAAAAACGGGCCACTTTTCAGTGACCCGTTTTATACCGGAATTTTATTGGTGTGGCAAGGCTCAGTAGATCCGGACACCGGCGTAGCCGACCACCTCTGACTGGTCACCGGTCACATCACCGGAATTGCTGTAAGCGATCAACTGCGCGTTGGCGGCTCCCAGCGCAAGGGCTGCCTGCAGCATGACCACGGTCGGCAGGACACCGCACATGGAGATCTTGTGCTCCTCAACCACGGCAAACAAGCCCTCTGGGTCAAGCGCAAGGACTTTTTCCAGTGCCAGACAATCCTTTTTCCTGGCAACATTGCCTGATTCGTAATGGGTCATATCGGTGCTGGCGACAATCAGAGCTTTACCGCTGCTCGATAAAACAGCGCGTGCCAGACCGTCACCCAGCTGCAAGAGCATCTCCAGCGGCATGCGGCTGATGCAGATGGGGACAATGCAGACATGCGGCGCCCGAAACTGCAGAAAAGGCAATTGAACCTCGAGCGAGTGTTCAAAACGATGGGCGACAAAATCTTCCGACGTCATTGGGCACTCATCCAGGATCCGCCTGGCGAGATCAGCGGAAATCTTGGTCTGACCCAAAGGCGTTTCCCAGGCGCCGCTGGTGAACACGGCGGCCACATGGCCGCGGCCATGATGATTCGGACCGAGGATGATAACGTCCTCAGGGATTTTCACACCGGAAAAGGTCTGGCCTGCGACCCCGCCGGAGTAGATATAACCGGCGTGAGGTGACATCAGGGCGATGGCCGGTTGCTCGGCAATCCTTGACGACACAAGAGAGTCGACGGCTGCAAAGAGGCTTTCTTTCTGTCCGGGATAAAACTGCCCGGCAACCACAGCTGAACGCAACATAGACAAACTCCCGGAGCAGACCCTCAGATGAACCAGGCGCTATAGATCATGCGCAGACCTACGGCGACAAGCAAGACAGCAAAGACCTTCACAAGTTTATCATGGGTGGTGCGACTGGCAACACGGACGCCCAGCCTCGCCATGCCTATGGCAAAAGGTGCAACAAGCAAAAAGACCAGGCAGTTGACGTAACCCAGGGAGAACGGCGGCAGAAAATCGGCATGCCAGCCGTGGTACATATACGCCAGGGCTCCGGAGAGCGAGGAAATGACAATCAGGGCACTTGAGTTGCCGACCGCCAGGTGAATCGGGAAACCGAGAACAATGACCATCAGGGGCACAGCGATGACGCCACCGCCTACCCCGAAAAAAGCGCTGAACACCCCGCCGGCTAATCCGACCATAAACAGGTGGAAGGGCGGCACAGGTTCACTGCGCTCCGGAGGCAGGCGTGGGCTGAAAATCACCAGTTGCAAAGCGACCACCAACTGCATGGTACCGAAAAGGCCTTTAAGCCATACACCACTCAGCAGTGACGCCAGCCAGGCACCAAAGAAGGCCCCCAATGCCCCGCCCAGACAGAGAAATAAAACCTGATGCCATTGAACATTACCCCGCTTGCGATGACCGAAGGTACTGCTCAGCGCGGTCGGTATGATCACCGCGAGACTGGTACCAAGGGCGATGTGCACCAGGACCTCGGCCGAGAACTCGGCAGCCTCGAACACCCACAGGAACAGGGGCACGAGAATGATCCCGCCACCAATACCGAGCAGGCCGGCGAGGAAGCCAGCCAGACTTCCAAGGGCAGCGAGCAGCACGATACTCAAAAGACCGAATGAACCCATAGTCACCTGTTGACTTTGTTCAACCAGACCAGGTTGTCATTGCAAAAGAAAGCATTAAAAATCTTCTAACAAAGTTGATATCATCATAAATATAGATAGTTAGTTATCCATACTTAATATTTTTTATAAATTATTCACTGTTAAAAATTTTGTGGGTAAATGAAAAAACCCTCACAAACGTGAGGGTTTAACTGGAGGCCCCGAGCGGATTCGAACCGCTGATGGAGATTTTGCAGACCTCTGCCTTACCACTTGGCGACGGGGCCATCAAAAAAGAGAGTCTCTGAATACCAAAGGGCGGGAAAGGTGTCAAGCGCAAACTCCAGAATTCAGAGTTCAGGAACCGCTTTCCAGTTTACTCAAAACTGAATCAATTTTCCCCTGCAATCCGTGGCCGCCCTGATCACGGCGATCGTCGATTTTGATCAGGGTCGACACCCGCTCCGCCCCCTTGCCAAAGGGCACTTCGTGCATTTTCCGCAAAACCGCAAAAATCGCGTCAATATCACCTTCGATGACCGTCCCCATGGGGTTCAACTGATAGACCAGACCCGATGCCACGACGATTTCAACGCAGGCAGCAACATAGCGGGAGACACTGAGAGAACCTGTCCCAAGCGGAGCCACACTGATTTCTACGACTGCCATGATAAATCACCTTGTCATAAAATTTCCGATTTTCAAACAGAAATCATTCTTAAAGCAATGTATTGACTCCACAACTTGGATGCACCCTTCCCTCCTGATGGTTGGCCCAGAGACAAGTAAAAGGTGACTATGAGAAGGTCACCGGGAGAGCTTACGCATCTACAGAGCATCAGCGCTTACCATCCCGAAGGTAGTTGATCCAAAGACGAAGGTGGAGTCTGGCCGTCAAACGGAGAGATAGCGCCTTTTGATTTCATCATTTTTCTGGAGCTCCTCACTTGTTCCGGCAAACCTGATCCTACCTTTGTCGATCACGTAACCGCGATCTGAGATTCCCAACGCGAAATGGGCGTTCTGCTCGGCCAACAGAATCGGGAAATGCTCTTTCAGCTTGACGATGATTTTGTCGAGTTGCTCAACAATAACCGGAGCGAGGCCTTCACACGGTTCATCCAGAAGCAGCAGTTTTGGTTGGCAGGCAAGCGCTCTGGCGATGGCGACCAGCTGTTGTTCGCCACCACTCAGCTCGCCGCCTTGGCGATGGCGGAATTTGTCCAGTAAAGGAAAGGTTGCAAATAGATCATCAATTGACCAGCGAGTCTCCGTGGCGCTATTAAAAGAGACCTCGAAGTTCTCCTGTACCGACAAGTCGGGGAAAATCCGTCGATCTTCAGGCACATATCCCAGCCCCATGCGAACATTCATGAACACCGCCTGCCTGGTGATATCCTGCCCTATGAAGAGAATCCGCCCCTGCCTGGGGTGATTGTAGCCCATTATGCTCTTGAGCGTCGTTGATTTGCCAGCCCCGTTTCGCCCCAGCAGGCAGACGATTTCACCGGAATTCACTTCGATATCAACACCTTGCAGAATGTAGCTGTCATCGTAGTAGGTATGGATATTTTCAACTTTAAGCATGTACTTTTCTCCCCAGGTACGCCTCCTGGACGTCTTCATTAGCGCGGATCTCCTCCGGTCTCCCCTCGGCCAGCAGGCGGCCTTGATGCAGCACGTAGATTTTCTCAGAAAGCGAGAAGACCACTTTCATATCATGTTCTGTGATAAAGAACGTGGTTCCGGATGCCCGGGCCAGATTCTTGATCAGATTGATCATATTCTCGGTCTCTTCCGGATTCATGCCGGCTGTCGGCTCATCCAGCAGGACCACACTCGGATCACGGGCCAGCACTATAGCCATTTCAACCAGGCGCTTGTCGCCATAAGCAAGGCTGGAAACCGTCTCATCAGCACGGTCGGCAAAGCCGACCTGCTCCAGGGTATGCATGGCCTTCTCAACGATCTGCTTGTCCTTGTAAACGTTGCCACACAGCTTGTAATGTTTTTTCTGCTGGATGACGAGCGGGCTGAAGACATTTTCGGCTACCGTAAGTTCGGCAAAGACATTGGTAATCTGGAACGAACGGCACAACCCCTTGTCAACCATGCGGTGCGAAGGTAGCCCGGTGACATCTTCGCCGCTCAGAAAAACCCTCCCCCGGGTAGGCGGGAATTTGCCCGAGATGGCATTGTAGAAGGTGGTCTTGCCGGCCCCGTTCGGGCCGATCAGGGCAGTGGTTTCGCCTTTGCCGACCGTCAGAGAGATATCCTCAATCACCTTAAACTTGCCGTAGGAATGGCCAAGATGCTCAATACGTAAGACAGCGTCTGTTTTCATCTTCAGGCCTATTTGAGAAATTTATTGCGCAAGGTACCATAGACCCCATCCGGGAAAAACAGGACGATTGGCACCAGGACAATGCCCAGAAACAGCATCCAGTTTTCTGTGAACTGGATGATGACCTGTTCGAGCACGAAAAAGATACCCGCACCAAACAGAGGACCAAGAAAGACACCGGATCCACCGATAATCGTCATGATTACCGGCTTGGCCGAAAAGCTCCAGTGCATGAACTCAGGCGTAGCCATATTGTTGAACAGGCAGAACAGGACCCCGGCCAGACCAGTAAAGGCACCGGAGATTGAAAAAGCAACAATGCGCAATCGGTTGACATTGCCGCCGACAAAGGACACTCGCTGCTTGTTCTCACGAAGCGCCTTGAGGATCAGACCGAACGGAGAACGAACGATCAACCAGAGCAGGAAGGACCCCAGTACAACGAACACCAGCACCAAGTAATACATATTGTTGGGCACGTAGAAAGTCATCTCAGTACCGAACAGGTTCAGGCTCGGTAAGGAGAACACCGGCAGACCGTCGCTACCGCCGGTCACGTCGATCCAGTTGTGCGCGATCGAAAAGAACATCATGCCGAAGCCGAGGGTGATCATGGCAAAAAAGATCTCATCCAGCCTGACGGATAAAAAACCAACAACAAGCGAGGCGAGAAAAGCCACTAGCATACCGGCCAGAAGGATCATGAAGAGATTGTTATAACCGTTTTTCAGCATCAGGGCTGCGGTATAAGCCCCCAGGCCAAAGAAGGCTCCCTGCCCGAACGACAGCAGTCCCGTGAAGCCGAACAGCAGATTAAAACTGAGCGCCATCAAACCGAGGATGAGGATCTCGGTCAGCACCATGATCCAATAAGTCGGCATAACCAACGGAGCAGCAAGCAGGAAGATGATCAGGATCGCTGGGCCGAACAGGTTGTGACGTTCGTGCACAGCCATGGTCAAACCCCCTTCCGGAAAAGTCCGTTCGGTTTGACCAACAGGACAATCGCCAACAGGATGTAGGGTATGGCCATCTGCAGGCGGCCAGCGAATACTGTGCCGAATGATTCCAGCAAGCCGAGCAACAATGCGCCGACAAAAGCGCCTGGGAAACTGCCCAGGCCACCGACCACCACAACGATAAAACTTTCAATAATGATTTTTTCACCCATTGAAGGGACAAGACTCTGTTGAGGCGCAGCCAGGGCGCCGCCCATAGCCGCCAACCATGTTCCCAAGGCAAACACCATGGTATAGAGTAACGGCACATTAATACCGACACCCTCGGCCATGACGTTGTCGAAAGACGCGGCGCGGATGATTTTTCCCCAGCGGGTGAAATGGAAAAATGCCCAGAGCAGGCCGCCGATGAGCGGGCCGATGATAATCAGAAAAAAACGATATGCCGGGTAATCATGGCCAGCGATATTCAAGATCCCGCTCAGAATCTCCGGTGGTTCGACGACGTGGTAGCCCGCGCCCCAAATCATGCGTACGGAATCATCGAGGATCAGCAAAACAGCAAAGGTCAAAAGTAGCTGGTACGACACGTCCCGTTTATAGACCTTCTTCAAAAGGAATTTTTCGATCAGGACCCCGATGACCACGGTACAGAGCGGGCCAACGGCCAGGCCGAACCAGAAATTGTCAAAATACTGCATCGACTGCATGCAGAGGTAGGCACCGAGCATAAACAGCGAGCCATGGGCAAAGTTAAGGACGCCCAACACACCGAACACGGTGGTCAAGCCGACGGCGATCAGAAAGAGCAACATCCCCCAGCTCAAGCCGTTCAATGTGTTCATCAACAAAACATCCATATCAACTCCGCGGATTACGCAACCTGGGAGGGTGTCAGTAAGAATTCAGATCTGGCCTGAACATTACCGGACAAGGTATCATCAGGCTCAGGACTGAACACACCGGCAGCGGAGAAGCCCCGCTGCCGGTATGGACATGCCTATTTCATGACGCAGCCCGTTTCAGAAACCGCAGGGGTGATATCTTTGCCCTTGAATACCTTGATTGGGTTCAGGATGCGGTGCGGATAAAGAGGTGAAGCGGCGGTCTTGCCCCAGTGTCCGTCGGTGATCGCCTGGTGATCTTCTTTGCGAAATTCAATTTCACCGGTCGGGATCTCAACCTTCAACCCCTCGAGGGCATCGACGATCGCCATCTTGTCGGTCGACTTGGCTTTTTCTGCAGCAGCTTTGTAGGCGTAGACGGCACTGTAAGCACCATGAGCATTGTAGGAAGGATAAGCCGCATACTTTTTGAAGTAGTCGCCGACAAACTTTTTGTTCAGTGCAGAATCGTTGGCAAGGAACCAGTAGCGGGTTCCGACCCATAACCCCTCAGGCATCTTATCGCCCAGAGCAGATAGGACCTCGGTAGCGCCGCCGAGAGAGAGAAGCACCTGAAAGTCGCCATTGAAGAAACCCATATCACTGGCCTGGCGCACGAAATCAATCAGGTTGCCACCCCACAGGGAGATGAAGACACCATCCGGTTTGCTGCTCATGACCTTCGTGATGTAGGAGCTGAAATCAGTGGTTTTTGTTGGCGGGAATGCGACATCTTCCTTGGGTAGAAACTGGGCAGTCGGGTTGACTTCTTTCAGGTATTTTTCAAAGTATTCCCACGACTGGTGGCCGAAAGAATAATCCGGACCAACGGTGGTCCACTTCTTGGCCCCCGTTACTTTGGCAAGCAAGGCTGCTGCCTTGACGTTCTGGGCCACGTTCAGAGAGATCCTGAAGGTGTACTTGTTGCACACGCTTCCTGTGACATCGGGACTGGCGGCATGGGTAATGATGAGAGGGACTTTCATCTGCTCGATGGAAGGAACGACGGTATTGGCTACACCGCTCGAATCCAGTCCGACCAGGATGTCGACATTGTCCTGGTAAACCAGCTTCCGGATTGCACGCAGCGCAACATCAGCCTTGCCGGTCGAATCTTCAAAAAAGCCTTCAACCTTGCTGCCATTGATGCCGCCGGCAGCGTTGATCTCATCAATCGCCAGTTCTGCGCCCTGCTTGGCAAACTGACCGTAGGTCGAGAATGGCCCCGACATGATGTAGACAAAGCCGATTTTAACTGTGGTGGCTGCATGTGCCCCGACCAGGGATAAGAGCACAAAGGTCAACGCAACAAAGCTACTGAAAACCGCTCTTTTCATCTTACTCCTCCTCGCTTTCGCATCGTTTGTGAAGACAGGCAATTGCTGTAAGACGGCCCGTACCACACAATTCAAGTTCAGAATGATCTTGTATACCAGCAGATCATTCCCATCTTCCATAAGAATACTTAATTAAGACTATGCTAATCAACTCTAAAGTAGCAGCAAGGCAAAGATTACTTCCTTATATCCACCTGCATTGTTTTGACAGAGTGGCATCGACTTGACGACTGTCATACACCTGATGGGGCACAAGAATATGAAGACGACGCTGCGCTACGCACACCTGGCGCAGTCGCACACGCTGAATGCGAACTCAGGTGATTGAGGAGATCGGGGTGACCCTCTCCTATGAATTCGATGCAATCAGGCTTCCAGGAGCCAATTTCGCACATCAAGAATGTACCATCCACCAACGTTGAAAAGGCAACAGAGGGAACACGAAATTGAGGATATTTCTTAAGAACGATAGATGCCACAGGCTCTGAATGCAGCTGCCTGATAACGGCGAGGCAGGAAACGGTATATTCACAGAGGTTTCCACCTGAATTATGTCATGGAAAGCCCTGATGATTTATTTCCATTGAGCTTAATAAGTGCTTATTCAAAAAACAAGGGCTTAACCATTCATGGCCAAGCCCTTGTAATTATTGGAGCGGGACACGAGATTCGAACTCGCGACTTCAACCTTGGCAAGGTTGCACTCTACCACTGAGTTAGTCCCGCAATTTTCAGCGCGTCTGTGACGACGGATGCACTTTATAGCAAAAGCCTTCCGGGCAAGTCAACCGAAAATTTACCCGGCCAAGGAGAAAGGTTAACGGGCGATTACCCGGAAGAACTTCTGCAGGTATTCGAAGCCCGACCAGAGAGTCAGTGCAAAAGCGATGTAGAAGAAGAAAATGCCGAAGTTATGCATATTTACGTGAAATATATTCCACTCAATACCGAAGAACCAGTAGAAGTCATAGTGCAGCATCAGGCCGGGTATGGCGACCATCTGATAAATCGTCTTGTACTTGCCCAGCTTACTGGCATCAATCACAATTCCTTCTGACGAGGCAATGGAGCGTAATCCGGTCACGACCATCTCGCGAGCCAGGATGAGAAAGACCGCCCATGCCGGCACCCGCTCGAGAGGAATCAGCATGATCAGCGCAACCATGACAATCAGCTTGTCAGCCAAAGGATCGAGGAATTTACCGAGAACCGTGACGATACCCCACTTGCGGGCCAGCCAGCCGTCTATAAAATCGGTCGCGGCTGCCATACCGAACACAGCTGCGGCCCAGATGCCGGAACTGCGTGAATCAGAGAGGAGCAGGATAAGCACAACCGGCACGGCGGCGACACGGGCAAGGGTCAGAAGGTTAGGCAGGTTCAACAGGCCGCTGCGCAGATTCATAGAACGGAGTCTTCTGACTGTCGATAATAGTCAAGATAGTATTTGACCTTTTTGACATAGTCACGGGTTTCATTGTAGGGCGGGATTCCACCGTACTGCTGCACCCTGGAGGGGCCCGAATTATAGGCAGCAAGGGCCAGTTCCACATTATTGTTGAAGAGGTCAAGCATCTGGCGCAAATACTCGCTGCCGCCACGGATGTTCTCGGAAGGATCAAAAGGGTTGTCCACTTTGAGATCCTTTGCTGTTTCAGGAATCAACTGCATCAGACCCTGAGCACCTTTTTTTGAAACAATCCTTGGCTGATAATCACTCTCCACCTTTATCACTGCTTTGACAAGCGCCTCCTCGAGCCTGTAAAAGCTGGCATGACGACGAATGATCTCGAGATAAGCTTGCCGCCCGGATTCGACAGGTGGCCTTTCTTTGAGGTACAGGACCCAGTGACCATGGTCCGGTGTGTCAGTAAAATGGATAACGCCTTCAGCATCAACGTACCGATAAATGTCGGCATCAGCTGGCGCAATACCGACAAGAAACGGCACAAGGAGTACACTAGCGAGCAATATTTTACGGATTGGAATCATTGCGGTCAGCCTCTAGGTTAATTGTATAGCTGAAAAACCTCTGTATTTCAAGAAGTTTAGGGCTTGACAGAGGGGTATTGCACTCAGATAATGAATATACTTCAAACCTGGATGTAAAACAGGTCAACAATTTCACTGCAAACCACGGGCCATTCCCTCTATGAAAATTACTTCTGATTTCCTTGTTGTCGGCAGCGGAATTGCCGGCCTCTGCTACGCCCTGAAGGTCGCTGAGCGAGGCCAGGTCTGCCTGATTACCAAAAGAGAAATTGCCACAACGGCCACGAGACTTGCTCAGGGCGGCATTGCTGCCGTTGCCACAGGCGAAGACTCCTTCGAGCAGCACATACAGGACACCATGGAGGCCGGAGCCTGGCTTCCGGATGAAGCGATTGTCCGCATCGTGATCGAAAATGGTCCGGCGGCGATCGAGGACTTGATCAACTGGGGAGTAAGTTTCTCCCGCAAAGAGGATCAATCCTACGATCTGACCAGAGAAGGCGGTCACAGCCAGCGCCGTATCTACCACGCCAAGGACGAAACCGGCAAAGAGATCGAACGGGCTCTGGTGGCAGCAGTCAAGGCTCACCCCAATATAACCATCTACGAGAATCATGTTGCTGTCGACCTGATCACCAAAGCCAAAGTCACCAGGCGCCGCATCAAGCCAGACCGCTGCCTGGGCGTTTATGCCCTCAACCAAAAGACTGGCCAGGTTGGCACCTTCGGCGCACCGATAACCGTGCTGGCGACGGGAGGTGCTGGGAAGGTCTACCTATACACCTGCAACCCGGATATAGCCACCGGCGACGGCATCGCCATGGCCTACCGGGCGGGCGCGACTATCGCCAACATGGAATTCATGCAGTTCCACCCCACCACCCTTTATCATCCGCACGCCAAAAGCTTTCTTGTTTCCGAAGCCGTACGGGGCGAGGGGGCTATTTTAAGGCGCAGAGACGGCACCGCCTTCATGGAGAGCTACCATCCACAGAAAGACCTGGCACCGCGCGACATCGTCGCCCGCGCAATTGACCATGAGATGAAAATGCATGGTGATGACTGCGCGTTCCTTGACATCACCCACATGGGGGCCGATTACATTAAAGACCGTTTTCCGTATATCCACGAAACCTGTCTTGAGTATGGCATCGACATGACACAGGAACCGATTCCCGTGGTACCGGCGGCGCATTACCTGTGCGGCGGCATCAAAGTCGATGCATGGGGTGAAACCGACATTAACAATCTTTTTGCCATAGGTGAAGTCTCCTGCAGCGGCCTGCATGGTGCCAACAGGCTGGCCAGCAACAGCCTGCTCGAGGGAGTGGTTTTCGCGAAACGTTCAGCAGAACGCTCTCTGGCCTTCGCCCAGGAATCCACGCCTCCACACATGGAGATTGAACCCTGGGATCCAGGCCATGCGAAAAACAGCGATGAAGAAGTCGTCGTTGCTCACAACTGGGACGAAATACGCCTGTGCATGTGGAATTATGTAGGCATAGTCCGCACTGACAAACGCCTGGTCAGAGCTTTGCGGCGGGTGCGCATGATCCAGGAAGAGATTGCCGATTATTACTGGGATTTTCTGATCACTTCCGACTTGATCGAACTGCGCAATATCGCCACAGTTGCCGAGCTGATCATCCGCTGTGCTCTCAAGCGCAAGGAGAGTCGCGGCCTGCATTACAATCTCGACTACCCGGAACGAGATGATATCCACTGGAAGCAAGATACCCTGATTCGTAAAGCTTTCTAGTTTTCGTCCGGAAACGGCCCTTTTCCGCAATTTCTGTGTCAATCGGCGGATTTGATTGTGCGGCGTAAAGGACTACGGCTCCGCTCAAACCCTTGATTTCCTTGACCGTGCAAAAAATTACTCGTTTCAGGATCGAAAACTGCGTTTGCGCCACCGGAGTTTCCGGATAGACACTTTCCAGCAAAACAGGTTGTTCTGGTCACGCCCAGACCAGAAACCCTCCAGGAGAACACTGTGACAATTGACGATTTCCGCAAAGAGATCAACCGACTCGATGGTGAACTGTTGCGCATATTCAACGAACGCGCATCACTTGCTCTTAAAATCGGTGAAATAAAAAAAGAGCAAGGGCTGCCGGTTTACGACCCGGAGCGTGAGAAACGTATTTTCGTGGCCATGTCCAACGCCAATCCAGGACCGTTGGAAAACGATGCCATTATCCGCCTCTTTGAGCGCGTTATTGACGAATCGCGCCGCCTTGAGCGCATTCGCACGAAAGGTCACTGAAAATGTTGATTGTCATGAAAAAAGCTGCTAGCGAAGCGCAGCTACGCCGTGTCAAGCAGTACCTGGTCGACAACGACTTTGACTTTCACCAGTCCACCGGAGCCAATCGCACCATCATCGGGGTCATTGGCGATACTGAGTCCGTCAATCGTGCAGAGCTGGAAAACCAGGAGGGGGTTCATGTGATTTTCAAGATCCCCGAGGAAGGCTGAGGCGAAGAGAATCCTCAGAAAAGGTTGCTCAACGCCTGCTCGACAACCAGACGTCCCTGCTCCCACACTTTCTGTTTCCACAACACGTCATCCGGGTAAAACGCCCGCATAAGTTGTCGTTTGATCTTTGCCGCATCTGGGTGGTCTGCCCCGCCGTGATGATAAAGCCAGTTCTCCGCCCTGATCGCCCTGAAAACAGCCATGGGCGGCAAGGTCCCGAACTCAAGGCCGACAGCCGTCAATTCTGCGTCAGGCAGCATACGGGGAAACGCCAACCTGACCGTCCCGGACAGGTGAGCCGAAACCGATCCTCCCTCCCTGGTGGATTTAACCCGTTCATTGCCCCACCATGCAACGGATCGCCGGTATGCGGGAGCATCCTCCGACTCGTTCACAATCACCTCTCCGTACCCATAAGGGCCAAGCCCGGTATGCAGGTCAATGACAACGACACGGGCGGCATGGAGCAGATAACGTTCGCCTATCTCGTGAAGAATCCGGTTTGACCAGCTCGGAAAGCGGCCTCCATAAAAAAGACCTTGAGGATGTGAATACTGGCCGTGAGTTACAGCGTGCTGCAGACTGGCATGTCCATAGCGCAGCCGGTACCATTGAAATCGCAATGCCGCAAGGACGTTTGCCGAAGGCGAGCATGACCGGGGGGCAAGGAGATCAGCCAGTTGATCATATCTTTGATTCTCGGAATAGGATCCGGAATGATCGACAAAGTTTCGGTTAAGGTCAACATTATCTTCGTTGAAGCGCCTCAGGTTGGCGAATCCGTAGGGATTGAAGGCATGAATCATGACGAACCTGGTGTTTGGTCTCAAGCCACCGGAAAGACCTTCGCGCAGCAGACCAACCTGGATTCCAGAGCCACCGAAACCTTCAACCCCATGGGTTCCAGACATCAGCAGTACAATGTTTTCTGCGACCTCCGGCCCGAGTAAAGCGACATCTGTAAAAAGTTGCTCCCCCCCCTGCTCCGCGTTCGTGTTTCGAAAACTTTCAACATCGGCACCCGCAAACTCAGCTGCAGAGAGAAAGGTCTGGCGTGCTTCCCAATAATCAGTGGAGAAGTATTGGCTCACTCGCATGTCACCAGCATTTGCCATATGCTCGTCATTGTCTCATTAGCCGGAGACAGACCGGTCAGCAGCACAATAATATCGTACAAAAAAAACCGGGAGAAAGACAAAACAAGGTTGTTTTCCATCCCGGCCTCAAGCCCCGGATACCAGATTGAACACTGCGCTTGTACCATCCGGATTTCCGGATGGACACTTACATACTGTTCAAGATCTGCCTGACTTCCTGGACAAGGGGTACACAGGGTGTAACCACAATGTCCTTGCCGGCTACGCTGGTCGTGTAGCGCGGTGCGTCCATGTTTTGTGTATAGGCATCACGAAGTTTCTCGTTCAGTTTCTGAATCTTCACCTGATCGAGACCTTTTTCCTTCGCAGCCGCAACAAAGCTCTGCACCTTACCTTCTTCAATCATGGCGACACCGAATTTCTTCGGCGGTTTGCCGATGAAAACATAAGCGCAATCATTGGAGGGTACCACTTCGAGCGGGTCGGAGACCTGCCCCATCAGCTCTTTTAAAGGCTGAACAACTTCTTGAACCTGCATTGCAGCAGGAGTGCCCGATGCGAGCTCGGGGTAATTTGGTTTTTTGCTGAAAAATCCCATAATTGCCTCCTTTTTTGATTATCGGGGCTCAAAATTATAGTATCAACCTAACAAAGATTTCCAAGTATTTCAACCATTCACAAACCTGAATCCGTGAGTTTGATTTGGCTCCGCAGATTTCAAGCCATTTTGCAGACCGCAGCCGGTGGGGGGGGGTGAGGCGTAAATCTTCAGGCGGAAACCGTGCCTTTGGTTTCTCTCATCACTCTTCACCACTCACGCATCACGCCACGCGGATTCAGGGTTGACTCAAAGGCAACAGGTAGAAGGACAGATGGCTCTCCTGATCACTGACATTTCCAGAGTATCCGAATGAGAAACCCGTCGTTCCATCGGGTATCTTGTAAGACTTGGTAAACGTCACACGTTCGTCCGTCTTGCCAGGGAAAAAATTGTCAATGGAGAAGGTCTCAAGCACTCGTGAGTCCTTATCCACAAAGAAGAAGTAAAAATAAAAGTACTTGAGGTGCTCATAAAGCGCCTGCTGATGCTGCCCGAGTTCTGCTTGTGCCGAAAGTTCAAGGGCGTCACCGTTTTGCGTGTACTTATAGTCAATAACAAGATCGAAGGTCTGCCAGGTCCCAGCACTGGAACCGCTTTCCTGTAAAGTCACGACATGAACAGGCGAAACCTGGTTGCCTCGATACAGCATTGACGTGTCGACACACCCGGACAAAACGAGTGCCGAAAATCCCGCTATCGCCAGAGATACGAGCTTCAGTTTGGCAGTCATTGTGCACCCTCCTCATTAGTGTCATCCGAAAACTTCAGTTGTGCCATCCGAGCTTTCCGCATGGACACGTACGAATAGTCATTATAACAAAAAAACAGGGGCGCGATATCGCACCCCTGCCAAGTCAATCGAAATTTTAAAAGATCTAACCAACGACCTCTGTACGGGTAAAAACCGACTTGAAAACCTGTCCCTGGCCTTGGATATTTTCGCGAGCTCCTTCTTCACGATCAACCAGAGTGATGATACCAAGAACAGTCAACCCTTCCTGCTGAGCCCGCTCGACAGCTTTCATCGATGAACCGCCGGTCGTTGTGACATCCTCAACAATCACGACCCGTGATCCGGAAGGCAAGTTCTTGCGGCCTTCCAGCCATTGACCGGTACCGTGACCTTTTGGCTCCTTACGTATAATGAAGGCATGCACCGGCTGGCCGTCAAGGCCGGCAGCAATCGAGGTTGCCGTGGCTATCGGATCGGCGCCCATGGTCAGGCCTCCAACACCGTGGACCGGGCCGTCAAAGGTTTTCACAATATTCCAGAAAGCCTTGCCAACCAACAGGCCGCCTTTAGCGTGCAGGGCCGTCTGCTTGCCGTCAAAATAAAAGTTGCTCTTGCGCCCTGAAGCCAGGGTGACTTCACGCTCTTCATAAGACAGCTCGCGTACAATCTGCATCAATTCATTGCGTTCCTGCTCTGTCATTTCACTCTCCTGAACGTTGATTAAGCGGACTTACAAGCAATGCGGAGGTTCGCCATTAAGGCGCCAAGCCTGGCGACAAACAAAACTTTTTTGGGGTTATAAAACCGTCCGTTTTTACATGATGATCTCACGTTTCATATGCTGTTCACATGCGTGCTTGACACCTGACGTCGCTCAGAACAGTCCCAACTGACGGTCAGCTTTCAACCTCGGGAATTTAACCGGGTAATCGCCGCTGAAACAGGCATCACAGAAACAGCCTGATGCGATGCCGTTCGGAGCACCGGCAGCCGCAAGCATCCCTTCTCTGCTCAGGTAACCGAGGCTGTCGGCAGTAATATAGCGGCTGATCTCCTCAACCGTGTGCGATGAGGAGATCAGTTCCTTGCGTGATGGCGTGTCAATACCGTAGTAGCAGGGGAAACTGGTCGGCGGACTGGAGATGCGTACATGCACCTCACGGGCACCGGCGTTGCGTATCATCTTGACGATCTTGCGGGCTGTGGTGCCGCGCACCAGGGAGTCATCTACCACGACAACACGTTTGCCTTCGATAACATCACGCACCGGGTTAAGCTTGAGTTTGACGCCGAAGTGGCGGATCGACTGCTGTGGCTCGATAAAGGTTCGTCCAACATAATGATTTCTGATCAAGCCCAGTTCGAAGGGGATACCCGACTCTTCGGCAAAGCCGATAGACGCCGGGACGCCAGAATCCGGAACGGCGATGACAACATCGGCTTCAACCTTGTACTCTCTGGCCAGCTGACGGCCAAGCTCCTTGCGCACCTTGTAGACCTGCTTACCGAAGATGATGCTGTCCGGGCGTGCGAAGTAGACGAACTCGAAGATGCAGGGTGAATGCTTGGTTTCTTTGAATGGTTTGAACGATTTCATGCCGTGCTTGTCGATCACGATCATCTCGCCCGGTTCAATTTCACGAATGAACTCGGCCTCGATCAGATCAAAGGCACAGGTCTCGGAAGCAACTACATAGGTTTCATTGAGTCTCCCCAGAGCCAGCGGCCGGAAACCGTTCGGGTCGCGCACGGCAACCATGCGGGTCTCCGTCAGAAAAACGATGCTATAGGCGCCTTTGACCGCCATCAGGGCTTCGGCGACACGATCCGGGAGCGAATCGCTCTGGGACTTTGCCAGGAGATGAACCAAAACTTCCGTATCAGATGTCGTTGAAAAAATCGAGCCGGCATGCTCCAGATTGTTACGGATTTCCTGAGCATTCACCAGGTTGCCGTTATGCGCTACTGCGATACTGCCGCGGGCATAATCCACCATGATCGGCTGGACATTTTTGAAGTCGCTGCTGCCGGCTGTTGAATAGCGGACATGACCGATCGCGTTACGACCGGGGAGCTGCTCGAAGACCGAATCGTGTTTGAAAACGTCGGAGACCAGTCCCATACCGCGGTAGGCACGCAGGTTCTGTCCGTCTGCGGAAACGATGCCGCAGCTTTCCTGACCGCGATGCTGAAGGGCATAAAGACCGAGATAGGTCAGATTGGCGGCCTCCGGATGACCAAAGATACCGAAGACACCGCATTCATCGTGAAACTTATCGAACATGATTTTTACAATCTCCATAGCTGAAAAAAATCAGCTTTTGATGTTTTATTGTAACCATTAAGTACGTCAGTGAGCGCATGTGGTCTGCAGCCATTGCCTGCGTCCAACGTTGTCACTTAACTTCCCGCAAGCAACAGCTGCAGCCCACATGCCGTGCCGTTGAGTCAGGGAGCTGCATAGTTCCGGTTTATTTACCATGCAGTACGGTCAGACTCGAGAGCCGCAAATCTTAAAGTATTTTCTCACGCACATACCTTATTGCGTTGATATAAAGTGACAATCCCGCACCATCTTCTGGCAAGCCAGGCTCACGGGTCCAACGCGGGTGATGGGTCCGGTGGACATAAGCCTCAGGATGCGGCATCAGACCAAACAGCCTGCCCGACTCGTCACAAACACCGGCGATTGCAGCGATGGAGCCATTCGGATTCAGAGGGTACTCCATCACCGGAGATTTGTACTCCGCATCTGCGTACTTTACCACGACCAGGTGTTTCGCTTCCATCTCCTGCAGTAGACGATCGCTCTCAACGACAAACTTACCTTCGCCATGTCGGACCGGCAGGTAGATGCCATGCAGTCCTCGAGTGAAGACACAAGGGGATTGCTGGTCAACCTTGAGATAGCACCAGCGGTCCTCAAAGCGACCGCCGTCGTTAAAAGTCAGCGTTGCCGACTGTTTTTTGTAATCACCGCCAAGCGCCGGCAGCAATCCCATCTTGGTCATCAGCTGAAAACCGTTGCAGACACCCATAATCAGTTTGCCGTCAGCGATAAATCGCTGCAGCTGATCACTCAGGGTTTCTGCGCTGTGCTTGATTGCGGCATGAATCAGGCGGTTTGCGCCGGCCTTGGCGCTGCCGAGATCATCGCCATCGAGAAAACCGCCAGCCAGGTTGAGAAAGTGGTAATCATCGAGCCGCATGCGGCCGGAAAGGAGCTCTGCGACATGGACGATATCGACAACCCCGGCGCCGGCCAGGCGGCAGGCGTTGGCCACTTCACGTTCACAGTTGGTGCCATTGCCGGAGATGACCACCGCCCGTACTTGTTTCGCCATAATCACATCTCCCGCAGCGGGCTCTGCCACGCTTCCTTGAGATCGCCGATAGTGCTGCGCACCAGGGTTTCACCCTTCAAGCCAACGATCTTCAGGTATTCATCATTGGCGACCTGGCCGATACAGGCAAACACCTGTCCGGCAAAAAGCGCCTCAAAGCGTTCCCGGTTGTCCGGCTTGACCGTCACCAGCAGACGACTGGCCGATTCACTGAACAGTAGTTTGTCTTCACGCATGACGGCATCGACCGGAACCTGGTTGAGGTCGACATGCAGGCCAAAGCCACCGGCAAAGGCGGTTTCCGCCAGAGCGACGCCTAAACCGCCGTCAGACAGGTCGTGGCAGGAGGCCAGCAAGCCTTCTGCCTGGGCCGCATTGATTGTGCGGTAGCGCAGCATGGCGGTTTCCGCATCCACCTGCGGCACGTTGTGGCCGATCTTGTTGTACATGGCGTAATATTCGGAACCGCCAAGCTCATCACGGGTCAGGCCGAGCAGGTAGACCAGGTCGCCGGGCGCCTTGGCATCCATGCTGACAGCTTTGCGCAGATCTTCGATCTTGCCGATCACTGAAAACAGCACGGTGGGCGGGATAGATATCCTGGTATCACCGATCATGTAATCGTTTTTCATCGAATCCTTGCCGGAGATCAGTGGCACCCCGAAAGCAAGACAGTAATGGTATAGGGCCTGGTTTGCCCTGACCAGCTGTGCCGCCTTGTACTCGCCTTCCGGGTTTTTTTCACTGGCCAGGGGATCGCACCAGCAGAAGTTGTCGAGTCCCGCCACGTGCTCGATATTGCCGCCGACCGCCACGTAGTTGCGCAAACCTTCGTCGATCGCATTGGCCATCATGTGATAAGTGTCGATATCGCTGTAGCTGGGACAGATGCCGTGTGCGACAACCACACCCTCAAAGGAGTCGAAGAGCGGCCGCACGACCGCGCCATCGGAAGGGCCGTCATTGGCGACTCCGACCAGCGGCTTGATGACGGTTCCTCCCTGAACTTCATGATCGTAGCGGCGGACAACCGATTCCTTGGAGCAGACATCGAGTCGGCCGAGCATATGGCGCAGTGTGGCATCCATATCGAGCGGCTGGGCGAACTCCGGCTCCTGATGGTTCGGCGGCGTCCAGCGGGCCGCAAGCACCATCTGCGGTACACCCTCGTGAATAAATTCCATCGGCAGATATGTGGCGGTCTCGCCGTTATAGAGGCAGTGAAAATAGCCGGAGTCGGTAAACTGGCCGAGGTCCGTGATCTCAACGCCCATTTCGTCTGCCAGGGTTGAGAATTCATCGAGTTTTTCCGGGGGGACAGCCAGGGTCATGCGCTCCTGGGCTTCAGAGATCAGGATCTCCCAGGGCTGCAGGCCACTGTACTTCAACGGGGCACGGTCCAGGTGCATCTCGAAACCGCCGGTGTCTTCCGACATCTCACCGACCGAGGAGGACAAGCCGCCCGCGCCGTTGTCGGTAATCGCATTGTAGAGGCCGCGGTCACGGGCAATGATTAAAAAGTCGAACATGCGCCGCTGGGTGATCGGATCGCCAATCTGTACAGCCGTTACCGGCGAACCCTCGTGGAGCTCCTCCGATGAGAAGGTTGCGCCATGGATACCATCCTTGCCGACACGTCCACCGGCCATGACAATGCGATCGCCAACTCTGGCTTGTTTCTCATGCCCGGGCTTGCCGTTGAGGACACGCGGCATGATCGCCCCCGTGCCACAGTAAACCAAAGGCTTGCCGGCGAAACGTTCGTCAAAGACGATTGATCCATTGACAGTGGGGATGCCGCTCTTGTTGCCGCCGTGCTCGACGCCCTCGACGACGCCTTCGAAAATCCGGCGAGGATGAAGTAAACGCGGCGGTAAAGGCTTGTCGTAGAAGGGTGAAGCGAAACAGAATACGTCGGTATTAAACATGAGGCGGGAGCCCATGCCCGTGCCAAAGGGATCACGATTGCAACCCACGATACCGGTCAGGGCACCGCCGTACGGGTCGAGAGCACTCGGCGAATTATGGGTCTCCACCTTGTACACCAGGCTCCAGTCGTCATTGAACTTGATAACGCCGGCATTGTCCTTGAAAACCGACAGGCAGATGTCTTGCTTGCCCTTGGCTTTCCGGACATCGGCGGTAACCTGCATGATGTAGCTCTTGAAGAGAGAGTTGATGACTTCCCGCCGGCCCTGCTCGTCTTGATATTCGATCCGTGCCGAGAAGATCTTGTGCTTGCAGTGCTCGCTCCAGGTCTGGGCCAGGGCTTCCAGTTCAGCGTCTGTCGGCATTGCACCGAGGCCGACCTTTTGCCGTGCAGCAATGACTTCACCCTGGCGGAAGTAGAACTGGATCGCCTGCATTTCCTCGAGACTCAAAGCGAGCATGCCCTGGCGGCTGATCTCCATCAGTTCATCATCGGGTATGGCCAGGTTAACAGGACGGATTGCCGGTTTGCTGGTGCTGGTCACTTTGGGAAGAGTGATCTGAATGCCTTTATTGCGGTCAAATTCGGCCCTGGCGACGATATCCCAGCGCTGTATCAGGCTGTTGCCGAGAAAATCGCGGGCGATCCGTTCGGCGTCAGCGAGTGAGATCTCGCCGGACAACAGGTACTGCACCGAGGGATAAACGCCTTCGCCCTCGGCAAACGTGCGACCGGTCTGGTACTGGATTGCCTCACGGGCAGTTCGACCGACATTATCGGTCACGCCGGGTCGAAAACCGACCTCAACCAGCACATCGAAATTATGTGCAAGTGGCTCATTGACAGCATAATCCTGGATGATCGGATCGCTGAACGGCCCGGCGGCAGCCGCGGCAACCTCCTCCTCGGCAAGCTGCGCATCCACGGTATAGACATCAATCGTGCGAACCGCCTGCAGTTCAATGCCGAGATGCTCACGGATCTCGCGACGCACGCGTTCACCGCGCGCATCACGAACACTATCTTTGAGACCGACAACTATTCGCCAGGCCATGGAAACTCCTTCAGTTAAAAGCAGGAGACAGGAGACAGAATACAGGAGTAGCTGTAACTACCTCCTGTATTCTTTATTCTTGCTTCCTACGCTTCCCCAAAGACACGTTTAAAGATCGTATCCACATGCTTTAAGTGATAATTCAGGTCGAATGATTCACGGATCTTGTCTTCACCGAGAGCCTCGACTACGGCTTTATCGGCAAGCAGTTCCTCCTGAAAGTCCCTGCCCTCATCCCACACCTTCATGGCGTTGCGCTGCACCATGCGATAAGCCTCTTCTCGCGAGACACCGGCCTGGGTCAGATCGAGAAGGATTTTCTGGGAGAACACCAGACCACGCATCTGGTTGAGGTTTCTCAGCATGTTGTCCGGGTAGACCACCAGGTTCCTGATCAGACCACTCAGGCGACGCAGGGAGAAATCGAGGGCGACCGTTGCGTCAGGGCCGATATATCGTTCCACAGAGGAGTGTGAGATGTCACGTTCGTGCCAGAGGGCGACATTCTCCATGGCCGGCATGGCAAGAGCGCGGATGTAGCGGGCCTGGCCGGTCAGATTCTCGGAGAGGATCGGATTACGCTTGTGCGGCATGGCCGAGGAGCCCTTCTGTCCCTTGCTGAAGAATTCCTCAACCTCGAGGACTTCGGTGCGCTGCAAGTGACGGATTTCTACGGCGATCCTTTCCAGGGATGACGCGGTAATCCCGAGCACGCAGAAGAATTCAGCGTGGCGGTCACGCGGAATCACCTGAGTTGAAACCGGTTCCGGGGTAAGGCCGAGTTTCTCGCAGACATATTCCTCGACGGCTGGGTCGATATTGGCGAAGGTGCCGACTGCGCCAGAGATGGCGCCGGTGGCAATACTTTCACGCGCAGCCGTGAGACGCTGCCGGTTGCGGGCCATTTCCGCATACCAGGAGGCCAGTTTCAGGCCGAAGGTCACCGGTTCGGCGTGAATGCCGTGGGAACGACCGATACAGACCGTGTCCTTATGCTCCATGGCGCGCGCCCGGGTTGCCTCGAGCACCATGTCGAGATCCGCCAGCAGTTCATCGGCGGCCTGAACCATCTGCACCGAAAAGCAGGTGTCCAGCACGTCAGACGACGTCATCCCCTGGTGGATAAATCGGGCCTCGGGGCCGACGTATTCGGCCACCGAGGTCAGAAAAGCGATCACGTCATGCTTGACCTCGGCTTCTATAGCATCAATCCTGGCGATATCAAAATCGCCCTTTTCGCGGATCACCTTGACGGCCTCGGCAGGGATGACGCCGAGCTCGGCCTGTTTTTCACAGGCCAACGTCTCAATCTCGAGCCAGATGCGGAAACGGTTCTCCGGCTCCCAGATCTGCGCCATTTCCGGACGGGTGTAACGTGGAATC
Source organism: Desulfuromonadales bacterium (assembly GCA_051305855.1). GTDB lineage: Bacteria > Desulfobacterota > Desulfuromonadia > Desulfuromonadales > BM103 > M0040. The sequence continues at coordinate 40,806 of JBPPMB010000039.1, forward strand.
ATTGTTTGAACTCCTTAAAAGCAGTTATCAGTTATCAGTTATCAGTTATCAGTTATCAGGCTTGAGGCTTAAGGCTTGAGGCTAAAACCTAAAACCTAAAACCTAAAACCTAAAACCCCCAGCCCCTAAGCCGTCCACATCATCGGCATATGCTGCCGCCCGACAAGAACCTGCGGCGCACAGATGGTCTGTTTCTCGAGCACCAAGTTGATCGCATCCAGTGCCAGCCCGGGGCGATTATTGGTTTCACTCAGGTGTCCGAGGAAAACTGCTGCCAGGCCATCCCAGAGCAGACTTTGCAATAAAGAGCTGCCCGCGCCATTAGAAAGGTGCCCATGATTGCTGCGGACACGCTGCTTCAACGTCCAGGGATACGGCCCGTCGCGCAGCAGCTCTTCATCATGGTTGGTTTCAATGACCAGGGCGCGGCAGCCCTGCAGGCACTCCGCAACCAAACGGGTCGCAATACCGAGATCGGTAGCGACTCCTATTTTGCCCTGCTCTCCGGAAAGGGTGAACCCTACCGGGGCCAGAGAATCGTGGGTTATGGCAAAAGGCCGGATCGTCAGGTCATTAACGGTAAATTCTTCACCATCGGCAAACTCACGCACGCATTCCGGTTTACCGACATCCGGCAGCTTCCGGGCCAGGTCGGTATGCAGGTAGACCGGAAGGTCAAGCTGGCGGACCAGGGGACCGAGTCCACGCACATGATCGGCATGCTCGTGCGTGATCAGCAAAGCATTGAGACTCGTAGCGTCAACGCCGATCAGGTCAAGTCGCTTGCGTAATTCCCGGGCAGAGAGGCCGGCATCGATCAGGAGTCGCGTCCGGCCCGATTCGACCAGCAGGGCATTCCCTTTGCTGCCACTTGCAAGCAGGCAGATTCTCATCGTTGACCTTCACCCGGTACTGCGGACAAGTATCGGCGTGAGGCCACAAGTTTCAGTCGCATGTTTGTTCTCAATTGCTCAATTGTATGTGTTATCCGAAGTTTCGGGATGGAAACTAGCTTAAGAAAACAAAGGATGCAAGAGAGAAGCGCATCAGAAACGCTCTGGCAGTCTGTCGGAATTTACGGGTCAAACAGCTTGATCTGCACCAGGTTCGTGAATAGTCCGACAGTTTCCCGGGTATTATGCAACCGATGGTGGGGCCTGGCGTCTCGATCAACACATTTCAAACCGTAAAAAGTGCTTGAATACATAACATAAACACTACTGACGGGCAACCGGCATTGTGGGAAAATCGATTAAAAACGGTTGACCAACCAGGGGTGATTCGTTATCATTTCAGTATTGATAATTTTTCTGCCTGAGCGGTTTTCCGTCAGGCATCTTTCTTTTTTCAAAAGCACCGGGAGGTCACGTATATGTCGGTAAAAGTAGCCATTAACGGCTTTGGGCGCATCGGCAGGAACGTACTGCGCGCTGCACAGAACACTTCAGGCTTCGAGATTGTCGCCATCAACGATCTAACCAGTCCGCAGACCCTTGCCCACCTGCTTAAATATGACTCGATCCATGGCATTCTCGCACAGGATGTATCCGCAACTGCAGATGGTATCAAGGTCGGCGCTAAATTGATCAAGGTCTTCAGTGAGCGCGACCCTGCTGCCCTGCCCTGGAAAAAACTCGGTGTTGATATCGTCATCGAATCAACCGGCTTTTTTACCAACGGCAAAGATGCCGCCAAGCATATCCAGGCCGGTGCCCGCAAGGTTATTATCAGCGCACCTGGCAAGGATGTTGATCTGACCGTCTGTATGGGTGTCAATGACGACCTCTATGACGCAGCCGAGCACAACATCGTGTCGAACGCTTCCTGCACCACCAACTGTCTGGCCCCGGTTGCCAAGGTGCTGCTGGAGAGTTTCGGCATCGTCAAGGGCCTGATGACCACGGTCCACGCCTATACCAATGACCAGAACATTCTCGACCTGCCACACAGCGACCTGCGCCGGGCCCGCGCTGCGGCTCTTTCGATGATTCCGACCACCACCGGTGCCGCCAAGGCCGTCGCCCTGGTTTTGCCGGCCCTGAAGGGCAAACTCGACGGCCTGGCCGTTCGTGTACCGGTCCCGAACGTCTCTCTGGTCGATCTGGTTGTCGAAACCGAGAAGACAACGTCTGCAGAGGAAGTCAACAAAGCCTTAAAAGCCGCCGCGGATGGTCCCTTGAAAGGCATCCTTGCTTACTGCGAAGAGCCGCTGGTTTCTCGTGACTTCAACGGCAACCCCTCTTCCTCCACGGTTGATGCTGCGACCACCATCGTGATCGGCGGGACCATGGTCAAGGTTATGAGCTGGTACGATAATGAATGGGGATATTCCAGCCGTATTGTCGATCTGGTCAAACTGATCGCAAAATCTTAACGTCACCTATCAATGGCAGGTTGTTAACCTGCCATTTTTTATAAAGAAATCTGGCTATTTACTTTACTCAAGCGAGACTCAGATTGGCTACTGAGAAGCAGAAAAGCAAAAGGCATTGGCTGCTATTCTGATTAAAAGACTTGAATTGTTGAATCGTTGCACTGCTTAACCATAAGACTTTGGTCTTTTCTTTTGACCTATCAGCCCTGATCAGATTGTATCTGCGGCCAATTAAGCCTTTGCTGTTTTTTGCGTCTTTGCATCTTGAGTGAGTGAAACGAACGGGCGTTAAGATTAATGGTTGTGATTTCAATTTAAGGAATCCATATGTTAGAGAAACTCTCTATCAGAGATATCGACTTTCAGGGCAAGCGGGTTTTTTGCCGGGTCGACTTCAACGTTCCCCTCGACGACCAGGGTCAGATCACCGACGATACGCGTATCAAGGCGTCGATGCCGACGATCCGACACATTGTCAACAATGGCGGACGCCTGCTCCTGGCCTCCCATCTCGGGCGCCCCAAGAACGGTCCTGAAGCCAGATTCAGCCTCGCTGCAGTAGCGCCGTGTCTGGCCAA
>JBPPMB010000012.1:0-3081 GCA_051305855.1 Desulfuromonadales bacterium
CTGGCGACAATACGATGTCTGGGTCTACTCCGATCACGGGCAGGCCCGGGTCCACCCCTACCACCTGGTTCAAGGCTATCCCCTGGCAGAGGCGGTGCAGGTGACTTTTGGACAATTAAACGCGAGCACCCCGCGAATTTACGCTGAAGGAGCAAGCAGTGTTCAGACCCAGCGGGTCCGTTTTCTCGGCGGCAACAAGATGCAGCGTCTGTTTTCGGATCTTGGTATCCATGGCGATGAGCCGGACGAACAGCAACCCGTCATCACAGCTCTCGGACCTGTAGCCCACGTTTACGCACCGCGGAAACTGACTGGCGATGAAACTGATTTCGTCGCCCGCGAACTGGCGCGCACGCATAAAGTTCCGCTTGTACTCAATGTGGAGGCCCCGGGCAGTCTGTGCGCCCGGACCGAAGCAGCCGAATACCGCTTTCCGCAAGACATTGCTGTGTTGTTCGGAGCGCAACATCCATTCATCGATTCGCTTGGCGAGGACCTGGTGCGACTCTGCGAGCACCCGGATGCCGGCGACCTCGTGCTGTTCGGTTGGCGCGAAGGCATCACACCGATCACCTTCGCCGACGAGAACGGCGCTCACGCCGGCGCGACGCCAGATGAGACCAATGGTTTTGCGCTGCTGCCGGTGGACGCTCCTTTGGCTGAACGCCAACATGCGTATCTGCGTCCCGTTGACCTGCGCAATGCGGCGCTGCAGCATCTGCAAAAACAGGAACGCAAACCTGTCGCAGCACGCAGACGTACCGTCGCCACGCCGACGGACACCCTTCGGGTCATGACCTACAACGTGCACAGTTGCATCGGCATGGACGGCAAGCTCGATGTCGAGCGCATCGCCCGCGTGATCGCCCGCGCCAGACCGGACGTGGTGGCACTGCAGGAACTGGACGTCGGACGCTTGCGTACTGCTGGCATGGACCAGGTGCATCTGATCGCCAACTATCTGGAGATGGAGTTTCACTTCCATCCCGCCCTGCACCTCGAGGAAGAACGCTTTGGCGAGGCCATCCTGACGCATCTGCCGCTACGCCTGGTCAAGGCCGGGCCGCTGCCGGGCCTCGCCGGAAAACCGCTTCTGGAACCGCGCGGGGCACTCTGGGTCGCAATCGAGCTGCACGGCACGGAGGTTCAGGTCATCAATACCCACCTGGGCCTGCACCCACGTGAGCGCATGGCGCAGATTGCGGCTTTGCTCGGCAGCGACTGGCTGGCACACGATCAATGCCGGGATCCCGTCATTCTTTGCGGCGACTTCAACGCTCTGCCTTTATCGTCGGTGTGCCGCCGACTCGCCGGGCGACTCAAGGACGTGCAGATCGAAGCGCAACGCCACCGCCCCAAAGGCACCTATTCCGGCCGTTTCCCTACGGTGCGCATCGACCACATCTATTCTGGCCCTGGACTTGAAGTGACCGGCATCGAGGTTCCCGGTTCGGAGTTGGCGCGCAGCGCCTCCGACCATCTGCCCCTGATTGCCGAGATGCGCCTTTCAGGCCGTAGGGTGCCGTGAGCACACCTAGCGCACGGCGCAGGGACTCTCTTTTACCGTGAAATATTTCGTCATATTCGGCAGTTTTGTCAAATAGGGCGGATGCCGCTGAGGGCTTTCTCTTCACACCGCACCCATCCCTTCCATTTTTCCCTGTACTATCAACTCATTACACTCACATTATTCTTACATCTTCTCTGGCTCGTTATTTGCGATATGTTTTTTAGCAGAATATGCGCAGAATCGTGCTTTCTGTGGAATTCGAGTCATTGTCAGGGAAGATGTCCTACGGAGTAAATGCAAATGAAAACCAGGAATGTTGCAAAAGACTACCCTATCGTTTGCGTCGGCGGTTCAGCTGGTGGCCTCGATGCCTATACCCGTTTATTAAAGCATCTGCCGTCCGATATGGGCGTTGCCATCGTCATCGTCAATCATCTGAGAAGCGTAGCCACCCTGCTCCACGAGATTCTCCCGAACTACACGAAAATGCCTGTGGAACTGATCACGGAAAGATTGGACATCGAACCCAATCATGTGTTCGTTATCCCGGAAAAGCGTGATTTGCACGTTCTTGATGGAGAATTTCGTCTCAAACCGATATCAAAGCCCTGGGGATGGCCCGACGTGATTACGGTTTTCATGCGTTCCCTGACAGAGAACTGGAACGGTAAACTTATTGCTGTGATTGTCTCAGGCTTTGATGGTGATGGTGCCGCAGCGTTGCATGACATAAAAGAAGTCTGTGGCTTTACCTTTGCGCAGAAGCCCGAAACCGCCAGTCAGCCGGATATGCCTGAGTCCGCAATAGCGAGCGGATTTATAGATTTTATCCTTTCACCTGAGGACATCGCGAAAGAAATTGTACGCATTGCCCACGAAGAGTGAAGGGGAACATCTGCCAGACCTTGGCTCCAGTGCAATAAAGGAGCTTCAGGATGGCTGACTGAAACATAGAGACGTTAAGAGCGTATCTGACCAGGCATCGCCCGCTGCGGGCAGAACTCCGGGCACGTTTGCCACTGTATAGGAGGAACCCACAATGCCTGCTTTCCGATCAATAAAGAACCCCGCGCTTTGCCGGGGGATACTTACCCGGAGAATAAACAATGCCGCGCTTTTTACAACCACTTGGCGGAGAAGAACCTAGCCATGATCACCGACCGGAGGACGTCATGAAATCAAGCACCAGGGACAATGCGGAAGGAAAGCTCCTCGAGATGAAGGGCAAGGTCAATGAAGAGACGAAAAGATCACCGGTAATCCAGATCTGGAGGCCAAGGGTAATGCCGAAAAAGTAGCCGGCCGTTGCAAAGTGCCATCAGAGCAAAGGATGATCGTTATGCGTAAAACGGAGAAAGGCAAGGTCGGGTGGATTTTACTTTGGCTCCTGGGAATCCCGGTCCCGATCCGGACCAAGCCAGGTTGATCGAGGAGATGGTTCCAGGCTGATTGCCGGCGCCATGTTTGGTCTGGCGTTTGGCTTCCTCCTGCAGAAAGGCGGCGTTGGCAAATACAACGTGCTCATCGGCCAACTGCTTCTTCAGGACTGGACCGTCGCGAAGATCATGCTC
>JBPPMB010000017.1:0-2309 GCA_051305855.1 Desulfuromonadales bacterium
TTTGCGCCGAAAACTAACAGGGCGATTCAGGTTATAGTGGAAAACACCAATTACTCCTCCAAGACCCCCCTGCCCCAATAAGAATTCAGTCTTAACGATAGAGACTAAAGATTAAGATGCGGCGCATCAGAAAAAGGGATCGGGTCAGAGGGAGCCGAAAGGCTCCCGTCTGCCCACAGAACCGTGCGTACGGGTCCGTACACGGCTCCTCATATAACACGTATCCATTGACGCACATCAAACCAATGCTTGAGCAAAGCATTCGATCTCAGCTTCTGTCCCAACACATCGGTAAACCAGCGGTTGGGATAAGCCTTATGCAGTGCCCATGTCCGCGACAAGACCCATCGTCCATTATTCGAGTATACAGTCTGGGCAGCTTGTTTCTGGGAGACCCCGCGCTTGATAAGTTTCCGGTACAGATGGCGACGTTTCTTTTGCTGGTGGACAATTCGAGAACGGAGTCTTCTTCTGACATGCGCCTCAACATGCGCGAGCTGTGACGGATACTGGGTCATCAGGTAATAGCCAGACCATCCCATATACCATTCATTAATTCGCTTCATCGTCTTTTCCAGCGTCAGATGGGTACCCCGAGGGATCAGCTCCTTGACCTTCTGCATGGCCCGTTTCATCGACTGCCGGGAAATTACTACAGCCCCGTCAACGATGGTCATGCCCAGAAACTTCACCTCCTCACTGCGACCAACCTTGCTTTTCTCGCGGTTGATCTTCAGTTTGAGTTTCTGCTCAATAAATTTGCTGATGCTGGCCATCACACGGTTCGCCGATTTCGGCGACCGAACGAAGACATTGCAGTCATCGGCGTATCGGCAGAACTCAAGTCCCCGTCGTTCCAGTTCCTTATCCAGCTCGTCGAGCACTACATTGCTAAGCAGCGGACTCAACGGACTACCCTGAACTGTTCCTTCCTCAGTAAGCTGTACCACGCCGTTCACCATCGCCCCGCTTCGTAAGATCATGCCGATCAAACGGAGTATCCGTTTGTCAGTTACATGACCGGAAAGCAGATAGATCAGGCGGTCGTGGTTCACTCGGTCGAAAAATTTGGATAGATCAATATCGATTACATACTCTTTGCCTTCCTTCACGATCCTTTGCGCCGCTTCCACCGCCTGTTGCTGATTATAGCCGGGGCGAAAACCGTAGCTGTGGTCGGAAAAGGTCGGATCGAGTATCGGCTCAAGAAGCAACTTAAGCGTCGCATGTACCACACGGTCGCGAATACAAGGCACTCCCAGCAGCCGAACACCTGCTCCTTTGCCTGGTTTCGGTATCTCTACCCGGCGAACAGGATTTGGTTTGTAGCTCCAGCCTTCGAGATCCTTCTTCAGCTGGACCAGCTCTTCGTCAAGACGGGATGAATATTCTTCAACGGTCACCTCGTCTATACCAGGAGCGCCGCCGTTTTCCTTCACCGCCTTAAACCCTACCTGCAGATTGTGCAGGTCACAGAGCTTTTCGAAGAGACTTCTGTCGTCAATAAACAGGTTTCGTTGTCTCGCTTTGCTTTGTTCTGTGGGATGTTTCTTCATCGTTCCGCATTCCCTCTGTTATCGCAGGATGTATACGTCTCCCTTGCAAAGGGAACTCCAATGGCTGAACTCAAAACTTCCGCTCATAGCGAAATTCCTTTACCGATTACATGTTCCGCCCTTCGGCTCCAACTTCCCTGTCGCTTTCCGGTAGTTTTACCCTCAGATACGTCACCGCATCGTCATCGGCTACCGGCTTTACGCCTACTATGGCTTCGTCTGAAGACCCTCTGTCCGTAACGCACACATTGCTGTGTCGCTTAGGGCTTGGCTGTCGCAGTTACAACGGCCCGATACAGACGGCCCCTCACCGGGTAAGATCACGTACTTTCTCTGCCCACCCACCTCTTCTACCCCACGGAATACGGAAAGGATATCGGGCTTCGGTAATGGCAGGTACCTCGCCCTTTCCGCAGAGCCTGCCAGAGGTTCGCACCAAGCTTGAGTGGCAGATTCGACGCCGGCTTCCTTCAGATCCCTCATTGGCTCTCTTTCACCGGTGTATCCCTCCTCGGGCAGATCTAGAGAGTTTCTTCAGGCACCCTTGCCATTGTCTACATATTCCCTCCTTTCAGGGCTATGGCTGGACTTTCACCAGCTAGTTCGTGACCATGCCGGTCACACTACCAGGTAAGAGACGTGCTCTGCCCGTCAAAAAATGGGAATAATGAAGAATAATCCGGTTCGGCTCACAACCTGCGTGAAAGGCGCGGGTTGAGCTTCCAAACTTTCTCCGGGGGACCTGGAGCAGGC
>JBPPMB010000018.1:0-12329 GCA_051305855.1 Desulfuromonadales bacterium
CGGAACATCTCGACACCGGTCACGACCGACTTGGCCGTGGCTTTCATGCCGACGATCTCGACATCTTCGCCGACCTTGATGATACCGCGCTCGACACGACCGGTCGCAACCGTACCACGTCCGGAGATCGAGAAGACGTCTTCAACAGGCATCAGGAACGGGCGGCTGACAGCACGCTCGGGCTCGGGAATGTAGGCATCAACCTGACGCATCAGTTCCAAAATCGGCTCACAGGCAGCACAGCCATCTTTACCGCAACCACACTCGAGCGCCTTCAACGCACTGCCGGGGATGATCGGAATATCGTCGCCCGGGAAGTCGTAGGAAGAAAGCAGCTCGCGAATCTCGAGCTCAACCAGTTCCATCAACTCTTCGTCGTCGACCATGTCGGCCTTGTTCAGGAACACCACCATGAAAGGCACACCAACCTGACGGGCAAGCAGGATGTGCTCACGGGTCTGGGGCATCGGGCCATCGGCAGCCGAAACCACCAGGATAGCGCCGTCCATCTGCGCGGCTCCGGTGATCATGTTCTTGACATAGTCAGCGTGGCCCGGGCAGTCAACGTGAGCATAGTGACGGTTGGCCGTCTCGTACTCGACGTGGGCCGTAGCGATCGTAATACCGCGCTCACGCTCCTCGGGAGCGTTGTCGATCTGGTCGAACGACTTGAACACTGCGCCGCCCCTTGTAGACAGAACCTTGGTGATGGCTGCCGTCAGGGTCGTCTTGCCGTGGTCAACGTGACCGATCGTTCCGATGTTAACATGGGGCTTAGTCCGCTCAAACTTGGCTTTGGCCATCGTAATCTCTCCTTATATTCACTTCGCTATTGAATTAATTAATCAGCCCTTGGTTTTACTTACAATCTCTTCGGCAATCGCCTTGGGCACCTGATCATAATGATCGAATGTCATTGTATATGTCGCACGTCCCTGGGTCGAACTGCGCAGGTCGGTTGAGTAACCGAACATGTTGGACAGAGGCACATGCGCATTGACAACCTGAGCGCCACCGCGTGTTTCCATACCGGAGACGCGACCGCGGCGACTATTCAGATCACCCATAACTTCACCGAGGTACTCTTCAGGCGCAACAACTTCGACAGCCATAATCGGTTCGAGCAAAACTGGCCTAGCTTTGGCAGCCCCCTCTTTGAGGCCCATCGAACCGGCAATTTTAAATGCCATTTCAGATGAGTCAACATCGTGGTAGGAGCCATCAAAACAGGTAACCCGGATATCAACCAGCGGGAAACCCGCGAGAATACCATTTTTTGCAGCTTGCTCGGCACCAGCACCAACCGATGGGATATATTCCTTTGGAATAACACCACCCTTGATTGCATCGACATATTCAAAGCCACTGCCAGGCTCAAGAGGCTCAAGGCGTAACCAGCAATCGCCGTACTGACCACGACCGCCGGACTGGCGAACAAACTTGCCCTGTACTTCAACAGTTTTGGTAATCGATTCACGGTAGGCGACCTGAGGAGCGCCGATATTCGCCTCAACCTTAAATTCGCGACGCATGCGATCGACAATGACTTCAAGGTGCAGCTCACCCATACCGGAGATAATCACCTGACCGGTTTCTTCGTCAGTACGAACACGTAACGAAGGGTCTTCCTGTACCAACTTGCCGAGCGCAAGGCCCATGCTTTGCTGATCACTTTTAGTTTTCGGCTCGATAGCAATATGAATAACCGGTTCCGGAAACTCCATTGCCTCAAGAAGGCATACGTCCTTATCGTCGCAGAGAGTATCACCGGTCGTCGTGTGCTTCAAGCCAACCGCTGCAGCGATATCTCCAGAATAGACATGCTTTATTTCTTCACGCTTATTCGCATGCATCTTGAGCAGACGCCCAAAACGTTCTTTTTTGCCCTTGGTGGAATTCAGAACATGAGCACCAGACTCGGCGACTCCCGAGTAAACCCGGAAGAAGGTCAGTTGACCGACAAAAGGATCCGTCATGACCTTGAATGCCAAAGAAGAGAAAGGCCCCTTGTCATCAGCAGAACGTGTCATTTCTGCTTTTGTATCGGGATGGACACCCTTGATTGGAGGAACATCAAGAGGTGAAGGCATATAATCGACAACGGCATCAAGAAGAGTCTGCACACCCTTATTCTTAAAGGCGGAGCCACAGAAGACAGGATTAATCTTCAGATCGTTGGTGACGCGACGAATAGAAGCCTTAATCTCAGCGACGCTTATTTCTTCGCCGGCGAGGTACTTTTCCATCAAGTCATCGTCGTGTGAGCTGACTTCCTCCAGCATAAATTCGTGGGCAGTTTCAGCATCAGCCAGCAGTTCTTCCGGAATCTCGGTGACTTCATAATTAGCGCCTAGCGCCTCATTGTCCCAGATTACCGCCTTCATCTCAACGAGGTCGATAACACCGCGGAAGAGATCTTCCACACCAATCGGCAACTGGAGAGGCACAGGGTTAGCGCCAAGACGATCACGCATCATCTTAACACCTCGGCCGAAATCCGCACCGATACGATCCATCTTGTTGATAAATGCAATCCGCGGAACGCCGTATTTGTCAGCTTGACGCCAAACAGTTTCGGACTGAGGCTCAACACCACCAACCGAGCAGAAAACCGCCACGGCGCCATCAAGCACACGCAGTGAGCGCTCAACCTCTATAGTGAAATCTACGTGACCAGGGGTATCAATAATGTTGACGCGGTGATCCTTCCAGAAACAGGTGGTTGCAGCAGACGTAATCGTAATGCCACGCTCCTGCTCCTGCTCCATCCAGTCCATAGGGGCTGCGCCATCATGAACTTCACCGATCTTGTGAGAAACGCCAGTGTAATAAAGAATACGCTCGGTGGTCGTAGTTTTACCAGCATCAATATGAGCCATTATGCCGATATTACGAGTATTTTCAAGTGCTACTTTGCGAGCCACAGCAGTACGTCCTCCGCCTTACCAGCGATAATGCGCGAAGGCTTTATTAGCTTCGGCCATACGATGAGTATCTTCACGCTTCTTAACTGCAGCGCCACGGTTGCCGGATGCATCCATAAACTCGGACGCAAGGCGTTCCTGCATGGTTTTTTCACCACGCCCACGCGCATAGCTGACAATCCAGCGAATAGCCAGAGCATTGCGTCGCTCCGAACGGACTTCAACCGGGACCTGGTAGGTGGAACCGCCAACTCGACGGGACTTGACCTCAACAACGGGACGTACGTTTTCAATAGCTTTCTTGAACACTTCAACCGGCTCATCACCAGTTCGTTCCTTAATGAGATCAAAGGCACCGTAAACAATATTTTCAGCGGTACTCTTTTTCCCACCAAGCATCAAGGCATTGATAAACTTGGCCACCAATCGATCGTGAAACTTTGGATCAGGCAGGATAACCCGCTTGGCTACTTCTCTTCTTCTCGGCATAACGTCCTCTTCATATCTCTCTATTACTTGGGCCGCTTGGCACCGTATTTGGAACGAGACTTCTTACGGTCTTTAACAGCCGCCAGATCAAGTGTCCCACGAACGATCGTATAACGAACACCCGGAAGGTCTTTGACTCGACCACCACGAACCAGGACCACTGAGTGCTCCTGAAGGTTATGGCCGACGCCCGGGATATAGGAGGTGATAACCATCCCGTTGGTAAGACGCACACGCGCGACTTTACGAAGCGCCGAGTTCGGCTTCTTCGGGGTCGTGGTGTACACACGGGTACAAACTCCACGCTTTTGGGGGTTGCCCCTCAGCGCAGGTGTTGTCGACTTGACTTGCTTTTTTTCGCGACCTATACGGATCAACTGATTGATCGTCGGCATCGAATCACTCCCGATTTTTTTGCGTATTCATGACGTTGAAAGAGCAGGTTTTCCCACAGGGGAAAACTCGCAGAATTTATCAAAACGAGATCGCCCTGTCAAGCAATTTAAAATCTGACTTCATTTTTTTGCGGCCAATCGAAAAAGCTATTCTAAATCAGCCTCTTCACTATCATCGACTGAAACCGTGGCCATTATCTCGGCAAGGTCATCGAATTCCTCATCCTCATCGATCTCTTCAATCTCCGGCAAACGTTCTTCCGGGTCCTCGATCAAGAGGTTGGCGCTGCGGTACTTGGAGACACCGGTACCGGCAGGTATCAAGCGACCCATGATGACATTTTCCTTCAAGCCGCGCAGACAATCGACCTTTCCTTCAATCGAAGCCTGGGTAAGCACCTTGGTGGTCTCCTGAAAAGATGCCGCTGAGATGAAGGATTCCGTCGACAGCGAAGCCTTGGTGATGCCGAGCATGAGAGGTTCACCAACCGCCGGGTTGCCCCCTTCTGCCAGGACCTTCTGATTCTCTTCGTCAAACTGCCAGCGCTCCACCGAGTCGTCGGCCAGGAAGCGGGTGTTGCCAACTTCCTTGATTTTAACCCGTCGCAGCATCTGGCGAACAATGACCTCGATGTGCTTGTCGTTGATCTTGACGCCCTGCAGTCGGTAGACTTCCTGAACTTCATCGACCAGATACTTGGCCAATTCTTTTTCACCAAGCACACGCAGGATATCATGCGGATTGCTTGACCCATCCATGAGCGACTCACCGGCACGCACAAAGTCGCCTTCATGAACGCTTATGTGCTTGCCTTTCGGGATCAGGTATTCCTTGGGCTCGCCGACTTCCGGGGTAACCACGACCTTGCGCTTGCCTTTGGAGTCCTTGCCGAAAGCAACCACACCGTCAATCTCGGTAATAACCGCGAACTCTTTCGGCTTGCGGGCTTCGAAGAGCTCGGCAACTCTCGGCAGACCACCGGTAATATCCTTGGTCTTGGTGGTCTCGCGCGGGATCTTGGCAAGAACGTCACCGGCGCTGACCATAGTGTCTTCCTGAACCAGAATGTTGGCACCGACCGGCATCATGCAGCGCTGGGCAGTCTTGTTGTTTTCATCCTTGACAGAGACGCGCGGTCGCTTGTCGGCGGACTTGGATTCGATAATGACCTTGCGGGACAGACCGGTAACATCATCAACCTGCTCCTCTACAGTCAGGCCCTCAACGAGGTCGCCAAAACGGATCTTGCCGGAAGCCTCTGCAAGGATAGGCATGGTGAAGGGGTCCCATTCTGCGAGGACCAGCCCCTTGCTGACGGCTTCTCCTTCGCCGACCATCAAGCGAGCACCGTAGACCACACCGTAGCGCTCACGTTCACGACCGGTTTCATCCACCACGGCAATCTCAGCGTTGCGGTTCATAACCACCCGTGCACCGTCAGAGTTCCTGGCGGTAGTCAGATTGATGAACTTGAGTGAACCTTCAGAGCGTGCCTCGAGAGCCGTCTGTTCCGCCTGTCGCGAAGCAGTACCACCAATATGGAAGGTCCGCATGGTAAGCTGGGTTCCCGGCTCACCGATCGACTGGGCTGCGATAACACCAACCGCCTCACCAAGGTTGACGACATGCCCGCGGGCCAGGTCGCGACCGTAACAGGAGGCACAGATGCCTCGCCGGCTCTGGCACGTCAGCACCGAACGAATCTTGACCTTTTCGATGCCTGCCTCTTCAATTTTAAGCACCAGAGCCTCGTCAATCTCCTGGTTGTCCTCAACGAGAACTTCATCCGTGACCGGGTCAACGATATCTTCCAGCGCTTTCCGACCGAGGATTCGATCTCCCAACGGCTCGATCACTTCACCACCCTCGATCAGAGAGCTGATGTTGATACCATCCAGAGTGCCGCAATCATCTTCCATGATGATGGCATCCTGGGCGACATCGACCAGCCGCCTGGTTAGGTAACCGGAGTTGGCGGTCTTAAGCGCCGTATCTGCCAGACCTTTACGGGCGCCGTGGGTTGAGATGAAGTACTGCAGCACGGTGAGACCTTCACGGAAGTTAGCCGTGATCGGCGTTTCAATGATCGAGCCGTCCGGCTTGGCCATCAGACCACGCATCCCGGCGAGCTGGCGTATCTGCTGGTGACTGCCGCGAGCACCGGAATCCGCCATCATGTGAATCGGGTTGAACGAAGGGACCTTGACCTGCTCACCGGTCGGGGAGGTGATCGTCTCAACAGCCAGCTTGGAAAGCATCGTCTGGGCAATATCCTCGGTGCATTTGGCCCAGATGTCGATGACCTTGTTATAACGTTCACCGTCAGTAATCAGACCTTCGGTATACTGTTCCTGAATCTCCTTGACCTCCTCAACAGACGCCGAGATGAAGGCTTCCTTCGACTCGGGGATCACCATGTTGTCGAGGCAGATAGAGATACCCGCCATCGTGGAGAATCGGAAGCCGGTCTCTTTGATCTTGTCAGCCAGAATAACGGTTTCCTTGTTGCCGGCAAAACGGAAGCAAACGTCGATCAGCTCGCCAACATGCTTCTTGTTCATAACCCGGTTGACATAGGAAAAGGGTATGGCATCGGGGATAACTTCACTCAACAAAATACGGCCGACGGTGGTTTCGATAATTTCCGGTGCCTGGCCAGCTGCTGGCGCCATGCGCACCTTGATCTTAGCCTGCAGGTCGGCTTCTTCTGCATCATAGGCCATGCGCACTTCTTCTGGAGAAGAGAAGATGCCATTTTCACCTTTGGCGAAAATCCGCTCACGGGTCATGTAATAGAGGCCCAAAACCATATCCTGTGACGGCACAATAATCGGCTTGCCATGAGCCGGCGACAGGATGTTGTTGGTTGACATCATCAAAACGCGGGTCTCAATCTGGCTCTCCACCGAAAGCGGCAAGTGGACCGCCATCTGGTCACCATCGAAGTCAGCGTTGAAAGCGGCACAGACCAACGGGTGCAATTGGATGGCCTTGCCTTCGATAAGGACAGGCTCAAAGGCCTGTATGCCGAGACGGTGCAGGGTTGGTGCACGGTTCAGCATAACCGGGTGCTCCTTGATAACCTCCTCAAGGACGTCCCAGACTTCCGGACGCTCCCGTTCGACCAGTTTTTTAGCGCTCTTGATGGTGGTACAAAAACCGCGCTCTTCAAGCTTGTTGTAGATAAACGGCTTGAACAACTCGAGGGCCATCTTCTTGGGCAGGCCACACTGATGCAGCCTTAATTCCGGGCCGACAACGATAACGGAACGCCCGGAATAGTCAACGCGTTTACCGAGCAGGTTCTGGCGGAAACGACCGCCTTTGCCTTTGAGCATGTCGGAGAGTGATTTGAGTGGCCGCTTGTTTGGCCCGGTAATTGCGCGACCGCGTCGTCCATTATCGAACAGCGCATCAACCGATTCCTGCAGCATGCGCTTTTCGTTGCGGATAATCACCTCTGGCGCCCGCAGTTCCATCAGGCGCTTGAGACGGTTGTTACGGTTAATCACCCTGCGGTACAAATCATTCAGGTCAGACGTGGCAAAGCGCCCGCCATCAAGCGGCACCAGGGGGCGCAGCTCGGGCGGCAGGACCGGGATGGTTTCAAGGATCATCCACTCCGGACGGTTGCCGCTGTTGATAAAGGCGTCAGCGACTTTCAGGCGCTTGGCAACTTTTTTGCGCTTGGCTTCGCTGGTCGCATCGATCATCTCGATCCGCAGAGACGTCGTCAGCTCCTCCAGATCAATACCGGTCAGCAGTTCACGAACCGCCTCTGCACCCATGCCGACAGTAAACTGACCGGCTTGCTCTTCCATCAGCTCGCGATATTTTTCTTCAGAGAATATCTGCCCTGTTTCAAGATCGCTCTCGCCTTTGTCAAGCACGATATAGGCTTCGAAATAGAGAATCCGCTCGAGCTCTTTAAGGGTCATGTCCAGCAAAGTGGCGATCCTGCTGGGCAGCGACTTGAGGAACCAGATATGGGCGACCGGGCACGCCAGGTCAATATGACCCAGACGCTCACGACGCACCTTGCTCGGGATAACTTCTACACCACACTTTTCGCAGACAATACCGCGGTGCTTCATGCGCTTGTACTTGCCGCAGTTACACTCGTAGTCCTTGGTCGGGCCAAAGATTTTAGCGCAGAAAAGACCATCACGTTCCGGCTTGAAGGTCCGGTAATTGATCGTTTCAGGCTTCTTAACCTCGCCAAAAGACCGCTCTCGAATCTTTTCCGGAGAAGAGATAGAGAGACGTATAGCGTTAAAATTCAATGGGTCTTTCGGTCGCTCAAAAAGGCTGTAAATATCTTCCAAGACGCATCCTCCTTTTCAGGATGGGGGGTTCGCTGCAGTATCAGTCCTCTTCCAGCAACTCGACGTCGAGACAGAGCGCCTGAAGTTCTTTGATTAGGACGTTGAAGGATTCCGGGAGACCGGCTTCAAGGGTATGCTTGCCCTTGACAATCGCCTCGTAAATCCGGGTCCGGCCAGCCACATCATCAGACTTGACCGTCAGGAATTCCTGCAGTGCATGAGCTGCACCGTAAGCTTCCATGGCCCAGACCTCCATCTCACCAAGGCGCTGGCCGCCGAACTGGGCCTTGCCGCCGAGCGGTTGCTGGGTGACCAGGCTGTATGGACCTATGCTTCTGGCGTGGATCTTATCGTCAACCAGGTGATGCAGCTTGAGCATGTACATGATACCGACAGTCACCTTCTCCTTGAAGGCTTCACCGGTACGACCGTCATGCAGCGTCATCTGCCCGCTCAGGGGCATCCCGGCACGCTTCAATTCACCCTTGATCTGGTCTTCGTGGACGCCTTCGAAGACTGGCGATGCCATGGGAACACCGTTGCCAAGGCGACGCGCCAGGGTGAGGACATCCTCATCGCTCAAGGCATCAATAAAGGTGTCCAGCTCTTTGTTGCCATAGACGTCCTTGATCTGCTTGCGCAGCTTGTTCGGTTCCGTCAACTGGTCAATGGCAGCCTGGATCTGTTCGCCGAGGCCTCGGGCAGCCAGCCCGAGATGGATTTCGAGAATCTGGCCAACATTCATACGCGACGGGACACCAAGAGGGTTGAGAACGATCTCTACCGGCGTGCCATCATCGCGGTAAGGCATGTCCTCTTCCGGCAGGATGCGCGAAAGGACACCCTTGTTGCCGTGACGACCAGCCATTTTGTCGCCAACAGACAACTTGCGCTTGATGGCGATGTAAACCTTGACCATTTTGATCACGCCCGGCGGCAGATCATCGCCGCGCTTGAGCTTTTCAATCTTGTCCGCAAAAACTGTTTTGATGATCTCTTCGCGTTCGCTCAGGCGCCGGACCGTTTCGTTAACCTTGCCTTCGGCTTCTTCATCGGCCAGGGAAAGTTCACGCCAGAGGCTGAAGGGGATCGACTCCAGAGCCTTGTCAGTAATCATGCGGCCCTTGGGCAGCAGGGTTTTACCGTCACGGTCCTTGACAGGGACAGAAACCTTCTGGCCAGTCAACAACCTGGCCATCTTGCGCTGAGCCGAGTCTCTGATGATGCGGATTTCGTCATTCTGGTCCTTGAGCAGCTTATCAATCTCGGTCTGCTCGATGAACTCGGTCCGGGCATCCTTGTCCAGTCCCTTGCGGGAAAAGACGCGGGCACCGATGACGACACCCTCGACACCCGGCGGCACGCGCAGTGAGGTATCACGGACATCACCGGCTTTCTCACCGAAGATTGCCCTCAAAAGCTTTTCTTCCGGCGACAGCTGGGTTTCGCCTTTCGGAGTAATCTTGCCAACCAGTATGTCTGTTGGCTTGACTTCAGCACCGATACGGATGATGCCACTCTCGTCAAGGTTGCGCAGGGCATCTTCACCGAGGTTGGGAATGTCGTCGGTAATCTCTTCCTTGCCCAACTTGGTATCGCGGGCGACACACTCGAATTCCTCGACGTGGATCGAGGTATAGCGGTCTTCCTTGACCAGCTTTTCAGAGATCAGGATCGAGTCTTCGAAGTTGTAACCACCCCATGGCATGAAAGCAACCATGACGTTCTGGCCGAGAGCAAGTTCGCCCCACTGAGTGGAGGGTCCGTCAGCGATGATTTCGCCACGCTTGACCTTGTCGCCGACCTTGACAATCGGCTTCTGGTTGAGGCAGGTGTTCTGGTTGGAACGGATGAACTTGATCAGGTTGTAGATAGCAACGCCGGTGCCGGTCTCATCAACTTCATGGTCGTCGATCTTGACCACGATACGACCCGCATCGACACTTTCGACAGTACCGTCATGTCGGGCGACGACAGCGGAACCTGAGTCATGGGCAACGATGCGCTCCATACCGGTACCGACCAGTGGCGCATCTGCGCGCAGCAGCGGCACAGCCTGGCGCTGCATGTTGGAGCCCATCAGGGCGCGGTTAGCATCGTCGTTTTCGAGAAACGGTATGAGGGCTGCAGCCACCGAAACTAACTGCTTCGGCGAAACGTCCATCAATTCAATCTCGGCCTGGTTGACCAGCATGAACTCGCCGTTCTTACGGGCGTTGACCAGTTCGTTGACGAAACAGTTCTTCTTATCAAGAGGCGCATTCGCCTGAGCGATCGCATGACCCTCTTCTTCAAGAGCGGAAAAATACTGAATTTCATTTGACACTTTGCCGCCCTTGACGATCCGGTAAGGTGTCTCTACGAAACCGTGGACGTTGATCCTGGCATAGGTCGATAAAGAAGCAATCAGGCCGATGTTCGGACCTTCCGGAGTCTCGATCGGACAGACACGGCCATAGTGGGTCGGATGTACGTCACGTACCTCAAAACCGGCTCTTTCACGGGTCAAACCACCAGGTCCGAGAGCAGAGAGGCGGCGCTTGTGGGTAATTTCAGAGAGCGGATTGGTCTGGTCCATAAACTGGGAGAGCTGACTCGAACCAAAAAACTCCTTGACCACCGCCGAAACCGGCTTGGAGTTGATCAGATCGTGGGGCATCAGGCTGTCCACTTCCTGCAGACTCATACGCTCCTTGATAGCGCGTTCCATGCGTACCAGACCGACCCGGTACTGGTTTTCGAGCAGTTCACCTACAGCACGGACACGGCGATTGCCGAGATGATCAATGTCGTCGATCTTGACCGGCAGCCTGCGCAGGCTGCCTTTGTCGTCTTCAACTTCCCACTCATGAGTTCCATTGCGCAGATCGATCAGGTAGCGCACCACTTCAAGGATGTCTTCCTTGGTAAGAGTGGTCACTTCAAGGGGCAGCTTCAAACCGAGCTTGTGATTCAGCTTGAGACGTCCCACGGTCGAAAGGTCATAGCGCTCTTCGTTGAAGAACAGGCTCGAGAACAGAGCATCAGAGCTTTTCAGCGTTGGCGGGTCACCGGGACGCAGGCGTCGGTAAATTTCAACCTTCGCCTCTTCGGGAGAATTCACTTTATCCTGCAGCAGGGTATCACGCAGGTAAGGCCCGACAAACAGATGGTCGATAAAGAGGACGTTAAACGTGTTGATGCCGCGCGAGGCCAGTTCTTCCAGCTTGGCAGCAGAAAGTTCTTCGTTGCACTCGACCATGACTTCACCGGTCGATTCGTCGACGATATCAACCGAAGCGATCTTGCCGATCACTTCTTCTTCAGGGACCTCAATAAACTCGAGTTTATTCTCTTCAAGTTTGCGAATCGCGGCCTTGGTGAATTTACGATTGGCCTTGACCAGCACCTCACCGTCCGCAGCAACGACCTCAACTGTAGCCCGCTGGCCAAGCAGCAGCTTGGTATCGACTTTCTTACGATACACACCGTTTTCGACAGAGATTTCTTCTGTATCGTAGTAACGGTTCAAAAGCTCTTCAGCAGAGAAACCGAGCGCTTTGAGGAGCACAGTTGCGGGCAGCTTACGCCGCCGGTCTATGCGCACAAAAAGAATATCTTTATGATCAAAGTCAAAATCGAGCCAGGACCCCCGATACGGAATAACCCGGGCGCTGTATAGCAGTTTGCCGCTCGAATGCGTCTTGCCCTTGTCATGGTCAAAAAAGACCCCGGGCGAACGATGCAACTGACTGACGATGACACGTTCAGTACCATTGATGATGAAGGTACCATTCTCCGTCATCAAGGGGATTTCGCCGAAATAAACTTCCTGCTCCTTGATGTCGCGGATCGACTGGACGCCGGATTCCTTGTCGACATCCCAGGAAACCAGACGCACTTTGACTTTCATCGGCGCGGCAAAGGTCATTCCACGCTGATGGCACTCTTCAACGTCATACTTGGGCGTTCCCAGCGAGTACTCGACATACTCAAGTGAACAGGTCTCACTGAAATCCCGGATCGGGAATACTGAGCGGAAAACCGCCTCCACTCCATGGTTCTGGCGGGCGGAAGCAGGCAGGTCCGCCTGCAGGAAACGCTGATAGGAATTCTTCTGGATATCAATCAGGTTGGGGATATCGATAATCCGTTTGATTTCCTGAAAATGTTTCCTAAGAAGCTGGTTATTCGCAATCGAATAAGCCATGGTGTC
>JBPPMB010000047.1:0-9289 GCA_051305855.1 Desulfuromonadales bacterium
TGCTGCTCGTATTCATCGCCTGCCTTATGTCAAATTTTGTGGCAGCGGACCAGATACCAGGCCAAAACAACACCCAGACTATTCGACCTGAAACGACTTCCGGCCTGCAGGCCTTTTACCAAGCCCTCGACTATGATTGGAGGCAACTGGAGAAAGGCGTGCCGCCACTTATCCTCGAAAGCATTCCTGCGGACATTAAGCACGCGGTCAGCACTGCATCAAAGAAGCGCGCTTTTTTCATGGGCCTTTTGCCAATGGTGTTACTGGCCAACCAGGAGATTGCAGAAGAGCGCGAAGAGATTATACAGATACTGGATAGACACAGGACCCAGGATTTAAACAGTGGCGACATGGAACGTCTCGAAGCGATATCAAGCCGTTATGGTCTACGCGACAACCCGCTCATTGATCATCGTCCAGGCTCACGGTTGCTGCGCAGAGTGGATACAATTCCTCCGGCACTGGTGTTGGCCCAGGCCGCCAACGAATCTGCCTGGGGAACCTCCAGGTTCGCGCAGCGAGGCAACAACCTCTTCGGCGAATGGACCTTGAGGCCCGGTTCCGGTATCGTACCTGAGGATCGCCCTCCCGGAGAGACCTATGAGTTGCGCAAGTTCCCCAGCATCTACGAATCGATCCGCAGTTACATGAACAATCTCAACAGCAATGGAGCTTACAGTAAATTACGCGAAATCAGGGAGCAGCTGCGCCATGCGGAAGAACCGGTTACGGGCATTGCTTTGACAACAGGCCTGTTAAATTACTCACAGCGAGGTGAGGAATATATCCGGGAAATTCAGGCTATGATTCGCCAGAACAGGCTGTCGCTGGCGAACAACGCATTCCTGCGCCAGCCTGAACCGGATAGGACTGTCAGCATCAGGATCTCCGGCAGCGGTCTTTTCTCATCGAGAAACAGGATAATCGGTCACCTCTCCGCCACGGGGCTGAATCCATAATTGGCTGAACCAGTACCACGATTTTCCACGCGCATCCCTGGCCGTCAATGTGTACTTGCTACGTCTTCCGGAAAGCGGTTGCAGCGATTCTGCCTCGTAGAGCTCCTCTTCTCCACTCACCTTTCTGACCAGGCAATCTGAAGATCCAGGCACAAAACAACGCAGAGATCCGCTGTCAACATCCTGATGCAAATAAAACCTCAACCGTGGTGGGTTTTCCTCTTTAATGACCGGACTGGCGGGAGACACGATCCGGACTGAAAGTCTTTTCATAAAGAGTTTGCTGCGAAATTCCGCAACAGCGGCATATTGGCCCCCGGCAGGAAAGCGCGGCAAACTAAAAGGGTCCTGCCCTGCGTCAACAACCCCTGATTGTTGACCAAATGCCGCTGTAAAACCAGCCTCCTTCACCAGATTGATCAGCTCCGGCGCAAACTCGCCATAGGGGTAAGCAAATAGTTTTGGAGAAGAACCAAGGTTATTTTCAAAGGCCTGCCGGGAACGGAAAAGGTCCTCTGATACCCGCTTGCTCCAATCGGTGTTGGTTTCGGAAATATACCTGTCGAGGAAATAGACATGGCCGGCTGAATGGTTGCCAATTTCAACGCCCTCAGCTTGCAGCACCTTGAGTTCCTGCCAACTGAGAAAACCTCCTCCTCCGACCGCATCGGTACTGACGAAGAGGGTTGCCGGATAACCATACTCCTTTAATAACGGCCACCCCTCAGTGAGGAATGAACGGTAAGCATCATCTATTGTGATCACAGCACAGCGTTGCGGCAGGTCGGTCCCTTGCTGCAACCGCTCGATAACCTGGCCAAGAGTGAGAACGCTGAACTTCTCTTGAGACAACAGGTCAAGATGGGCGCGGAAATCTGCAGTGGAGATATTGGTTGAGGGATAGCGTGAATCGTTAAATCGATGGTAAACAAAGACATTCGCCTGGTCAGCAAACGCAGGATTAGCCAGCAGGAGGAGAATAACCAGTACCCCGGAATATAGAAATCTTAACAAGAGGCTATTGGCCCTTATCACTTCGCGGTTGCTTGACTTTCGAACGCAGATAGCGACGGATGCTATTACGTGCTCGCGGCATAACTGCCCATTCCAGCCATTTCGGCAGCACAGTCGGACGATCGGCTGTCTCGACATCGATCTGATCTCCGTCCATCAAACGAGCCTTGAGTTGACGGGTCTTGCCATTGATCCGCACACGAACAGCATGCAAACCAAGTTCTTCATGAATATCGAAAGCAAAGTCCAGAGCACTACTCCCCTCCGGCAGCGAGCGCACATCACCCTGCGGCGTATAAACCTGGATGGTAGCGGAAGCCAGGCGCAGGCTCTCCATATCAAAGGCTGATTCTCCCTCTATCAGCGACTGCATCAAATCTTCAAAACCTGAGATGCGAAATTCAAAACCTGGGGCTAAAACACCCGATTCGTTGAATCGTGACAACTTTCGAGTGGTTATTTCAACCCGCAGACGAATTTCGCCGGCCTGCACACTGGTCTTCAATGCCTGATAACCGTGTTGCGACGGAACATGCAGATGGTCGCGCAGCTTCCCGGGAATTGGCGGGTACAAACGGTGCAACAGGCCAAGGGCATGGTAGGCATCCATGGAACGATCAACCAAGAGATCCAGGGTATAAAGGGCGGGCAGTCCACGATTAGTTGCACGTGCAGCGGCGATGGAGAATGGCCGCCAGCGATCCTTGACCAGGGCATCGATTTTGTAATGCTCGAGAATGTTGTGGACTTCAGAGCGAATCCTGCCAAGAGCCGCCTCATGTGTCTTTCGCATCTCATTGACAACAGCATCGTAACGCACTGCCCTGTTCGGGTAGAGGATCATCAGTGAAAGCGAGTCGAGTTCCGTAGCAACACGTCCCATTCCGAGGTGTCTTGCAAGAGGCACATAAATAGTACGCGTTTCTTCGGCAATCAAGCGCTGTTTCGCGAGATCGAGAGCCTGGATGGTTTGCAGGTTATCGATCCGGTCCCAGAACTTCAGGCAGAGGACCCGGATATCTCTAACCGCCACAAGCACCTGCTTCCGGTACGTCTGCTCCTTCAGGACGCTGCGGCTGAGGAGTTCGTCATCAACCTTGGTCAGGCCATCGACCAGCAGTCCGATCTCCATGCCGAACTTTCCACCAACATCCTCAAGGGTTGTTGAGGTGTCTTCAACGACGTCATGCAGAATAGCTGCGATGACTGAGGCAAAATCCATCCAATGCCTGGCGGCCATATGCGCGACACGCAGGGGGTGAAAGAAATAAGGCTCTCCAGACTTGCGCACTTGCTGGCTGTGGGCCTCCTGCGCAAGGTTAATGGCTTTCTGCAGAGCTTCAATCGATTCATCGAGGACTTTCTCGCTGAGGCTGCCACCATGATGCGTCACCAGTAATTCCATAATCTCATTGATCAGGCGCTGCTGGCGTTTCCCGTCATAATAAGCCGGTTTGTCAGGCTGGGATAATGATTGACTTATACTGTCCATGCAAACGTGCTTCCACAGAAAAACTACGAGCTTGAAGGTAAAGCAGCAGCTGCGGTCTTGCAACACAGCTGCGTGACCGATAGATACATTCCGTCAAAGTCCTGCTAACCGGGAGGCCATCCCATATCCCTGCCACCCAGCAGGTGGAAATGAATATGCCAGACGACCTGGCCGCCTGCTTCGTTACAATTATTGACAATGCGAAAACCATCTTCGGAGAAGCCCACATCGTGAGCGATTTTACCTGCAACCTGGAAAACATGGCCGATCAGCTCGTTATCTGCCGTGGTCAGGTCAAGAGTTGTCCGGATGTGTTTGCGCGGCACAATCAGATAATGTTTCGGGGCCTGTGGATGAATATCCTCAAGGGCGATGACTCGGTCGTCCTGATAGACGAGTTTGCCCGGAATCTCTCCGGAGATAATTTTACAGAAGATGCAGTTGTCCGGCATGGCCTTCTCCTTCTATAGAACGTGTATCTACGGCTTCACCATCCAGGGAGATAACATGCCACCTTTCACGGGCAGCACGTTTACCTAGTTCTAGATTATGACTAAAGAGGATCAATTGTCCATCTGCTGAAGCAAGATCGATCAGATTGAGAGTGTTGGCCAGGCGTTTTTGGTCGAGATGAACAAACGGGTCATCAAACATCAATGGTAGCGAGCGTCCGTCATTCCTGACTTTCGCCAAGGAGATGCGCAACGACATATAGATTGCATCAACCGTTCCTCTGCTGAGATGATCAACCGGAACCCAGCGCCGATCATCCACTTGCACCGATGGAGTCATATTCTCATCGAGTTTTATGGCAGAGTAACGTCCGCCTGTTATCTTGCTGAACAGCTTGCTGGCCTCATCAGTTAAACGAACCAGATGTGAACAACTGTATGTGTCAACCGCACGGGCTAGCAGGTCAATTGCTTTGCGCAAGACCGCGATACGCCCTTCCAAGTCCCGTTTGCGATTGTGCAGGGCTGTTCCAGACTGCTTTGCCTGTGAGCCCTGATCGTTGCAGAGCTCTTTGAGCTGCAACTGCATTTTGTGCAGACGCGACTCTTTCTCTTTAAAGGCCAGCTCAAAACCAGCCATGAGCGCTTCAAGCTGCTGCAGCTCTTGATCAGCATCTTCAGGGGCAGCTGAAGCCTTGACAACATTCGTTGTTTCTTCACTTTCAGAATCACTTAACTCCTGGCAAGCATCATCTTCTCTCTCAGGCATACCGCCCTGATTCCACCAGCAGTCGAGCAGGTCACGATGCGCGGTAACAAGTTTTTGCAGCCTGACCATATCGACGGCAGAGGATGGCAGCCCCAGCGCCTCACATCGCTCCGCCAGATCCGCCTGGCGTTTCTGTGCGGCCAGCTTTTTCTGTTCCAGGCGACTGCGTTCTTTGCGGCTTTGATCCAAGGCCTTTTTTCTTTCCACGTGAAGCCAGCCAGCCCATCCAAGCAGCAGGGCGCCGCACATTGCAGCCCCCGAAAAGATCCATAAAAACGGGAAATTCTGCCAAAAAGCAACAGCAATCCCGGCGAGCAGAACGACAAAAAGGGCACAAAGCGTTATCCACGGCATCACCGGAATTTTCTTCTCCCGGCTGCTGAGAGCAGAGAATGGCTGTTGCAGTTCAGCAAATTCCTGCCTGACCTGCGCCGCATCGGAGAGCAATTCCGGCAACTCGCGGGGCAGGGTTTGCGGTAAGCCAGCAGCGCCTAGCTGCTCGGCTAAATCACCCTTAGCTCCCGAAGCTTTAAGAACCTCAGGGTTTTTTTCAGCAGCAGTTGGAGCACCAGCGTCTGATTTTTCGAACGTTTGACGACGGATATGTTCGATATACCGCAACCCTTTTTCATGTTCCCGACGGTCGGCTTCCAGCTCATTGGCAAGCTTTTCAATCTGCTCTCTAATATCGCCTGAGTTGTCCAGTTCAACAAAGACCGGTACGATTCCTGCGGGCTCTGCTTCACCCTTCTCTGCCAGTTGCTGGCATACCACTTCATACTCACGATCACGCTGTTTATCACGACCCCATGGATTTGTGCGTGTCAGCTGAAAATGCTCATCGAGCAGGCCGTCAAGAATTTCTGCATAATCTGTCTCTGCCGTGCCGCTGACCAGCGTTCTCAACTTTTGCGCTAGCTCATCTCCATTCCACTCCTGTGGTTGGTGCCCAAAAAAATAAGTTGCCCGGAACAGGCCTTCGTCGGCAACACCCAGCAAAGATTCAAGCAAACCCCGGTACTCGCGGCAAGCCGCGCTTCGGCCTCGCAATGGGACTTTTCCGGAGAATTGCGACAGGACATGATAAAGGTCATCTTTTTCAATCAGCTCAACTTCATCCGTAACCAGGTTGCGCTTGACCTGGATCGTGCGCCCCTGCCCTTCAAAAAAGAGCACTGCGGAACAGCGATTACGGCCCCAGGGTTTGAACCTCTCCAGACGCTCCGTGCCAAAGAGGACGGTAGGTACAGCTCGGGCAAGGGTCGACTTGCCCGCCTCATTCGGTCCAAGCACCAGATTCATGCCTCGGCGGAATTCCACGGTCTGGCCACTGAAACGGCCGAAGCTTTCCAGTTCAATACTGCGCAGGATCATGACACATCTCCCCCTATGGCCTGAAAACGCGTCAAAAGCAACTGCAGAGCATTTTCCAGCAGCTCCATTTCTGCACTGTCAGCAGACTCTGCCTGTTCCATAACCATGCGGACGAGCACACCACAAACACTTTCTTCGCGAGCCAGAGTCTTTATATGCGCGCTACCCAGTAAAGGTGACATACTGTTCCCTCATCAAAAAGATACCGCCAGGAGCCTGTTGACTATCCGGGCCGAAGCGAAAATGTGGGCGTTTGAGAACAGATTCTTTCCTTTGGCTCTCATTTCACCGGTTATCCTGATATTTCCAGATATGATCGCGTCGATAATCCCACCAGGCCGGGTCAGCGACCGCCGCAAGACTTTCACCGACCAGAAGCAATGTCAGAGCTGGCCTCGGGTCTGGGCTGTCCACATTGAAAAAATCTCTGGACCCAACCTTGGCGACAATCGTATCAAGAGTGGCGACCAGGATTTCTTCATCAGGCAGATTAATCCGGTGAGCCAGAGCAATCGCCACATCCTTGCCATACCCTTTGCGCAGCTGAGCAACCAGATCTGTCAAAGGCAGGTTATTCATATAGATCAAAAGCGTAACACCTGGGGCTGCGAGTTCGCCCATGGTGAGTGCATCGGGCCCCTCGCCGAGAGTGCGCGGCGAGGCGATAATGGCACGACTGCACAATCCGGGCAGGTCAAGAGTTTTCTTCAGAAGCGCGGAAGCGGCGTTGGCGGTACCAACACCCGGCACAACAACGGCCAGGTCACCCAGCACGTCGACCAACGCCTGGAAAGGGGAATAGAAGGTTAAATCACCAGGAATCAGGAAAGCAACCGGACCATCAACCAACTGATTTTTAACCAGGGTGATCAGTTCATGGAAATAGAAATTAAATGGGACGAACAGGTCTTTGCCAGCCAGGAGTTCTGCGAATGTCTCCTCGTACAGTGGGGGGAGGTAAACCACATGACACCCTGCGAGTAAACGCTCAGCGCGCCGGGTCAACAATTCCGGATCGCCGGGGCCAGCGCCCAGGAAATAAACCAGATGGCTCATAAGGCCGTCTCCATGCGCAGATGAATCAGGAACTCACGATTGCCCTTCGGGCCGAGGACCGGGCTCTCACAAGCATCCAGAACCTGGCAGCCAAGCTTTTTTGCCAGAGCTTTTATCTTCTCAACGACCTGAAGATGCTGTTGCGGATCGCGAACGACTCCACCCTTGCCTACATTCCCCTTGCCCACTTCGAATTGCGGCTTGATCAATGCAACGACATCGCTGCAGGGCGCCAGCAAAGCCAAGGTTGCAGGCAGCACTTTGTCCAACGAAATAAATGAGGCATCGATCACAGCCAGGTCAGGGATTATGTCAAGCTGCTCAGCAGTCAGATACCTGATGTTGGTGCGTTCAAGATTGACAACCCTGTCGTCATCGCGCAGCTTCCATGCCAGCTGACCATATCCGACATCAACAGCCACAACCGTTGCCGCACCATTCTGCAGCAGGCAGTCAGTAAATCCACCTGTCGAAGCGCCGACATCCAGGGCGGTTCGCCCGGTGACATCAAGCTTGAAGTGTTCCAGGGCTTTGGCTAACTTCAGCCCGCCGCGCGAAACATACGGGAGATCTTCTCCTCTCAGGCGAATGGATGCGTCAAGATAAACCTGGGTGCCAACTTTGTCGACGGTCTGATCATCCACCAGGACCCGGCCGGCCAGGATCAGAGCCCTGGCCCGTTCACGCGACCCGGCCAATTGTTGCTGGACCATCAGCTTGTCAATGCGCTCTTTGCCAGCCATCACGTTTAAAACTTTCCAGGGTTGAGATTAAAGTGTTGCCAGGAATCGCGCTCTTGCCGGGGCGCCATCTGCCTGCAGACAACGGCCAAGGAACAGTTCGAAAAGCTGCGTCAGCCAATCGATCTGCTCCAGGAGTGCATGACCGGCCGGAACCAGGTGCAGCATCGCCTGATATGTTCTGGCAAAGTCAAAAATCGGTTCAGCCGGGACAAGGTCATCTCCCCAGCCATAAACAACGCTCAACTCGCGGCTGATCGGGATTGGCGCCTGGTTGGCATAGCCAGGCAAACCGAAAGCAGGTGCCATGAGGAACAGGCCGACCGGCCTCACGACCTGGGAGGCAACCGTTGCGACATAACCTCCCATGCTTGAGCCGACCAGTACAACGGAACCTTCGATCGCTTTGACCTCGTCTAGCAACCGGGCAACACGTAATTCGGGGTCACGATTATCGCTGTCGTCACGACTGATTACCCGACATCCAAACCGCTCTGCGACTTTAGCAAGAGCTCTGATCTTTGTTCCCCATGGGCCACTTTCGCGTCCATGAGTAAAAATTACGGTAAAAGTCTGCATCTGTTTACCCTGTGCGAAATTTCGCAGACTATAGCATAGTCCCATGCTGAATCACACTGTCAAGATGTAATTTAATTCGAGGATTTCGACTCGTTTGCCGTGCTGAAATAGGAGTTCAGGCAGCAGGCCGACAGGATATATGCTCTTGCAACGGGCTGCTGAAATCGCAGAAGGAATGATTCAGTCGGCAGTGAAAGAACAGATCAAGCGAGAGCCCTGATAGAATAGCAGCCTCTTGCTGACAGTCAGTATCGCGTCGCTCTGGTTGAGACATCTCATGAATTTTCGTTCGTAATCCATCCCCGGGCCGGTCATCATGGTCGTCGCTATCGGGCCAAGGTTAAAACCGGCAGCACCTGTACGTTGATAACTGCCGTGAAAGTTATTGACTCCAGCAAAGCCGCGCAATGTCCTGTCTCCGGTATCTATCTGCAGATAAGCGGCATGGTCTGGACTGTCTGGGCTAACGGATAAAGGCTCTCCGAGGTAGGTTGGGAAATAGTGCACATTGCTGAGTGGTTCCTGAATCGAATCTGCAGCATAAGCAGGGGATTCCTGCGACACAGCCCGTGCCAAAAAGAGTTTCCCCTCAAGCAAAAGCGGGTAATAGGCAAGGGATTGCAGCGCTGATTGATTTTCAGTGCGAAACCAGAGGAGAAGGTGATCGTCCTTCAATTCCCAGGAGACACCGTCATGGTGAAGATTATTGACCAGCAGCAGTTGACCATCAGCCCCGGTAAAGAAGCCATCCATCACGTGATTCTCATTGGATACCGGTAGCCAGACTCGATCCGGGATTTCCTCGAGAGGTATGACGGGTTTTTGAGCACACCCGTGCAACAGGAGGAACAGCA
>JBPPMB010000057.1:0-39921 GCA_051305855.1 Desulfuromonadales bacterium
AAGAAGGGCTGGCGGACTCAGGAGGGGCTGTTCCCGTTCATCCGTATCTTCTGCAATGTGATTCTGCGTGAAATGCAGACCTTCGGCGTCATCGCTGAAGTCTACGCCGGTACTCCACGTATCTATACCACTTACAGCGGCTACGATGAGATCGCCCACCACTTCGGTCCGGAGTCATGGCCGGCACTGAAGAACCTGCAGTACATCGATCGACGTATCGGTGAAATCATTCGTGCGATAGATCATGTGCCTGGAGCCGATTACCTGCTGGTTATCCTCTCAGACCATGGTCAGACTCCCGGTTACCCTTTCCAGAACCGTTTCGGAGTCACTATCGGAGAAGCTGTCAGCGCTTTTCTGCACGACAACCAGAAGGCCACGGTTTTGTCCGGCGCCCTGGATGCCACCATGGCACAGTTCAGTTATCTGCGTAATGAGCTGGAGGCCCGGCAGAAAAGCTGGCGACATCGCCTCTATCGACACACCAAGGATTATCTGCAAAAGAAGATTCATTCCCTGGTAGCAGAAACCCTCAAATTCGATCCGCAAGGCGGGGTTGTCATCACCTACTCCAGCAGCCTGGCGCATCTCTACATTACCGGTTCAACAGTCCCGCTCAACTGGAAAGAGGTGGAACAGGCGCAGCCGCTACTGTTGCGCTTTTTACAAAAGCACAAGGGCATTGGTTTTGTTTTGGCTCGGGGGGAAAAAGCAGACGAGTTGATGATTTTCCACCGGGATGGGAAGATCTGTGTGACTGGTAATCCGTGCTTTGCTCAGCCTGAGCTGGCTTTTCTCAGGCCATATGGCGCGCCCTATGTGCTGCTCGAAGAATTGCACAAATACGGATTGGGGCCACGCTGTGGCGACCTGGTCCTGTTTGGAGCTCTCGACGAAGAAGGCATTGCCTGTTTTGACGACCAGGTTGGCGGTCATGGCTCAGTGGGAGGCGAGCAATCCCGACCATTCATCATCCTTCCTCTCGGTCATCCGGTTCTCGACAGGGAACAGCTCAGCGGCTATGAATTCATCTATCGAGACATCTTCCGTGCCCAGGTCGGCGAAGATCGCATGGAAAAAACAGGGTTCACCGTTCAAGACGCCGCGCGCAGCTTGAACCGGAAACAGTTCGATTCAGATTTTATCCTGCACGACTGACACCACGTACTTGAGATAATTACCTTCCGGAAAACTGGCCGTAAAAGGGAAATCCTCCGCCTGACCCGACACCTTGATGACTTGCAGATGCCGTCCCGCCGCCAGACTGCCTTTACGCAGTTCTTTCAGGTAGTCTGCAAGGGACATTTTCTGCAGGTTTGACGAAGTCACCAGTAATCCGCCAGGAGCGACGATCCTGAGGGCTTTCTGCACCAGTTCCGCAGTACCACCGCTCGTCGTGAAACGGCTCTTGCTGGTCGTTGAGAAACTTGGAGGGTCAATAAAAACTAGATCGAAACTACGCCCCTTCTTGGCCAGGTGCTCGAGCTCGACAAAACAATCGCCGGCAACAAATTCATGGTCCTCTGGAGGAATCCCGTTGAGACGGAAATTCTCCTGCGCCCAGTCCAGATAGCGGCCGGAGGCATCGATGCTGGTCACCTGCACGGCACCGCCGGCAGCAGCTGCCATTGAAAAAGCGCCCGTATAAGCGAACAGATTAAGCACGTGGCAAGCAGCAGACAAACGGCGGAACTCCAGCCGGTTTTGCCGCTGGTCATGAAAAATTCCGGTGTGCAGATCTTTTACCAGGTCGACAAGATAGAGCAGACCGTTTTCGCGAACGACCAGGTCTTCCGGTGCGGCCTTCCCTGAGAGCAGTCGTCCTTGAAGCGGCCTGCTGTTTTTCCCGGCAGCAAGCTTGCGCGTTTCCTGAGGGCGATACTTGCTATAAATCCCTCGTGGATCATAGACGTCCTGCATGACGGTTGCAAGCAAAGGCAGGTGCCTCTCCCAGGCCACTGTGTAGTACTGAACCATCAGGAAATCGCCGTAGCGATCAATGGTCAAGCCGGGCAGTCCATCCCCCTCCGCGTTCACCAGCCGGGCCACTGTCGTATCACCGTAATCGACCCAGTCGCGGCTTTGGCGGGCTTGCTCCAACCGGGCGACCAGCCAGTTCCGATCTACCGCGACAACAGTAGCCGACAAACGCCGGGCGATAATGCGCGCACCGGGTTCATAAAGAGCCGTCCCCAGGGATGCGCCGTTTTCTGATATTAATTCGATTGTGCTGCCGCATTGTGCTTGCGGCCAGCGCGAGGTATAACGGTCAGCGATCACCCAGGGGTGACCAAGATTGAGCATGCGTACCGTTTCCGAACCGACAATGCAACGAAGAGATCTGGAGTTATTGGAAGTCACGCATAAATCCTGGGCTGGTTCTTTGCCGTGTCAGCGGCGTTACGACATCAGCTGAGTAGCACGGCTGGGCAGCTGAAATCGCGTCATGCTGACCCGCCAAATTCCTGCGCAATCTTGCGAAATACCATGGATAACAGGGTACTAGAGGATCTCGACCAGCTCTAATTCGAAGGTCAGATCTTCACCGGCAAGAGGGTGGTTGGCATCGAGCGTAACCTCGACGTCATCTGACTCGATCACCGTAACCACCATTCCTTCACCATCGTCGTTGACCAGTTCAAGGTCGTCGCCAATCACCGGGTTGAGGTCGTCAGGAAACTGGTTGCGTGGAACTGTGGAGATCATTTCTGGATCGTATTCACCGAAAGCATCTGCGGCCAGGATGGTAAGGGTTTTCTTATCGCCGGGAGACATCCCTATCAGGGCCTCCTCGATCTGTGGAAAGAACTCCTCGGCACCGACCGTCAGCTCCATCGGGCCACCTTCCCTGCCACAACCGCAGCCATCGTCCTCGCACTCGATGCCATCGTCCTCACAACTGCAGTCATTGTCCTCACAACCGCAGCCATCATCCTCACAATCGTCTTTTTCGTAAGTCGTATCGAAGAGGGTACCGTCTTCCAGGGTCCCGTTAAAATTGATTTTGACCCGGTCGCCCTGTTTAACTTGTTTAATCGCCTGTGCCATGATGAGTCCTTTCCCTGCTCTGGTATGTAGATAAAGTTTTGCACTGTTATCACAGGACAGCTGTCATGACAAGGGAACAAAGATCAGCTCTCCCAAAAAATGCAAGGCATATATCGCCCGGATTCTCGAAATTATTCCGTGCAAGGTCGAGCAACACACCTGAAACTGCACGGATCACAGCACAAAAAAGGCAGTTTTCATCCTGCCGGTCTTCAAGACGCCAAGGCTGTTGAAGCTTGGTCGGCCAGGTAACTTTCAAAGGTCGCCTGTTCTGCCGGTGGCCAGAGAGGGAGCAAGCCTTAGAGGATCCGTGACCGGTTCGTCAACCGGCATGGCAGTGCCGGCACCTTTGACCATGGAATCGCTTGCAGTCGATTGTGGAGCAGGCACCGAAAGCAGGCGCGAAATTTTCAGGTTCACCTTGCAAGAGGGGGATTTGATGCATTAAACCCTCACGAGCAATCTAGTTTTTAATCAGAGAGAACATTTCCTGACAAGCTTTCCCATAACTGGTGTTATAATCTGATGCTAATCAAGAAGGAGTCTGACATGACGCGCGAATTCAAGAATAAAGTCAGGGAACAGTTCGGCCGTGCTGCTGACGGATACATTCACGACAAAGGTTTCGCCACTGGTGACGATCTGGAAACCATGGTGCGCCTGCTGCAGCCTATGCCTGATGACAATATGCTCGACGTTGCCTGCGGTGGCGGGCATACGGCCCTGCGTTTCTCGCCGCTGGTCCGCAGTGTGGTCGCCTCGGACCTGACTATGGTCATGTTGAAAAAGGCCCAGGAGCATATCAGCGAAGAAGACGGCGTCGACAATATCACGTTTCGCGAAGCGGACGCCGAAGACCTGCCTTTCCCGGCCGGCGCCTTCACGCTGTTGACCTGTCGTGTCGCCCCCCACCATTTCCCTGATATTGCGCGTGCCTTGAGCGAGTTCCATCGCGTACTGCGCCGCGGTGGACGGATTGCCATCGTCGACACGGCTCTGCCCGATGATAAGGAGATTGCCGAATGGTATCAGACCATGGAAAAGATGCGTGATCCGACGCATATCCAGGCCTTTACCGAGGAGGCATGGCGAGAGATGATACAGGGGGCTGGGTTTATTCTGCACGAGACTGCCATCATCCCGAAAACCCATGATTTCCCGACCTGGGCAAAGCGAGCCGGCCTGAAGCGCGATGAGATTGCCAGGCTCAACAAGTTTTTCGTGGATGCTCCGGATAAGGTTCAGGACTACTTTCAGATTGAAACCTTTGCCGGGGAAGTCGAGGCGTACACAGACCGCAAGGTTCTGGTCTATGCCAGCCGGCCGCCGAAGAAGTAGCTCAAACCAGTACACTGCTGTGCTAAAAGGCGTCCCGGAAACCCGATTGATATAAGTCCAGATTTTAAACGTTATTGGATTACAGTGGAGTACGCTCTGCCACGTGTAAATAAGGGGCAGCGTTATGATTTAACGCACGCATGGAGAGAACGTGCCACTGTTCACGTGGCAAATCACGAAAGAATTTATCTACCACAGCCCTCTCATCTTCCCCACCCGGATGACCAGGGTAAACGATTACGGCGAGGCGGCCTCCGGGAACCAGCAAGTGGAGGGACTGTTGCAGTGCCGCCAAAGTGGAATCCGGACGTGTGATCAGCATTGGGTCACCCCCCGGTAGATAACCGAGATTGGCCATGATCGCTTTGGCCGGATGTTGTAATATCTTACCAAGGGAACTATGGCAGGAATGAACCAAAAAAATTCCGGCCTGTTTTGGAATTGCTTGACCGGCGGGCCAGTTGTTTACGAAAATATTATGATCCTGCAAAAGCCTCATGGCCTGTTCAAGGGCCGTGGCCTGCAGGTCAAAAGCTACTACCTGGCCTTCCGAGCCAACCGCTTTCGCCAGGGAGTAAGTGTCTCTCCCCTTACCGGCAGTCAGATCAACAGCCAGGTCGCCAGGGTGAAGAATTTCACCGACCAGTTGCTGGCTCCAGGAGACGAAGTTGATTAAGGAGGTCATGAAAAACACATGGTGCGAAGTGCAAGAAAAATTCGAACGAAAGCCACGCTCAGAAAATCACGGAATGTAATATGATGGGGTTCAGGATTGCGATGTCGCTAATGTTCAGTCCATCAACCCGCTCACTTTGCACCTCGCGTCTCGTCCAGAACCTTCATTTTGCGGTCGATGACATCATTATGGTCTAGGCGCAGCAGAGTGGCAAGCTGCCGAGCCAGGGCATCTTCGAATTTATCGAGCGTATCATCGGCGTATATCACCCGCCAGACCCCCTCCATGACATCGAGTTTTTCTGCACGGCTGAAATGGGCGTTGATTGCTTGTGCAAAACGAAAAAGATCAGGGCTTTCTTCGCGATACTTCTGAGAGTAATCAACCAGTTCAGAGACCGATTCAGCCGAAAGGTTGAATTCCTGGGCCAAAAGATCGCGAACGATTTTCATCTCGACCGACTGGAGCTGACCATCGCTCTGGGCGACCTCCAGAAGCAGGGCACAAGTAGCGACCTGAGCCCGCTCAAAGCGGCTTTCCTGGGTGACCTCACCTTCTCCCTGCAAGAGTTTCAGGATATGATTGAACATGTGCGTTAGTTGTCCTTGTGAAAGTTGATGACGCGGGCTTTCTCCAGAGTTATCAAGCCACCCTGAAACATGCCCTCGATAAACGGTAGCACTCTATTGATCTTCTCTTCACTATCGACGACTTCGACAACCACAGGAAGATTGCTGCTCAAGCGCAGGTAACGATCAGAGTGCACTGCGTTTTTTCCACTGTATCCCATCGCCCCTTTGGTGACTGTGGCACCAGCGACACCCTCAGCGCGAAACAGTTCAACCAGAGCCTCGTAGAGTGGCTTGTTCTGATAGCGATCGCTTTCACCGACAAAGATCCGCATCAGAACCATCTCTTGCTGTTTCAACATGTTGCCCTCTCAGTCTTCACATCTGCCGGGCAAGATAAACACCGACAAGCGCGGCAACGATACAGACGGTTACATTCAAAAGGATGTTCGCTCCGGCCGCAACCATGCTGCTCTCTTCCAGCAACCTGACAGTTTCATAGGAAAACGTGGAAAAGGTCGTAAAACCGCCCAAAAATCCGACCGCCAGGCCGAAGCGCAGATCGGGACTCAACAGGGTGCTGCGCAGACTTCCCTCCATGATCAATCCGAGCAGAAGAGATCCGATCACATTGACGGCAAGTGTACCGTATGGCAGAGTTCTGCCGGCAAGGGTATAGACCCAACCGGAGACCATGTAGCGCGCAATGCAGCCCATGCCGCCAAATATTCCCAAGTAGAGTATTTTCACCTGAACAGGCACCTAAAAACGCTTCTGATAGAGAGCATCGAAGTCAGTACCACATGCAGGACAATGGACTTTTGCTCTTTCTTTATCAGGAGCAGGGACACAAGCAGCAAATAGCATGGCCAGGACAAGAACCATCACAAAGTCACGGATGATACGCATGACGGCCTCCTCCTGACGCGACTCGATAAATCAAGTAATGAATTCTGAAAAGCATTATGCGGTGGGCACAGCAAACTGTCAACTTTTCCCAAGACCTTTACCTATCGTCAGCGATCATCCCCTTGCATAATCACATTCAATTTGGTATACATATTTAGCACTCTACCTTGGAGAGTGCTAAATTCTATCATTAAAGGTGTTTGGACATGAGCACAACGAACTTACCGATCACAACCGAGACCTTTGAGCATTACATGGTTCAGGTCAACCGCTTTGACCTGCTGAGCGCGGCCGAAGAGCATGACTTGGCGATCCGGCACCTGCGGGATGGCGACACAGAAGCAGCTCACCGTTTGATCTGCGCCAATCTGCGCTTTGTCGTTAAGATAGCCAACGAATACCGCGGCTATGGTCTGCGCATGCTCGACCTTGTCCAGGAAGGCAACATTGGCCTGATGATGGCCGTCAAAAAATTCGATCCGGCACGCGGAACGCGTCTGATCACTTATGCCGTCTGGTGGATTCGCGCCTACATCCAGAATTACATCATGCGCAGTTGGTCACTGGTAAAAATTGGCACCACGCAAATGCAGAAGAAGCTCTTTTTCAAATTGGCCCAGACGCGTAATGCCTTGCGTAATTTGACCGGTAACGAGCAGATCGAGGACATCGCGCAGGAACTTGAAGTCAGCGAAGAGGTCGTCTGTGAGATGAGTCAGCGCATGGGGAGTCGAGACACCTCCCTCGATGTTGAGTTAACCGAGGGTGAAGGATATACTTTGCTTAACACCCTGGCGGATAAAAACGAGAGTCAGGAAGAACTCCTCATTGCGCATGAGGAGCAACAACTCAACACGGCGCGTACTTCAGCTGCACTGGACGTTCTGAAACCCCGTGAACGCCATATCATCGAGCAGAGAATCCTTGCCGACCCGCCCAGAACCCTGCAGGATCTCGCGAATGAATTTGACATCAGCCGCGAACGTGTCCGTCAGATTGAACAGAACGCCCTGAACAAACTGCGTTCAGTGATGTCTGAGCAGCCATCCTAAGGCTTGCCGATTCAGTAAACAATTGACAAAAAGTCAGAGTTGCCGTTAGCTAGTACCCATCCGGAAACTCCGGATGGCACAACCGCAGTTTTCGATCCGGAAACGAACAATTTTTCGCAAGGTCAAGGAAATCGTGTCTGCTCGACTATGTGGGCCGAATCGAAAAAACGGCAGAGGAAAGGCATGAATTCGCTTAAGATTTTGTAGCGGTCACAGAAAGCCGGCGATGCGCAAAGATCGGGCTTAACCAGCGGAATGTAGAGCCGGTTCATGGATAGTTCAGCAGGCTGCAGCCGTTTTATCAATCAACAGCATCAACTGAGAGAATTCACCAGCAGAGGCGTTCAGAATGCGTAAGTCTTTAACTTGTATTGTCCTCTTAAGTCTTGTTCTCTTTTCTGCCTGCTCGTCCAGTACCGTTGTTCCTCCGCAAAAAAGCGCAGGTGCTTATTTTCAGGAAGGTGAAGATTTTTTTGAAAAGGGGCGATACCGAGACGCAATAGCTTCTTGGGAGAAGGTCAGAGACAGCTACTTCTCCCCTGAGTTGAACACCCTCGCTGAATTAAAGATTGCCGATGCTCATTTTCTTAATGAAGAATACATAGAATCAGCGGTTGCCTACGAGGCGTTTCTGACAAATCACCCCAACAGCCCGCGAATTGCCGATGTTCTTTATCAGCTGGGTCTCTCCTATATGCACCAGATTCTGTCCTATGACCAAGACCAAACGGCTACAGCTTATTCACTCAAGGCTTTCCAAACCTTGAAGGAGCGTTTCCCGCAAGACAGTCGCATGGCAGACGTTCAGCATTACATTGACCGCTGTCTCAATCAGTTGGCTGCCAGTGAGCTCAATATAGGAATTTTCTACCTGAGGACCAAGTATTACGCAGCATCAATCAACCGGATAGAAGGTTTGCTGAAGAAATACCCGAATTATTATCAGCTGGATAAGGCTTATTACCACCTTGGCATGGCTTATCTTTTGAGTGGTGAGAGAGACAAGGCGGTCGTGGCATTTAATACACTTTTCAATGATTATACCGGCAGTGATTATATCCCCGATGCTCAGGAATTCATGGAAGATAACTACTGATTTTCAAAGACCAGGAAGATTAAAAAACCCCTCCTCGCGGAGGGGTTTTTAACGTTTCAGGCCACGCTGTTGCGGGCGGCGTTATGTGTACGAGATACAGTATATTTTCCCTTGACTTGCCAGAAGCCTCATACTATAAAAATGTTCTATTTTGTATACGGAGACCAGATTCTTTATATGGATACTTTGTATCTGTCGTCCCAAAACTACCAGATTTCAACTTGGAGAAAGCGGTTTTTGATGTGATTGAATCTGAAAGACTGGAGAATTCAACATAGAAGAACACATCATCTCCAGGATAAAGGACAACGTTTTACTTCTAACTAATTCACGGCAACCAATCCTAAATTCGGAGAATTCCGAATAATTACTTCATGGAGGAGAGAAATGTCCGATTACGGTACTCTGGAAAGTCGCGTTCGTCGCAAGTCCCTGCTGAGCAAGGTGATGAAAGCTGAAGATACCATTCAGTTCTTCAAATCTGGCCAGAATCTTGTCTGGTCAGGATTCACCCCGGCCGGCTACCCAAAAGCTGTGCCTATTGCCCTGGCAAACCACGTTGAAGCTAATAACCTGCAAGGCAAACTGAAGTTCAACCTCTTCATCGGAGCGTCTGTTGGGGCCGAGACTGAGGACCGCTGGGCAACCCTGGATATGATCGATCGCCGTTGGCCTTACCAGACAGGCAAGAATATCGCTGCGGGTATCAATGCCGGCCGCATCCGCATGGGTGATAAGCATCTCGGCCACTTTGCCCAGGATATCAGCTATGGCTTCTATACCGAGAACGGCCGCTACGATATCGGCATCTTTGAAGTCTCTGCCATAACCGAGAATGGTGGCCTCGCTCTGACTTCCTCGTGTGGCATCGTCGCTGAAGCCATTGGTCTTTGCGACAAAATCATTCTCGAAGTCAATACTGGACAGCCGTCTTTCGAGGGCATTCACGATATTCAAATGCAGCAGAAGCCGCCAAACCGCGCACCTTTCCTGATTACCCAGTCCCATACGCGTATTGGCAGCCCCTATGTACCATGCGACACCGACAAGGTTATTGCCGTGGTCGAGTCAAAGCATCGCGACAAAGGCCGTGCATTTGCCGATATGGACGACACTTCCGAAGCAATCGCCGGGCACATCATGGAGTTCTTTGCCCATGAAGTAAAGCGCGGTCGTCTGCCTGAGAATCTGCTGCCGCTGCAGTCTGGCGTCGGCTCAATTGCCAACGCGGTTGTCGGCGGGCTGGCGAAAGGTCCCTTCTCGAATCTGTCGGTCTACACCGAGGTTCTGCAGGACACCATGCTTGACTTCTTCGACGGCGGCAACCTGAACTTCGCTTCGGCCTGTTCATTGTCCCTCTCGGAGAATCCGGGATTCCCACGCTTCTTCGACAACTGGGACAAGTATTTCGGCAAGTGTATTCTGCGTCCACTGTCAATCTCTAATGCACCTGAGCCGATCCGCCGACTCGGCGTTATTGCCATGAACACCCCGGTAGAATTCGACATCTACGCACACGCCAATTCTACCCTGGTCGGCGGCACGCGCATGATCAACGGGCTAGGAGGTTCCGGAGACTATCTGCGAAATGGCTTCCTGAAGATCATGCATTCACCATCAACGCGGCCGAGCAAGACCGATCCGCTCGGCATCACCTGCGTTGTACCTAAAGCGCCCCATATCGACCATACCGAGCACGACCTTGACGTGCTGGTCACCGAGCAGGGTCTGGCCGACCTGCGCGGTGTGGCACCGAAAGAACGCGCCAAGTTGATCATTGAGAAATGTGCCCACCCTGAGTACAAGCCGATTCTCAGTGACTATCTGCAGATGGCATCCAAGGAGTGTTTGGCCAAGGGCATCGGTCATGAGCCGCAGCTCTTTGACCGCGCCTTCAAGATGCAGCTGAACATGGCACAGAATGGCACCATGCGCGTCAAGAACTGGGACATCAAAATCGATCTCTGCGAGTAGTCATTAACCGTTTCTATTCAGCAAAAAAACCCGTCTGCTTCCAGGCGGGTTTTTTTGCTGTAGTACATCATTCTCCCCCCGTAACTGAGGAATGGAGTAACAGGGAGCAGAGCTGCTGGGACTTCCCAACCTCTCTGTCTCTCCCGTCACGTTTATCCTCTCATGAAAGCTCTGAGGCCCGCTTGCAATAGCAAACGGGCCTCAGGAATTATCCAGGATGCGTCAGAACAACCTTTGAGATTGGCACATTGAGTGATACTATGAAGTGCTTCAAATATCGTAATGTGCTGCAGGCTTTGAGTATTTAATTGCAAAAGATTATGCTGTTCGAAAATCGGCAGGGGCATTAATTTTACACGTACTGTCATTGCAGTTTATGGACTGCATTTAATGTATAGCTCACGGCACAGACAACATCGATTTTCATTTCGATCTCAACCTCCGAGTTTATTCACTGCCAGCAAACAACGGAAATTGTCAATGGTTCATAAACTATTGATTATTGATGACGATCCGGCAATCCGCGACGTCCTGAAAAACTCCTTCGAGGACAAGAATTTTCATATATTCCTGGCAGCGGACGGTGAATCTGGGATCAAGGTTATAAGAGAGCATCGACCCAATGTCGCCATCATCGACATCCAACTCCCCGGCAAATCAGGACTTGATATTTTAAAAGAAGCCAAGAGGATTGACGACAGGCTCTCAGTAATCATCGCAACAGGCTACAACACCACTCAGAACGCCATAGAATCAATGAAATCTGGTGCTTTTGACTACCTCGTAAAACCATTCAACATCCTGAAAGTACAAGAGGTGGTTGCCAAGGGCCTGGCTTCGAACCTGTTGAGCAAAAATGTAAAATTTTCCCTCGGGCCGACTGAGATTCTCGATAGCTCATCTGATGAAGACATAATGATCGGTTCATCACCCAAGATGGTGGAGATTTGGAAAAAGATTGGCAGGGTAGCCACTTCAGATGAGACAGTCTTGATCGAGGGTGAAAGTGGCACAGGCAAGGAACTTTTGGCGCGCGCGCTCTACTCGAATTCTGCGAGGAGGCATAAACCATTTCTCGCCGTAAACTGTGCTGCCATGCCAGAGAACCTTCTGGAAAGTGACCTGTTCGGTCATGAAAGAGGCGCATTTACAGATGCTCATACCCGCCGCATCGGCAAGTTCGAGCAATGCAACGGCGGCACCCTGTTTCTCGATGAGATCTCCGAGATGAGCCTGCTTAACCAGAGCAAATTATTGCGAGTTCTGGAGAATAAGTCGTTTCAACGCGTTGGCGGCAATGAGGAGATTCAAACTGACGTACGGATCATCGCTGCGGCAAACCGTAACCTGCAGGCGGATGTCAACAGGAACAGGTTTAGACTTGACTTGTTTTACCGACTTCAGGTGATCACTTTCCACCTCCCTCCATTAAGACAGAGACAGGAAGATATTCCCCTGCTGGTCGATTTCTTCGTCAGACAGAATGCGATCAAGTACGGCAAGAAAAATCTCAGCCTCACACCGAGAACCGTCCAGTTCCTGTCGTCCCTCCACTGGGAGGGAAATATCAGGGAGTTAAAAAACGCTATCAGTGCAGCCGTCGTCTTTACTACCGGGGAGGTTCTACAACCTGACGACTTTAGCCAACTCAAACAAGTCAACTATCGGCAGGCATTTGGCGACCCCTACAAATTAGATCATTTTAGAGAATGTGTGAAAACAGCTTTTCCCGAACTATGCAGCAACTGGCCAGGCACTATTTTTCAACGACTCAGTTCAAAGCTGGAGACGCATCTTGTCGATTTGGCAATGGAACACTGCAACAACAACCAGGTTGCAGCGGCAAAATTGCTGGGGATAAGCCGGAACACTCTGCGTAAGAGATTGGACTGTACAGGTGACATAGGTCAAGATGTAACTTAGCAGCCGGCCATTTAATTGCCGGAGGAGTGCCCGTTCAGAACGACGAGCGTTTTCACTGTTTCGCCATTTAAATCTGCGGCCTGTCCTGGCAGGTCTATGCCGCTCAACCTTCGAAGCCTACACCACCAACCGCACTACCGACAGCCCGGGGATAAGACCTTATGCCCATCTCTTCACCGACAGCCGGTCGTTCAAACCTCTCTGCAGTATTCCGGGTTTTACTGTCGTCCGGATAATCATTAATGACAACATCGAAAGCAGGCTTTTGATAAACCTTTACCAGGGCTGCGACCACCGTCGGGTCGAACTGGTTACCAACC
The DNA here is from genome assembly GCA_051305855.1 of Desulfuromonadales bacterium. Taxonomy (GTDB): domain Bacteria; phylum Desulfobacterota; class Desulfuromonadia; order Desulfuromonadales; family BM103; genus M0040. The sequence goes on from JBPPMB010000057.1 coordinate 12,906, forward strand.
TTCTTCTGTATTTCGTGGATCGCCTCTTCCTTACTCATGTGCGTTTTGTATGGCCGCCGGGAAGTGATCGCATCATAAGCATCTCCGACGCACAGAATCTTGGCCAGAAAAGGGATATACCTCCCTGTGAGACCATCAGGATAGCCGCAGCCATCCATCCGTTCGTGGTGATATTTTATGATATTCAGGAGAGGGTGGAACTTCTTGATCGGCATCAATATCTCAACGGCATGGCCTGGATGTTTTTTGATCTGGGCAAACTCATCGGCCGTCAACTCCTCGGTTTTATTGAGGATGTCATCATATGTGCCAATCTTCCCGATATCATGCAACAGTGCTGCAATTTCGAGAGATTCCCGGCTCTCTTCATCCAATCCTAGTTCTTCGGCCATCATCAGGCAGTAGTGCTTGACCCTGAGGGAGTGGCCCTTGGTCCAGTGACTTTTGGCGTCGAGCGCATTGACAAACCCTACGATCAGACTGTTGATGATCTCCACCAGTTCACCTTCTGCCATGTCCCTGAACTGGTTGGCCTTCAGATATTTCTCCTGATATTGCAGAATCCTGCGATTCACCACATACCCCAGAATACTACTGATCAAAGGGGCAAAAAGGATCAGCAGTGTGTACTGCGCCCGAGTGGACTCTCCGGAGGCAAGAATCAGGGAGACTAAATCTCCACTCGATTCAAGGTAGAGGTAGAAAAGATACCCAAGCAGTACCAGCCAGCCAGAGAATGAAATCAACAGGGAGATATTGTTGTCATAATCACTTCGGGCACATTCAATCTTCAATTTTGACTCCCAAACCACAGACGCAACGATCATGTTATGCATCGAAAGAAAAGACCCGATCCACTCCTTGGCGAGCCCCCGTCTATTCTTGCGACCTACCAGGAGGCGAGCAATCTCCCGCCGCTTAAATATTCCCTGATGGCATCAATATCACTGAGGGAAATCTCAACAAACTGCAAACCCATTCCTGGCGGCATGTCCTTTTTTAAAAGCTTCTGTGGATCATTGACCCAAGCTACCCGGGCCTTGCAGCAGACCGGCTTAGACCGCACAGGTATGGTGAATTCGATCAAAAACTTGGTATCGATTGGCAGGATATCCGCGGTTGCCAGAAACAGGCCACCAGTACTTAAGTTGACCGAATAATCTGTGAGGGTCTCCTGTGTGCCGGCTTCATACTTAACCTTCACACGGGCTGCATGGCGGATGTTGCTATTCTTGCCTGCGCTTGATTGCATGCTCAGGTACTTTTTCGTCGTGGCTGCAAAAAGGTGGGGATTGATCGGCTTGACGATAATTCCATCACAACCCGAATCCCAGCAGCGTTCGAAATCATCCAACGAACCGCCATGGGTCAACATGATGACCGCAACGTTTGAGCCGTAAGTTTCCTTGATGATCCGGCAACATTCATCCCCATCCATATTGTCCATATAAAGATCCAGGTACACAAGATCGGGGCGCTCTTTCTGGATGATCCTGAGCGCTTCGTTACCGCTATGGGCGGTCAAAATCTGAAAATTATCCAAACATTGCAAAGCAGATTTCTCCGCTTCAATGAAGAAATCGATGTCATCTACCAAGAGAATTTTTTTCTCGCGGGAAGACCGCACCGGGGAATTATCCGCATACTGTTTATCCACTAGCTTCACTCGTAAATTCATGACCTGCTCCTTCTCTATTGATAAGTTTAAATGGCCTGTAAACGTAGTTGTTCGTCATGTGTCTTCAGTGACAACGGTTTGGCAGATTCATCTAGTCCGACAACCGACAGAAGAAGGCTGTGGTTGGCATAAGACTCCAGGCACTCGGCATGGATCTTCTCGAAGCAGGGGGCAACCCGGATGAATGCCGCCATGATCTCTGGATCAAAATGTTCTGGTTTGGTGCGTCCGTCGCCCCGGGTAATGATTTCGAAGGCGCGCGCGTGGCTGAAGGCCTTCTTGTACGGGCGTTCATTGCGGAGAGCGTCATACTGATCGGCCAGCATGACGATCCTGCCGTCAACGGGGGCTTGCTCCCCCTGCAGGCCGTTCGGGTAGCCGGTCCCATCCCACCGCTCATGATGGTTCAGGGCGATCGAGGCCGCCCGCGTCAGCAGGTGAAAGGACGAGCCTCCCAGGATTCGCTCGCCGATGCTCGTATGGCTTTTGATGATGTCAAATTCTTCAGTATTGAGAGGGCCTTGCTTGAACAGGATTGCATCACTGATCCCAATTTTACCGATGTCATGCATGGTACTGGCCAGAGCAACGGTTTTTACTTCACTTTCCGGCAAACCTATTTCTCTCGCAAGACATTGGACATAATGGGCGATACGCGAGACATGTGCGCCGGTATCATCGTCCCGCTGCTCGGCTGCCACACAGAGACGTTTGATCATTTCCCGGTTCATGGAGTCCATCTTGGCCAGAGACGATGAGAGTTCGGCGGTCCGCATTTGGACAGCCTTCTCGAGCTCAATCACAAATTTCTTTTTTTCACTTGAGATCTTGCTGGCTTCCAGTCCGCGCCGGACGGCACTCATGAAAGGCTGAGCCTGGAATGGCTTCAGGATCAACTCAAAGGCGTGCTTTTCAACGGCTTGAACCGCGATGTTCATGTCGGCATATCCAGTCATGACAATTACCGGGAGATCCGCGTTTTTCTCGTGAATGGCGCTGAGCAGTTGCAGACCGCTGATTTTTGGCATACGAAAGTCCGTGATCACCAGGTCGAACGTCTCGGCCTTGAAGCAGTCGAGCGCCTTGAGACTGTCGCTGAACGCCCGCGCCTTTATCCCGTACTCTTCAAGCAACCCACACAAGAACTGGAGGATATTCTGATCGTCGTCAACGATGGCAACGACGGCAGCAGCGATGTTTCTCATGACGCGTCTCCTTTAGTGCTCTGCAATGCAATGCAGAGTCTCTGGATATTTCACTTTTTATCTATTGCAATATGTATGCCACACATAAAAACCATCTAAGGTACTGATATTGTTGTCTTTCATAAATTATGAGGCTTTCTTTGATGTGCAGTCATTGAACAGGCACAGGGAAGATCTTGCTGTCAACGGCGTAGAATGCCCGTGATTAGCCATTCTGCCTCCTGTTCATATGTTGCACAGGAGTTGACAGGCCTAATTCCACTGCAGAGAGCAAGAGTGTGTTTCTAAGAATTTAATTGCAGAACAGGAGGGTTGAAGAGGACAGGGCTTCCTCAAAGATTCTTATGCAGAGCCCAAGGGAATCTCGGACATCGGCTCGTGAAGCATTCTGATCATGGCGATGAAGGGTTGATCGGGGAAATGCCAAGGGAGGGGCTCGAAACATCCTGAGAACCCGCGAAAATGGTCCAATCTCTTTTCAAGCACTTTGCCGCGCGAAGGAGTCTCTATTTCTTCTTGCTTCGGGGATGGGCACGGTCGTAAACGGACATCAGTTGATCGACACTGACCTGGGTGTATTTCTGGGTGGTGGAAAGGGAAACATGTCCAAGGAGTTCCTGAATGGCACGGAGATCGGCGCCGCCGTCAAGCAGATGAGTAGCAAAGGAATGCCGCAGGGCATGAGGGCTTATGTCCTTGATTATCCCGGCTTTGATCAGGCGGGTCTTAAGGTTGCGCTGGACACTGCGGGGGGTTAGCCGGTCACCACGAGCATTGAGGAAAAGGGGCGCCTTTTCATCAAGGCTCCCTCTTTCTTCCAGGTAAGCCAGCAGGGCCTCATGTGCCTTAAGGCCGATCGGCACAATTCTCTCTTTGCGCCCTTTACCTAGGACACGGACAAGCTTTTCCTGCAGGTTGAGTGAATCGATGTCAAGACCTGTCAACTCACTGACGCGCAGGCCGCTCGAATAAAAGAGCTCGACAATGGCGCAATCACGCAAGTCCAGCAAACCGCTGCCGTAACCCCTCTCCATCAGTGCCGTCGCCTCGTCAACCGAAAGCGTTTTCGGTAGGTAACGGTTCAGCTTTGGGGTCGACAAGCCTTCGGCGGGATTGCAGGGGAGATGACCCTCGCGAACCAGGTAACGAAAAAATGTTCGCAGTGTCGAGAGTTTCCTGGCGATCGAGGTCCTTTGGTTCCGCTTGTGCAATTCAGCAAGATGACGCCGCAACAAAAAGCTGTCTACCCCGGCCAGGGCTTCCTTGCCAGAGCCACCATGTCTTTGAAGAAAATCCTGGAATTCGCACAGGTCACGCAGGTACGCAAGGCTGGTATGTGGTGAAAGATTGCGTTCATCAGCAAGGTATCTGGTGAATTGTTTAATCCATTCCTGCATGTTTCATCGCCTCGCAGCGCCTGCCGGTCAACTGAACAAGCAGGCTTCAAGAAGAAATTACCACAGAGCGTTGCCGCACCGTAAGTCAAATGTTACAGCTTTACAGCCATACAAGAGAGCTGGCCTTTGTCCTCAAAACGCACTTCTTCGTCACAATGTTAGAACAATTTTGTTTTAGTTTATACAGGTGTATGTTTATTGACCCCACAACCGCGTGTGATAATCTTGACGCTATGATAACTTTTCTTTGTTTGCTGTCTACCCTCATAAAGGGCACGATCGGGGTGGTCGCCCTGACCGTTCTTATGAGCTATACCGTTGCCTGGTATGAACGTGCCAACTCTCGGCCAGACCTGATCGACCGGCGGTTTACCACCCACGGTGTGTGCATCGCCATCTGGCTTTTGATCCAGGAGACGGCCTGTCTGTTGCTGACCCTTCTGCTACGGCCTTTCGGTTGGTTTCAACCGCAATTGCCATCGGCAGAACCGGATGCTCTCCCGCCGGTCATTCTCCTGCATGGGCTTTTTCAGAATCGGGGCTGCTTGTTTTGGCTGCAATATCGCTTGCGTGCTGCAGGCTACCGGCAAACCATCAGCATCAACACCCCCCCCTGGCGGGACATGGAAACCCTGACAGAGAGTTTGGCCAAGAAGGTTGATGAACTGTGCATTAAATTGAAAGTTGACAAAGTCATTCTGGTCGGCCATTCCATGGGTGGCATGATCGCGCGAAATTATGTGCAGAACCGTGGCGGCGCTGTTTATGTTCGTGGCATGGTCACCCTCGGAACGCCGCATCACGGTTCAAAACTGGCGCCGTTTGCCCTGTCGCCCATGGGTAAGAGCCTCCTGCCTGGATCCGTATTCCTCCGTCAGCTCAACAGCGTTGCCTGGCCGCAACAGACAAAGGCAGTTGCAATCTACACCCGTTACGACAATATCGTCCTGCCTGCTGAGTCCGGCAAAATGGATGGAGCCAAAGCAGTAGAACTCGATGGCATGGGCCATAACGCCCTGCTCTTTCACCCCCGCTCTCTGCAGGCGGTTATCGCCGCCCTGTTCGACATCAACAGATGAAGACCCTGCACATCAGAAGCCACAAGCTGGTCGAGATGATTGACATCACGCGCGATGTCTGCAATATCATCGGCGAAGACAAGGTCACAGAAGGCCTGGCGGTTATCTTCACCCCACACACGACTGCTGCGATTACCATTAACGAGAATGCCGACCCGGATGTATGTCGTGACATGCTCATGGCAATCGACAAGCTGGTCCCTCTGCAGGATGGCTACCGTCACCTCGAAGGCAACAGTGCCGCCCATCTCAAGAGCAGCCTGCTTGGCGCAAGCGAAACACTAATCATCAGCAACGGCGAGGTTGTGACCGGCACCTGGCAGGGGATCTATTTCTGTGAATTTGACGGCCCACGTAAACGTCAGGTGCAGATTCAGATCATCGGCAGATGAGCCTCCTGCAACCTTGACGTTGCCCGAGAGGCTTTGGAGGCAGACGTTATCCTTAACCTGCCGAAACTCAAGACGCATCAGATGATGGGCTACAACGGGGCCTTGCCATACTGTCATAATGACTTTACTGGCAATCAGCCTGGCCGCCTGCGCCTGGAACCGTCTTGCCTCATGGAAGTGCAATGTCCGGTCCCGAGATCACTGACGTTTGTTTGAGCAACACCAAATTTCCTGGCAATCCTTAACGACCTGTCCGCTTGGAATGAAGATTCTACGGCAATGAAATGCCATCACTGCCCCCCCCCCGCTAACAAAGAAACAGTGTTTTAAAATTTTTATTTTTAAAGTATAGTGCTTGAAAAGCTTCTGCACAATGGGCACTATTTGTGCGTCAAGGGAGGGAAACCATGCTGTTTGTCTGGGATGACGATTACAAAACCGGTATCGCTAAAATTGACCAGGACCATAGAACTCTGGTCAATTTAATCAACGACCTTTATGAAGCAATGCAGGATGGGAGCGGTGGTGCACTTCTTCTGCCGATATTCTCCGCACTCAAGCATTACACAGAAACACACTTCGCCGAAGAAGAGCGTTACATAATCGAACATGATGCACCTGGCCAAAAGAAACATTTTCAGGAACATGAGCTGATGGTGGAAAAACTGGCCGACCTGGAAAGCAGACACCGCAAGGGCGAAGCAGCCATCTCCTTGCAAACCCTGACTTTTTTGCGTGACTGGCTGAAAAACCATATCTGTATCATCGACCAGGAAATGGCATCCCACCTGAAAGACAAGAGTGTCCGATAGGGTAAAGCGACGATAAGGCTAAACTCGGAAGTCATGCAGAGGACTCATCGACCTGGCAAAAACCGCATCCGCCCTCTATCATCTGATGCACCAAATAATCACGGGGGCGCCTGGCCTGGCGCCCCCGTGGCTGATATCCAGTCGAGCAAAGATGCTCTGCCGACTCACTCCTCGTAAACCAGTACGCGAATCAATCCGCAGGTATTCCCAGCTTCAACAGTGGTTGAGTCACTCACCGACAAGACCCTCATGATGGCGTTGCTTTGGATAAACTGGTTAACACGTTCATCCAGATCATCCAACTCCCGTTGTGCTCTGAAGGGCTGCAATGGTTCGCCGAAGGTTTTAACCTTGATCATGACAACCTCCCAGGGCAGTCAGGCGATCAGACCTGGACCACCTCTTTGACCTCAGGAAGTTTTTCCCTGAGGGTTCTTTCAATTCCCATCTTGAGTGTCATGGTTGACATCGGGCAGGAGCCACAGGCACCTGTCAGCCTTACACTGACAATCCCGTCATCAGTAACATCAACCAATTCCACATCGCCGCCATCGGCCTGCAACGCAGGGCGAATCAACTCAAGGACTTCTTGTACCTTTGCTTTCATCGATTATTCTCCTTATCGTTCTTATTGATCCTTCAGTATACCTGCTTTGTATGATCCCGGTATACCGGGACAGCTTCAGTCTAACAGAAAGGTCTTCATATACCAAAATGCCGCGAAAATTTTACAGCCCGCATTGCTCAGACGATCACCCGAAGGGAATGGACCCTATTGCCCGGTTGCAGAGCAATTCCGGAGCACCGACATTTTTCCCCTGCACAAGCACTTTGAAGGTTTCACCCATTCCAGCCTCCGGCATAATCAGGTTCTTTAGAGACAGACGCAGGGCACGTGCCTCTTTTTCGTTTGCAGCCGTTGCTTCAAGCCTCACCAGTTCTTCAAAGAAACCAAGCCCCAGGAGAAAGCGATACTGCTCTGAGAAACAGAGAGTTTCCAGACCTACCTCGCTCCCGGCTTTCTGCAGAGCAGTGAAATCGACATGAGCTGTGATATCTTTTTCACCGACCCGATCGTAGGGATTATCGTCAGCCTGGTGGCAATGATAGCACATCAGGGTACCTGCGCGACGATGGGGGGCATAAAGCTCTTTGGCCGGGTAGCCGTAATCAATGGTCAGAACGAAACCCTGGCGGACACGTTGACCGACCAGACGCATCCAGTCAAGAGCCGCAAGATTAACTTCGGCCCGGTTCCCTTCTATGGGGCCACAACCCAGCCAGGAAAAGTATGTGTCAAGCCGGGGGTCTGACGACGCCCGTAGTTCCTCAATAAAAGCATCCTCTCGGCTGGTTACGAAAACTTCGTGAAGCACGCCGAAATGTTTTTCGACAATATGCACCGGGAAGGCATCAACCAGCTCATTCGAAAGAAAACAGCCGGACGTTATTGACCAGTCTTCTTCACCACACCAGGTGATTTTGCCGTTGTGCCCAGCAAGGTTTTTGGCTTGGCGCTGGCGGTTGTCTTGACTGACCTCGATCAGGGTATAGGTTAGCCGTGCATAGAGCTCCGGTGCTTCCTCTGCCAGCGTATCAAGAATATCCAGGGCCAAATGTCCTTCACCGGCTCCCTGTTCCACAACCTGAAATATTTCGTCAGGGAGCAGCTCAGCCATCTGCATCAGCTGGCGTGCCACGAGGCGACCAAAGAGCGCGTTGACACTGCTGGAGGTGAAAAAATCTCCAGACTTGCCAATCCGATCACGAGTCACCATGTAATACCCGTACCGCGGGTGGTAGAGTGCCTGCGCCATGAAATCTGCAAAGCTTAGTCCGGCGGCTGCTTGAGCCTGTTGGTGCAGCAATGCAGCCAGCGGCGAAGTATGGTTTTGCGGGGGAACTCGTTGAATCATAAAATCAACCACCTCAGAAATTGAGGGGCAGTTTAGCGCAGCCAACAAGGGAGCACAAGAACGATTACGCGGTAAAAGGTGAGGACCGGAAAAGGGCTTTGAGCTTCGCGGGGTCATTGGTAAAGAGCCCTGAGATACCTGCCCTGACCAGGCTTTTGGCAACGCTTGCACGATCAACGGTCCATACGGATACGGATAGACCTGCTTGCCTGCAGGCAGCGATCATCGGACGAGTCACCAGGCTTGCCATTGGATGGAAAGCGCACGCCGACAAATCTTTGGAGACGCGGACGGCATGGCGCCAATTACCGGAGTCGAAAAGGACGGCAAGGGGGAGATCACCCTTCACGGACCGCAAACTCTTCAGCAGATCAACATTGAATGAAGAGACGACGATCTCCGCAGAGGGGTACAGGCTAAGCAAGTCGAGCACAGCCATCCCGGCACGAAATTCTTTGAGCTCCAGGTTAAGCTTCAACTGTCCGCCAAAGGTTTGCAGGACCTCTTCCAGGGAAGGGATCGATTCACCCGCGAACTCTGCGGAGAACCAGCCCCCGGCTTCAAACTGCTGCAGTTGTCGCCATGTCTTCCCGGCAACGAGACCCCGACCATTGGTGGTTCTTTCCAGAGTCTCATCGTGAATGATGACCGGAATTCCGTCGCGAGACAGATGTATGTCCAACTCAAGGCCGTCGGCACCACTCTCGACGGCAGCAGCAAATGCCGTCATAGTATTTTCCGGGCTACAGCAGGAGGCTCCGCGATGAGCCCAGAGGAAAGGACGTGTCATATTAGGATCCCTGGTATTCTGATGCTCTTCGGCAAAGAGGGGGATACGATGAGATGGTTTCAGCTCCCAGCAGACAGCCTTTTGCCCTGCTTGCACCACCCCAAGCTGTCATGGTTCTCGCTTCGCTCCTCACCCAGCGAGATTTCAGGGCTTGCCCTTCAGGACCGGGTAGCCAGTTTGCTGCCAAGAATAAATTCCGCCATACAGATTGTAGATTTCGGTGTAACCCTGACGTGCGAGATAATTGACAACCTGGGCACTGCGCGAGCCAACGGCACAATAAACGAGGATCGGCCTATCTTTAGGCACTTCGGCCAACCGCTTGACAAACTGGTCGATGGGAATCAAATGGGCGCCTTCAAGGCGGGCCTGCTGGAATTCTCCTGGGGTGCGCACATCAAGCAGATAAAGGTCGCTGCGCTGCTCGACCAAGTTAAAAGCATCCTGGGGCGACAGGTTGCGGGCAACAGCAGAATCTGCATAAACGGGCAGAACAACCAGCAAAAGAAGAATACAGAAAATGAATCGACATCTCATATCATACCTCTTGTCAGCATATTTTTCTGAAAAGGGACCTCACGGTGTTCATTTGGAGATTCCGGACAATCTGTAGGAGCTGTCGGACTATCCATGAACCTGCTGCAAATTCGGCTGTTTGGCCCATATTTTAGCTCCTTTTTGCTCTATAGCTACGGCTATGGAGCTGCAAACGAGCTGAAATCTGTTCTCAAACATCCAAATTTTCGCTTCGGTCCGTATAGCCCGACAGACTGCTGGGTTAGCATACAGTCAGCGGGACAATTATATTCAAAAAACAATATTATTCTACCCTAAAAAGATTTGTCTTTACCCATGAAAAATGTAATCATGACGGCCGCCATCAAACGGTATTTGCCGAGGGGGGTTGAAATGGATCGCAATCTTGCTCTTGAGCTGGTCAGAGTAACTGAAGCCGCAGCCCTTGCTTGTGGCCGCTGGGTGGGCAAAGGCGACAAAACGGCGGCAGACGATGCCGCCACGAAAGCGATGCGTCGAGCGCTCGACTCAATGGAGATTTCGGGAACTGTGGTGATCGGCGAAGGCGAGATGGATGAGGCACCGATGCTTTATGTCGGCGAAAAACTGGGCCGCGGCAACGGACAGGACGTTGACATCGCGGTTGATCCGCTAGAAGGTACAAATATTTGCTGCAAAGGCCTCAACGGCTCGATCGCAACTATTGCTCTTGCACCCCGGGGCGGTTTTTTGCATGCACCCGACATGTACATGGAAAAGATTGCCGTCGGGCCGACAGCTCGGGGTGCCATTGATATCAACATGTCACCAACGATCAACCTGCAGAGGGTAGCCGATGCCAAGAAATGCTATATTGAGGATCTCACGGTTGTGATCCTCGATCGACCGCGTCACGACAAAGCCGTGGACGAGATTCGCAAGGCAGGAGCCCGTATCCATCTGATCACCGATGGAGACGTCGCACCGGCTATTGCAGCAGCGGTGGAAGGCAGTGGTGTTGACATGCTGCTTGGCATCGGAGGCGCACCGGAAGGTGTCCTCGCTGCTGCGGCACTGAAATGCATGGGTGGTGACATGCAGGGGCGCCTGGTCTTTATGAATGACGGGGAGAGAGACCGCGCAAAAAGCATGGGGATCAACGACTTTGACAAAGTCTATCAATGTGACGAAATGGCCAACGGCGACGTTGTGTTCGCTGCGACCGGAGTAACCAGCGGTGATTTGTTGCGTGGTGTCCGCTATTTCTCCGGCGGCGCAGAAACCCACTCCATTGTCATGCGCTCCAAGACCCGAACCATCCGCTTTGTTGAGACCCGCCACAGCTTCGATTTTAAACCAAAATACTGAGCAGGCAGCAAACGGCTTTGGACTTGTCAGACTCGCAACAAGTTGATAGTATTACTCCAGTTTTCATTGCATAAGTGAGGTTAGCACATGGCGATTATCACAATTTCCAGGGAAATGGGCAGTGGCGGTATTCCGATTGCCCACAAGGTGGCGGAGGAGCTGGGGTATCGGCTGATTGACGGCGAGGCAATTATGGCGGCTGCGTCAGCTTATGGCCTGTCCCCCGAAGGCGTGGAACAGGCCGACGAGAAACCCCCTCACTTTGTAGACACTCTCGATACGAAACAATTTCTGGATCTTCACCTGATAGAGTTGATCATTCTCGAAGCGGCCCTCAAAGGCAATGTAGTCATTTATGGTCGCGGCGGGCAGGATCTTCTCAAAGACGTCAACAGCGTTCTAAGGACCAGGATCATTGCGCCTTTCGAAGTTCGCGTCGAACGCTGGGCGGAACGCGAGTGGCTGGACCCGGACCGCGCCCGTTATCTGGTGCGCAAAAGTGACCAACAAAGGGCCGGCTTCATCATGTATTATTTCGATCGGAACTGGGAGGACAGCGTTCATTACGACCTGATCATCAATACCCAGCGACTGTCAGAGGACATGGCTGTTCAAATCATCTGCAGCAGTGTCAAAGATGCAAACCTCGTAGGTATCAAAGCCGACAGCAAAAAGGTCCTCTGCGACCTGGTGCTGCGGAAACGTGTTGAGATTGCTATCCTTTCGGCAGCCGACATTGACGCATATTTGCTCGAGATAACTGTTGAAGGCGGCATTGTCACCTTGGCAGGGCAAGTTCACTCGCGCGCAGAGAAAAAAGCGGCTGAAGCTCATGCCCGTTCAGTGAAGGGCTTCGTTGATGTGCACAATAACATCGGAGTTGTCGATTACCGTACGAATCCTTCAGAGCATTAAGACTATCAAGCAACAGAGTCTCCCCGGAAGCCGACCTATCACAGTCGGCTTCTTTTTTTCCAGGAGCTTAGCGGAGTTGACGGGACCTTGATAATCAGCCCCACCCTTGCTTCTCAGGCTTGTTCCCCGATAAACCTCTATGCTAGGATGAACCGCATTTTACATGACACTCTGGTTAAGGAGTTAAAGAATGTCCGGACACAGCAAATGGGCCAATATAAAACATCGCAAAGGCGCTCAGGACGCCAAGCGTGGCAAAGTTTTTACCAAAATCATCAAAGAGCTGACGGTTGCAGCCCGCATCGGCGGCGGCGACCCGGAACTCAATCCACGGTTACGCACTGCTATCGACAAAGCCAAGCAGGCCAACATGCCCAAAGACAACGTGGACCGGGCTATCAAGAAGGGCACCGGCGATCTTGACGGTGTCAATTACGAAGAAGGGATCTTTGAAGGATATGGGCCCGGTGGCGTCGCTTTGATCGTCGAATTTCTCACTGACAACCGGACCCGCACCGTGGCGGACGTGCGCCACTGTTTCAGTAAATATGGCGGCAATCTCGGCGTCAGTGGCTCTGTCGCATTTCTTTTCGATAGAAAGGGGCTGATCTCCTTTTCAGAAGAAAACGATTTCGATCGGATCTTCGAGATTGCCCTGGAAGCCGGCGCCGAAGATGTTAAGGACGAGGGCGATGTTTATGAAGTAATCACGCAACCGGCTGATTTTATCGAAGTTCGCGAGGCCATGGCGGCGGCTGGACTGCAATGGGAAACAGCTGAAACATGCATGATCCCGCAGACCCAGGTGCAACTCTCAGGCAAACCCGCGGAAACCATGTTGAAATTGATGGATGCCCTTGAAGACAATGATGACGTGCAGAATGTTTACGCCAACTTCGACATCAGCGAAGATGAACTGGACAAAATCATGTAAAATCAAGCAGCGCGAGATGCGAAACGGGGACAAAATCTATCGCGCTTCGTTCTTCGCCTAAGCACATCGAACTTATGAGAATTCTCGGCATCGATCCAGGCACAGGGATTACCGGCTACGGCATTATCGATGTTGAGGGCAATCGCATACGTCATGTCGATAATGGCATAATCAAAACACGCAGCAGTGAAGTCTTGCCGCTCAGGCTGAAAACCATCTATGACGGCCTGACCACGATTCTCAAGCAGTATTCACCTGAATCAGTTGCTGTTGAACAAGTGTTCATGGCAAAGAATCCACGCGCAGCATTAACACTTGGGCATGCCCGTGGCTCAGCTGTTCTTGCAGCCGTGAACCTCGACCTGGAGGTCTGCGAATATTCGGCACTGCAAGTCAAGAGCGCCGTGGTCGGTTATGGCCATGCCAGCAAACAGCAGATCCAGCAGATGGTCAAAGTGCTTTTAAATCTCCCGGAAGTTGCCCAGGAGGATGCTGCTGACGCCTTGGCTGTAGCCATTTGCCATGCCAACAGTCGCACCTTGAAGCTGGCCGTCAGAAATTCCAGTCGACGTTAACATACACAGAAAGACTCACTCACAGGCAGAACTTGTCCATTTTTAAAGAGAGTACACTCTGATGATCGCCCTGGTTCGCGGCACATTGGCTTACAAATCAATCGACCACGTGATCATCGACGTCGGTGGGGTTGGTTATCGTCTGTCTATTCCATTATCGACCTTCTATTCACTCCCGGAAAACGGCGAAGTCTGCCTCTTCACACATACACATGTCAGGGAGGACGCTCTTCTTCTCTACGGTTTTATGACTCTCGAAGAGAAGGATCTGTTTGTCATCCTGATCGGGATTTCCGGGGTTGGACCAAAGCTGGCAATCAATATCCTCTCGCATATCCCTGCGGGGGAGCTTAAAAGAGCAATTGCTGCCGGAGACATCAAGCGCCTCTCGGGGTTGCCCGGTATCGGCAAAAAAACAGCCGAACGCCTGGTGCTTGAACTTAAAGACAAAGTCGTACCGACTGGTGGATTCTCTGCATCATCGGAGAAAACCAGGGTCGCCGGAACCAAGGCGAGCATCCTGAACGATGACGTTATCTCTGCGCTGGTCAATCTCGGCTACAAAGAGAACCTGGCCCGTAAGGTCCTGGAAAGCATGGAGCTGGCGCCGGGCCTGACCATGGAAGAAACCCTTAAAGGAGCACTGAAAGTCCTGGTTCGCTGATTTTCAGTTTTTACATTTATGGAAGACCGCTTGATTACAGCTGAGAACACCGGCGATGACATCTCCCTTGACCTGTCGCTGAGACCGAGAATCCTTACGGAATACATCGGGCAGTGTAAGGTCAAGGAGAACCTCAAGGTATTTATCGGCGCGGCTCGCGGGCGCGGCGAGTCGCTTGACCATGTTCTCTTCTACGGTCCACCGGGCCTTGGCAAGACCACTCTGGCGCATATCATTGCAGCAGAAATGGGTGTCAACATCAAGAGCACATCGGGACCTGTCATAGAAAAGCCTGGTGACTTAGCCGCTGTTTTGACCAACCTTGAGCCAGGTGACGTCCTTTTTATCGATGAAATCCACCGTCTCTCACCGGTGGTTGAAGAGATTCTCTATCCGGCAATGGAGGATTATCAACTCGATATCATGATCGGCCAGGGGCCATCGGCGCGCACCATCAAACTTGACATTCCTCGCTTCACACTGGTCGGCGCGACAACTCGCGCCGGATTGCTCTCTTCGCCTTTACGTGACCGCTTCGGCATCCTGAATCGATTGGAGTTCTACACTCATGAGGAGTTGACGACGATCACCAGACGCAGCGCTGGGATATTAGGGGTTTCCATCAGCGACTCCGGTGCCGGAGAAATCGCCCGCCGCAGTCGTGGCACACCACGCATTGCCAACCGCCTGCTGCGCCGGGTCAGAGATTTTGCCCAAATCGATGGTGACGGATCCATCTCCCGGAGGATGGCTGACCAGGCCTTAATCCGCCTTGAAGTAGACGAGCATGGGTTTGACCAGATGGACAGGCTGCTCCTGGAAACCATCATAGACAAATTCAGTGGCGGACCAGTCGGCCTCGATACGTTGGCGGCAGCAATCGGTGAAGAGAAAGACACGATAGAGGATGTCATTGAACCATTCCTGCTGCAACAGGGGTTTATCAATCGAACACCACGTGGCCGGGTAGCAACTCATCTGGCTTACACACACCTGGGACGTACTCCTGGAGCAGCCTCAATACCAGGGTCTCTTTTTAAATGAATGACCCTCAAGGCGTTGAATTTTCTTTGTCTATCGGACAAATCTTGTGATAGCTTGGGCGGGTGGGGGGTGATTCATGCAACTAGCCCTGCTCGCACCCCGAGGGCCGTCATGGTGACGGCCCTTTCCATTTTATTACAGCTCCAGACTTGATCTTCACCTGGTACGTCAGACGAAGACGAAGTCACACTAAAGCTTATGGACTCTACCCTGCTGCAACAGTTTCGCCAGCAATTGGCCGTCTGGATTAAAGCTCGCCTCGACTCGCAGCGTCTACCCTTTCAGCGCCTGGAACTTTGCCCTGAGACCCTGACTGACCAGGGGTGGCTCGCTCCAGACCTGATCCTCTGGATAAACCGTGACAGCCAGTTGGCCGGAAGCATGATTCTGCTGCCGGATGTCGTCGATGACCGGGTTCTTACCGAAGGTGTCTCTCTGAGCAAAGCCCTGGGACTCGGCCACTTCACGACCTGGGCGGCACGTGAGGTATCGATCTGGCTTGTCGCGTCAGGCCAATCGAGCCTGCTGCACGTTTTTCCCCTTCCGGCGGCAGACCGGATTACCCCTGCAGACTTTCAACGCACCCTGGATGATCTCCTTGGTCGACTGAAAATCGTTACGGTCACCAGCTCACCTCCTACGGCAGAATATTCGGTCTATTATTTTGCGAACCTCTGTCTGCGCAACCTGCAAGAGCTGACGCCAGGGTTGACGATAAGCGCCCGTATTACTGCGGGAGAAACGGCCGATGATGAGTGGGTTGAACATGCCCCCCGCTCAAAAGCCTGGATGAGTTTGTGGCGCATGCTTTTCCTGCTCTGGAACGGCCGCCTGCCACCGGGGCTACAGCCGGAGAGACTTGAGCTGGCCATTCGTTACGCCCTGACCGATCTGACTACTAAACAACTCTCATGGTTAGATATTCAGGACAGCGAGCCTCCCCTGCAGGAAGAAGATGCGGTCCGCCTGCATCACCTTGCCGGCAGGCTCAGACAACTTGGATGGCCACAAAATGATGAGCACGCGGAAGACCTTGTCTGCCTTTTACTGAATGAAGCCGCGCATGATTTCGAACTGGCTGACCCCGTATTACCATGGGACACTGACGCATTGGATTTATGGGTTGCCTGTCACCCCCCCCTGTCTGTAATCAGCGGCTCTTTGGTCGCTCCACGCGCATACCTCGCAGGCTGGGTTTTCAAAACAGCTCTGCATAAGAATTCCGCGGGTAGCATCTACACGGAAGACTTGCAGGCAGTGGACTCGCAGCAAAAGTTGATCAGTGCTGTTGCTGTCCTGCACGAGTCACAACCACTGAGCCGCAAAGATCGTGAAGACTATCTGGTGTTTTTCCGCCAGGTCTGGCCGAGTCGACGCTTTGATCTGCCAAGCAACTCTCCTGCCTGGTTATGGGATGCTCTTTATCTCGCCGGACTGATTTCTGAAGAACTGTCCCTGATCTTGCCGTATCGTTGGCATCATGTTCCGGGTATCCAGAATCTTTGGGCAATCCTTGCAGAGCGCTATCAACTTGCCGAGATTGCCGAGGTTGAATCAGGGGTGCAAGCATTGCGTTTTGTCAAAACGGCACATGAAATAACGTATGTCCGGTTGCACAGGGACAATCTGGTCATCGATATCCCTGCTGAGCTGCTGGCCAAGCATAAGCCAGGAACAATACAGGTCTGGCTAAAGGCAAGTGTGCAGATCGTGGCTCTTCTGCTCAACCAGAAGATGGCCATATTCACTGACCACGGGACGGCCGAGCGGGAAGCTCTGCCTTGGGGGCTCTTTCTTTATCTGCAGACACGCCTCGGCAAATATCTATGGGATCTTTGTAGTGACCAAGCCGTCTTACCGGAAGTCAATGCGACTTCAGCTGCCGTTCTGACCTTTGGCGTGCCTGTGCCAAAAGAGAACCTGCTATTGGACCTAAGCCTGATCGGCTCTCCCTTCACACTGGCTGTTCCGGCACCGGCGCTTCTGGAGCGAGAGTTCAGCAATATCTTTGGGCCTGTCCCGGATCTGCCCGAAGACCCTGCTCACATCGCCTCCCGGGTACCCAGGGCCAGCCGCAGAAGCACTGTCTCCACGGCGGAGATTGCAGCGAAAGTCTTTCAGGACGGTGTCCCCCTCTTCCCGGAACACTACCTGATGCATCTCTATCGCCCGGCGCTTATTCATTACGATCTTTGCGGACCTCTTGAGATCGTCGAAGAATTTTTTGAACGGATCTCTTTGCGAACCCCCGGCCAGAACCATATCATCGAAGTCTCAGGCAAAACAGTCGCCGAGGCACTTCTCCTGGTCTCCTATAGAGGTGATACAAAAGTCTTTCTGCCAGAGGATGAGAGCCTCCTGGAAGAGCTGGTCCTGCAATATCGATCAGACCTTAAACGCCTCTGGGACAACCTGGCCAGAGAATGTCGCCGCGCTGAACCACATCGTCAAGCCTCCATTAAGTTGGCCAGAAAGATCTGGCAACAACACGGCTTGCCCCCTGAAAACCTGCTCTGAATCGAGACGACAACAAGGGGCTTGCCATGTCCTCTCCGTACCTGCCCTGCAACTGCTTAGTTTTCTGGCCTTTTTATAAAAACCATATTATTATGTGCTGATTACTGACTGGAAAGGCTTTTCCTATGAACGTCCTTGTGCATATCTGCTGTGCCAATTGTGCTATCTACCCAATCCGTGTTTTGCGTGAATCTGGTCATTTGCCTGTTGGTTATTTTTTCAATCACAACATTCACCCTTACCAGGAATATCGGCGCCGGTTACAAGCTGTAGAGAATTACGCTGCGGCAAGCGACCTTGAGGTCGTCTACAAGGACGAGTACCTGCTTGAAGACTTTCTGGTGCAGGTTGCAACGGAACCGGCAAACCGTTGTACCTATTGCTACCAGTCACGCCTCAAACAGGCTGCAGAATATGCGGCAATTACCGGATACGATGCGTTCACCACAAGCCTGCTCTATTCGCGCTACCAGAACCATGAACTGATTCGAAAGATGGGTGAGGAACTGGGCCAACATTACGGCATTGAATTTCTCTATGAAGATTATCGGGCCGGGTGGCAAGAAGGGATAAAGGCCTCCAAGGCCATGGGGCTCTATCGCCAGCAATATTGCGGCTGCATCTATTCAGAGAAAGACCGGTATCACCCCAGTAACAACAACTGATGGGTAATGATCTCGGTAAAGCATTGATTATCTGTGGCCTGCTGTTGGTCGGCATAGGTCTTCTGATGGCCAGTGGTGTCAAATTCAGTTTTCTTGGCAGGCTGCCAGGGGACATTCGCATCGAGCGGGAAAATTTCACTTTCTTTTTCCCTCTTGGAACCTGCCTGCTGATTTCTTTTCTGTTCTCTCTAATTTTCTGGTTATTCAGACGATGAACAAGGTATAGACCTGGTGCCAGGAGGTCATATGCATACCACTCCATCTGGGCCCCGACTTGGTGTTGCCCTCGGTAGCGGAGCAGCCAGAGGTCTTGCTCACATCGGCGTGCTCAAGGTTCTTGAAGAATCCGACATCCCGATTGACATCATCACAGGGACCTCCATGGGAGCTTTTATCGGTGCCATGTACGCCGCAGGTGTTCCGGCGGCACAAATGGAGCAAGTTGCGTTGGAAATAGACTGGCTCAGCATGGCCAGATTACTCGCGCCGGTTATGTCGACATCGGGTTTGTCTGACGGTAAAAAGCTTGTCGCGTTCATGGCGGAGTTACTCCCGGCAAGAGACTTCAAGGATTTGCGTCTGCCTTTTGCGGTGACTGCAACAGATATCAATACCGGCGAAGCCATTATCATTAAACAGGGAGACCTGCTTGAGGCACTTCGTGCCAGTCTGGCATTCCCGGGTATTTTCTCACCTGTTCGCTTCGGACATCGCTTCCTGGTTGATGGTGGTCTTTGCAACCCGATCCCGACTGACGCCGCCCGGAGTCTTGGAGCTGAGAGAATAATCGGAGTCTGTACTATCCCAGCTGTCGTCAAGCGAACTCCGGAAACTTTTCTGCCGAGCAGACATGGTGAATCCATGGTCATCAGCCGCTGGCGGGATTTTTTCAGTACCCGCAGAATAGAGCATGCATTTCGTTCGGCTCTAGGTCAGGCGCCAGAGAAATCGCATGACGATGCACAAGACAACCTGAAGACTCCAAACATCTTTCGAGTTTGTGCTCAGAGCGTTGTCATTATGGAAAATGTCATCAATGAGCTGCAACTGCGCCAAAATCCTCAAAACCTGATTCTCAGGCCGCAACTTGAGGGAATAACCCTGCTCGAATTTCATCGAGCCAAAGAAGTGATCGCCGCAGGAGAAGCTGCAACAAAAACCGCGCTACCTGAAATCGGATATCTTCTCAATACGGCTTGAAAGGCCAGATTTCTCTGCTAACATATTGATATAATTGTTTCATTTCAACACGTATGAGCATTATTAAGGAGGTAAAAATGATCGAGCTGCTTGAAAAAACGTTATTGACTGCGGTTGGTGCGATAACCCTCACACAGAAAAAAACCGAAGAGTTGCTACAGGAACTACGCGAGAAGTTGAATGTCAGCGAAGAAGAGGGCAAGGCTTTTTTACAGAAGGTTCAGGATGCAGTAGCACAAAACCAGGAGAAGCTTCAGGAGCTTGCCCGGGAGGAAGTCAAAAAGGCCTGTGAACGCATGGGCCTGGTCACGTCAGAGGAGTTTGACAAACTAAAAAAGAAGCTAGCTCTACTGGAAAAGAAAATCCAATAACTTTTCCTGAAGTGCCCCGGATATAACTATGCTGCCAATCCTGCGTGTCAACCGTAATATCAGGACAATCCGCCGCTACAGAAGCATTCTCGGGGTTCTGATCAAGTACGGCTTCGGTCATTTCGTTGAGCAGCTTAATATCGATTACTATCTCGAACTCGGTAAACGGATCGTTACACTCGACAAGATTCCCAAAGAACTGGAACGCCTGAGCCAACCTCAACGGCTGCGCCTGGTCATGGAAGAGCTAGGGCCGACCTTCATCAAGCTTGGCCAACTGCTCTCGACCCGTCCTGACGTACTTGGACAGGAATACATTCATGAATTCAGTAAACTGCAGGATAAGGTCCCTGCTGTTTCACTCGAAGATATCAATGCCCAGATCCAGCGAGAGATGGGACATCCTGCAAAAGAGCTGTTCGCCGAGTTTTCCAAGACCCCCCTTGCCGCCGCCAGTATTGCGCAGGTCCATCGCGGCAAACTTAAGAGCGGCGAAGAAGTCGTTTTTAAAATCAGGCGTCCGGGCATTGCTAAAATTGTTGAAACCGACATCGATGTACTGATGGGGCTGGCTTATCTGATTGAGCAACATGTTCCTGCGGTAGCTCTGTACGATCCGGTCGGTTTGGTAAAGGAGTTCCGCCGCAACATTTTGCGGGAAATGAATTTTACCCGAGAAGGGCGTACCGTCGATCGATTCGCTGTCAATTTTGCCGGCAGCGACACCGTATATATTCCAAAAATCTTCTGGGAATATTCCGGAGAGATCGTCCTGACCATGGAGTATGTCCCAGGGATCAAGATCTCTGACCTGGAAAAGCTTACGGCACAAGGCTACGATCTCAAGGAGATTGCTCGTCGCGGTGCTGACGCCTTCCTCAGACAGGTTCTTGACTTCGGCCTGTTTCATGCGGATCCACACCCGGGCAATGTCTTCATCCTTCCCGGCCAGATCATTTGCATGCTCGATTACGGCATGGTTGGACGCCTCGGCCAGGATCTCAAAGAGCAACTGATCGATCTCCTGCAAGCCCTGCTTGACAAAGACGTAAATCGTATCATCTCGCAATTACTGTACTCGGGAGAGTTGGCAGACAACTCCGACTTGAAGAACCTGAGAAGAGACCTGCACGACTTTATCGAGGACTACCATGGCATCGTTTTGCAGGATATCAAGGTCGGCAAGCTTCTTTCAGAGTTTATTGAAATACTGACGCAATATCGCATCCATTTCCCTCCGGACTACATGTTGTTGGCCAAGGCCCTGGTCATTATGGAAGGAGTCGGGCGCCAGTTAGATCCCGATTTCAACATGATTTCGCCTATGCGGCCCTATATAAAAAAACTGGTCCTCGAGCGTTTCAGCCCCAAGAACATCTGTGCTCAGGCAGGTCATATTGCTTATGCATATACGTCCCTGGCAAAAAGCCTTCCTCATGACATTAAGGAGTTTCTTAACCGTCTCAACCGCAACCAATTTAAAATCGATCTCGAGCACCGCGGTTTGGAAAAGCTGGTAACCGACCTGGACCGCTCGAGCAACAGGGTTTCGTTTGCAGTTGTTATCGGTTCTCTCATTGTTGGTTCCTCACTGGTCATGCAGATCAACAAGGGTCCCATGATTTTCGGCTTCCCATTGCTGGGCCTGCTGGGATATTCCATTGCCGGCCTGCTCGGCCTGTGGCTGGCGGTAGGTATCTTGCGCTCGGGGCGGCTGTAAAAAGTGTGGCCTGCCGGCCACACCCGTTGCAACAATAGGACTGCATAACTAGAGTCCCCTCACCTCAGCACGAAATTATTATTTAATTTCGAGAGTTTACACAATCAATAACATTGGCAAGATAATTGCAATAAAGTTTCTGTGCAAATACACAGTCTCGATCCAAGGAAATGTGCATAATGAGTATGATTTGTCAAACAACCCTTGCCCGGTCAACAGCGATTGCCGGCATCGGTCTACATACAGGGCAACGTATCAACATGACACTGCGGCCTGCAGAAGCTGGCGTCGGCATCGTTTTTCATCGCAAGATGGATAAACAGACTGTCACGATAGAGGCGACTTCGGCAAATGTCGTTGATACCCGCCTGGCAACGGTACTTGGCAAAGGGGATGTCCGTATTTCCACGGTTGAACACCTTCTGTCTGCACTTGCCGCTTATGGCATTGACAACTTGCACATCGACATTGATGGGCCTGAAGTGCCTATTATGGACGGTAGCGCAGCCCCTTTTGCTTCGATTATTGAAGAAGCTGGCCAGCGCCGTCATCCGCAGAGCCGTAAGTTCCTTGCTGTTCGTCAGCCTGTGTCGGTGATAGATGGCGAAAAGCGCATCAGCATTATCCCTTCACGCTTTTTCCGCATTACCTTTGATATCGCGTTTCAACATCCGTGTATCGCTTTGCAGCAGCGCTCAGTCAAGGTGACTTCAGCAGGGTTCCGCCGCGACCTCGCGCCAGCTCGCACCTTTGGTTTCCTGCGTGACGTAGAAATGCTGAAGGAAGCTGGCCTCGCACGTGGCGGATCGCTGGAGAATGCCATCGTCGTTGATGATGAACGGATCCTGAATCCCGAAGGGCTTCGTTTTCAGGATGAGTTTGTTCGACACAAAATCCTGGATGCAATTGGTGATTTAAGCTTGATCGGCTATCCGATACTCGGTCATGTGCGTGCATTTAAAGCAGGGCACGACGTCAACCACCAGCTGGTTCAGAAAATACTCGACACCCCTGAAAGCTGGCAAATCCTAGAATTCCGCGAAGACGACCTTGAAAAAGCTCTGCAGATGACTCCACAGTCTTTTGCCACCGGCTTGGCTTTTTCCAAGGGGTAGCGATCAGTTTTACCAGACACACTAAGGCAGCCTTATTGGCTGCCTTTTTTTATTGACCCGTGGAACCAAAACAACAAGCCTGGCATTGAAAGTTCAGCAACGATCTCATTACCAGGATTTCATATGCAAAGCTGCCTTATGCGGGGTTCTTTGTCCCTTTACGTTGGAAGTACCAAGCCTATTGTCTCTCTCGTCACGTCTTGCTGCTTGCAATAGGCACCACTTTCCGCCTAATATTGTCAAACGACAAACTTTCTCATGCCTAAGTCTAAGTCTACGAATACATCTAGTGTCCTTGACGCTGAATCTCGCAAACGTCGCCGCGAATGGCTGCTCGTTGTAGCCATTGCCGGGCTTGTCGTCCTGTCGCTACGCTACCAGGCTCAACTATTTGATCTAACTTCAGAGATATCTCTTTCTGGCAATATTCTTGTCCTCGCCCTGATCAACGTGAATATCCTGTTGATCATCTTCTGTCTTTTCCTCGTCATACGCAACATCTTCAAACTTTTACTTGAACGGCGACGTGGCATTCCAGGAGCTAAACTTCGCAGCAAACTGGTTCTCGCTTTTATCGCACTGTCTCTTATTCCCACGATGCTGCTCTTCTTTGTGTCTGCCGGGTTTATAACCAATTCTATTGAGAACTGGTTTAACAGCCAGATAGAGAAATCTCTGGAAGAGTCTCTGGAAGTCGCACAAACCTATTACAAAAATTCTGCGAGCAACGCACTCTACTATGCTGAGCAGATTTCCCTGGCGATTAAAGAGCAGAAATTGCTCAACGAAGACAACCTGACTGTTTTGGAGGATTTGATCCATAAAAAGCAGCAGGAATACAACCTCGGTATCGTCGAAGTCTTTTCTGCAACTCTTGAAGAACTGGTTCGTGCTGTAAACCCTCAGGTCCCTGCCGCTGACTTTACCGATCCCGGTTCCGATAGTATTCGTGAGGCCCTGCAGGGCAACAGATTTACCCGTATCAGCCCGATAGGGCGTGCGGACTTGATCCGTGGCATCGTGCCTGTCTATTCAAACTGGAATCAAAGCGATGTGGTCGGGGTTGTCGTCGTTAATTATTACGTCCCTTATTCACTGGTCAACAAGATGAAAGAGATCAGTAGTTCGTTTGAACAATACAAATCGACCAAGCTACTCAAAGGCAAGATCCAGAAAGGCTATGTTCTCTTCCTGCTTCTGATAGCTCTGGTGATCATCTTCCTTTCAACCTGGGCAGGATTTCATCTTGCCCGCGGTATTACGGAGCCTATCCATGATCTGGCCGTAGCGACAAACCGCGTTGCTTCAGGGGACTTGAATGTAACCCTCGATAGTCAAAGCAACGACGAGGTCGGCTCCCTGATGGAAGCATTCAATACAATGACTGCCGACTTGCGCAAGGGACAAATGGCAATTCGTAGAGCCAACCGTGAGTTGCAGGCATCCAATCTCGAGCTTGAGCAAAGACGCCGCTATATGGAGATCGTTCTGGCAAATGTTACCGCCGGAGTTATTTCCATCGACAGTCGCGGCCAGATTACAACCATCAACAAATCGGCAGAGAAGCTGCTCGGACTGAGGACTGTCAAGGTTATTGGTCACAACTTCAGAGACATCGTCAGCGCTGATCACCTGCCTATAATCAAGGGGATTCTCAAGGAACTGATCCTTTCCGGCAAAGATTCTATGCGCAAGCAGATCACTCTTCCTAGCGGAGATGCCAAGGTCATATTGCTCGTCAATGTCACAACTCTAAAAGATGAGAACAATGAATTTATGGGTACGGTTGTTGTCTTTGATGATTTGACACAGTTACTTAAAGCGCAAAGAATGGCGGCATGGCGTGAAGTTGCAAGGCGGATCGCCCATGAAATCAAGAATCCTCTGACACCGATTCAATTATCGGCACAACGATTACGTCGTCGTTATCTCGATCGCTTCAACACTGACGATGTGGTATTTGACGAATGTACTGCAATGATCATCAAACAGGTCGATGATTTGAAAAACCTGGTTAACGAATTTTCAAGTTTTGCACGCATGCCTGCCAGCAATCCGAGTCTAAACAACCTTAATGATGTCCTTAACGAAGCCTTGGTCCTTTTTCAAGAAGGTCACAAGGATATTAATTTCCATTTGCAACTTGACAGCTCTTTGCCGGCATTCAGCCTGGATCGTGAGCAGATCAAGCGAGTTATAATCAACCTGCTGGACAATGCAGTCGCAGCAGTTAATGGCAGGGGGCAGATCGGCATTGAAACTTCATTTAATAAAGACTTGCAAATAGCAACGCTTAAAATCAGTGACAATGGCTGCGGAATCCCTGCTGAGGACAAACCCAAACTTTTTGAACCCTATTTTTCAACCAAGAAATCCGGGACTGGTTTGGGTTTGGCGATTGTTTCCACAATTATTTCAGACCATAATGGCTATATCCGGATACGTGACAACATACCGCAAGGGACCCATTTTATTGTTGAGCTTCCGATCCCTTCGGCAGCTGCTCAAGCATAAAACCAACCTGTAGCCAAGAGGTATCATGCAATCTATCCTGATCGTCGATGATGAACAAAGCATACGCGAAAGCTTGACGGGAATATTGCAGGACGAAGGCTTTTCACCTCGCTCGGTTGAGAGTGGTGATGCTGCTATAGAGATCGTCATTGAAGAAAAACCTGATCTGATCCTTCTGGACATATGGATGCCCGGCATGGACGGAATGGATACGCTGACCAGGATTCGTGATATTTATCCTGACCAACTGGTCGTCATGATGAGTGGACACGGCACCATTGAGACCGCGGTCAAGGCTACCAAACTGGGTGCTTATGATTTTATTGAGAAGCCTTTATCTATCGAGAAAGTACTGCTTTGTATTCAAAATGCAGTCAAAGTCGGGCAACTCGTAGAGGAGAATCGAGAACTTAAAGCAAGAATCGGCAAAGAACATGAAATGATTGGCAGCAGCAAGCCGATCAGAGAATTGAAACAGCAGATCAAAATTGCGGCCCCAACTTCAGGCTGGATTCTCATTACAGGCGAGAACGGTACTGGCAAGGAACTGGTCGCCCGATCGATTCATTACAACTCACGAAGGCACGACAAACCGTTTGTAGAGGTCAATTGTGCTGCCATCCCTGAGGAACTGATAGAATCGGAACTTTTCGGCCATGAGAAGGGCTCTTTCACCGGTGCGACAACACAACGCCGTGGCAAGTTCGACCAGGCTCATCGGGGTACGCTGTTTTTGGATGAGATTGGCGATATGAGTCTAAAAACCCAAGCAAAAGTTTTACGAATACTTCAGGAACACACGTTTGAGAGGGTTGGTGGTAACAAGACCATAGAGGTTGATGTGCGCGTCATTGCCGCAACCAACAAGGATCTTGAAAGAGAAATTGCCAATGGCAATTTTCGCGAAGACCTTTTTTACCGATTGAATGTCATTCCCTTCCACGTTCCGCCATTGCGAGAGCGCAGATCAGACATCTCACAACTTGCCACTCATTTTCTGGAATACTTTTGCAGCAAGGAAAGCCGCGAGACCAAAATCTTGGATGAAGAATCAGTGCAGGCCATTACAGACTATCCCTGGCCAGGAAACGTGCGAGAGCTGAAGAACTTGATTGAGCGGCTTGTCATCATGTCTCCAGGCAATACGATAACCCGTAGCCAACTGCCACATGCCATAGCCAACAAGCGAAATGCTGCGTCAAAAGCCATAAGCCTTACCGGCACCGTCCCTGCTTCAAACACCTTCCGCACCGCGAAGGAAGAGTTTGAGAAAGATTTCCTTATTCAGAAACTGGATGAAAACGACTGGAATGTTTCACGTACGGCGGAAGCTATCGAGATAGAGCGCTCCAACCTGCATCGCAAGATCAAGACATACGGGATAGATTTAAAGAAATAGAGATTGTCCGCCGTCAAGCTATGGCTGGAGGCTGGAGGTTGGAGGCTGGAAGCTGAGGGCTGAGGGCTGAGGGCTGAGGGCTGAGGGCTAAGGGCTGAGGGCTGGAGAGAAAAGCATGTTCTATTGAGCAAAAAAAGCCCCGTCTCGAATGAGACGGGGCTTTTCTGATTAATTTCGGCGGCGTCCTACTCTCCCACACAGTTGCCCATGCAGTACCATCGGCGCAGTAGGGCTTAACTTCTGTGTTCGAG
>JBPPMB010000188.1:0-2507 GCA_051305855.1 Desulfuromonadales bacterium
TAATCGGCATTTTCGCTCCGATCGCCATTACTTGCAGCCCAGGCTGCGGTATTGGCCATCGCGGGGCGCAGTTTGTACAGGATCTCTTTGAGCTCAGCCCTCAGCCTCAGGGCGCAGGCAGGCGTCATGTAGATTGCGTCAGGCTTGTCTGTTTTCAGGCTCGGCATAGCAACTCGTTTTGTCACTATTCAGCACATAAGCGAGTGCATGTGGTCTGCAGCCATTGCCTGCGTCCAACGTTGTCACTTAACTTCCCGCAAGCAACAGCTGCAGCTCACATGCTGTACCGTTGTGTAAGGGAGCTGAATAGTTACCTCGTTTTGAGGTTGGTGAAGACAGCAATGCCCAGCCGTCTCAGGCCAAGCTCTTTTTCTCATGCTGAAATCAGGCGGTCGGTGTGACCTCGTGGAATAGCGCCTCGTGCAAATTGACTGTATGGTTCTTGATGCGGCGCAGGGCCACGGCCATATCGCTGAAAGTCAGGGCTGGGAGTGCGCCGCAGGAGCCCTCCTTCATCCGGTCGAGATGCGCTTTACGAACTTCGTCGGCCAGATCGTTGAGGCGGGTGGCCTCGTCGTAGATCTTGCGTGTGCTGTTCACATCTTCATCGTTGAAGGCACGGCAGACCTGGATGAAGAAGGCGAATACCTCGTGATGGAAGTTGTGCAGATCATTCCAGCCATCGGCACTGTAATCGAGCTCATGCTTGTCGAGCCGTTTCATGTACGAACAGAGGGAAGCGGCGTAGTCGGCGATCGACTCAAGCTCGTCGGCGGCACGGACATAGCTGTAGGCGCGATCCGACTGTGCAGTACTGGCACCACCGGACTGCATCAGTGTGACGATGAAGGTCGTGATCTCGTGCTGCATGACATCGGTCTCTTCTTCGAGATCCTTGACCTTGCGATAGATGCGATCGCGCCCTTTCAGGTCGCGCTGCAGAAATTCGTCGGCAAGAACCAGGGCCTCGTGAACCGCCCCCTGCATGCGCTTGAGTTCTTCGAAAACCATCGAAATACCCATGGCCACAGGCATGGTGCCGGGAGCGCCGATATACTTGAATGCGCCTTTTGCAGCGCCAGCTTTCTCCGGCACCATTTTGCTGACGAGCTTGGCCAGGTAGTTGAGAAACGGCAGCATCACGAGGGTTGCTGTGACATTGAAGAAGGTGTGCGCCATGGCGATGTGGGCGGCAATATTGGGGCGGCTTCCGTCGGTACCGACAAAGCTTGAAAGACCGGGGACGAACCTCTCGATCATATCGACGTAGGTCGAAAAAATCGAAACAATGATGAAAACCCCCAGGACATTGAACACCGTGTGGGCCATCGCTGCGCGCCGGGCGGCAACGCTGCCGCCGATCGCAGCAAACTGGGCAGTGATAGTGGTGCCGATGTTCTCGCCCATGACCAGGGCGACGGCCGTGTACAGCGGGATGGCCCCGGTTGCCGCGAGGGCGATGGTGATACCGAGCATCGCCGAGCTGCTCTGGATGATCATGGTCATCAGGCAACCAATGGCGACGCAGCCGAGGATGCTCGGCAACGACTGGGCATCGAGGCTCAGCATCATATTCATGAAGCTTTCATCGCTGCGCAGCGGCTTGAAGGCGTCGCTCATGATCTCAAGGCCGAAGAAGATCAGGCCCAGGGCAACCAGGACCTTGGCTGTTGCCGAGATCCGGTCGTTTTTGGCAAACAACATCGGAAAGACGCCGATGGCGACCAGCAGCAGGCCGTATTTGCCGATCTTGACCGCCAGGATCCAGCCGGTGATGGTGGTACCGATGTTGGCGCCGAGAATGACGCCGATTGCCTGGGTCAGCTGCATCAGCCCGGCGTTGGTCAGGCCGACCACCATGACCGTAGTGATTGATGAGGACTGCACGAAGCAGGTGACAACCAGGCCGACCAGTACCGCCAGGAAGCGGTTGCTGGTCACTGACGAGATCGCCTTGCGGATCAAGCCTCCCGAAAGGGACTGCAGGCTGTCGGAGAGGTACTTCATACCGAGGATAAAGATGCCGAGTCCGCCGACAGCGGTATAGCCCATTTTAAAAGGTTCGATCATGTACCAAGTCCTTGAGAATTGATGTCTTGCAATCTTAATTTTTCAACGCGGCCACTGCCTGTCGGGCGCAATCTAATCTGCATTTCAAACCCTGTCAAGCCCGGGAGAAATCAGTTCCTTATCTATACAAAAAAACCACCCCCGCTGCCTGTCTGGGGGTCAAGGCAAAGGGGAAAG
Organism: Desulfuromonadales bacterium; assembly: GCA_051305855.1. Lineage (GTDB taxonomy): Bacteria > Desulfobacterota > Desulfuromonadia > Desulfuromonadales > BM103 > M0040. The sequence continues at coordinate 2,248 of JBPPMB010000188.1, forward strand.
CATGGGAAACCCTGACTTCCCGCCGCGACGGCTGAAGAATATTTGCCAAATCCTAAATGAGACGATACCCTGCACTTTCCTTCATCCGCAAGGGATTAATCTACTGCAACGAGTCAGCCGACATCAAAATCCATGAAAAAACCTGCTGGCAAAAGTCTTTACACCACAGATTCACAGAGCGCATGGGGGAAATCTTATTGGGTTTTATACCAGGAGACACTCTGATTGTATGAGCTTTTCAGAATTCCTCTGTGATATAG